>JAYSCT010000033.1:0-37973 GCA_041914785.1 Roseateles sp.
GCTACGTGGAAGACCGGCTGCGCAACGACTGGCTGCTGGAGCTGGGCCGGCGCCGCGACTGGGCCGGCTTCCGGCGCGACCACGCCAGCTACCAGATGCGCGACGACCGCGAGGTGGCCTGCTACGCGCTGCTGGCCGATCACCTGTCGGGCGCCAAGGTGGACGCCGGCGCGGCACGCACCGCCTGGATGGCACAGAAGGATGGCGACGACGGCTGCAACGCGCTGGCCACCACCTTCTTCGAGGCCGGGCTGTTCAAGCCCGACACCGCCTGGGCCAAGGCCCGCCAGGCGCTGGAGCAGGGCCGCCCGCGCGCGGCCCGCCAGGCCGTGGCGCTGCTGGGCAACAAGGCGCTGGAGCAGAAGCTCGCCGAACTGCAGGACAACGCCGGCCGCTACCTCACCCGCAAGGCCCGCACCGCGCCGCGCGCCGAAGCCGAGCTGACCGCGCTGGCGCTGGCCCGCGTGGCCGCCAACGACCCCGACCAGGCGGGCGACGTGCTGCGCGACAAGTGGAGCCGCCTGCCCACCGACCTGCAGGCCTGGCTGTGGCTGCAGATCGGCCGCCAGTCGGCCATGCGGCTGCAGGACGACGCGCTGGCCGCCTTCGAGCGCGCGCACAAGCTGGCGCCGGACCTGGACGCCAGCGACGACACGCTGGCCTGGGCCGCCCGCGCCGCGCTGCGCGCCAAGTCGCCTGGCGTCGCGCTGCGCGCCATCGAGCAGATGAGCGCCGGCGAGCAGCGCGACCCCGGCTGGGTCTACTGGCGCGCCCGCGCCACCCGCATGCAGGGTGACGCCGCCGCCGCCCGCGCGCAGCTGGCCGCACTGGCCACGACGCCGCTGAACTACTTCGGCCGGCTGGCCGCCGAGGACCTGGGCCTGCCCACGCCGCTGCCCGCCGTGCCGGCGCCGCTGACGGCAGAGGAGCGCCGCGCGGCGCGCAGCCACCCGGGCCTCGCGCGCGCGCTGCGCCTCATCGACCTGGGCCTGCGCAGCGAGGGCGTGCGCGAATGGAACTTCTCGCTGCGCGGCATGAACGACCGCGCGCTGCTGGCCGCCGCGCAGGAGGCCTGCGACCGCGAGGTCTGGGACCGCTGCATCAACACCAGCGAGCGCACGAAGAGCGAGATCGACATCGCGCAGCGCTACCCGCTGCCGCACAAGGCCGAGCTGATGCGCGAGGCCCAGGCCGCGTCGCTGGACCCGGCCTACGTCTACGGGCTGATCCGCCAGGAATCGCGCTTCGTGCTGGACGCGCGCTCGCATGTCGGCGCGGCCGGGCTGATGCAGGTCATGCCGGCCACGGCCAAGTGGACGGCCAAGAAGGCCGGCCTCGCCTACAGCCCCGACCTGATGCACGACCGCGACTTCAACCTGCGCATCGGCACGCACTACCTGAAGCTGGTGCTGGACCGCTTCGACGGCGCGCAGGCGCTGGCCGCCGCGGCCTACAACGCCGGCCCCGGCCGCCCCGCGCGCTGGCGCGATGGCCCGGTGCTGGACGCGGCCATCTGGGCCGAGAACATCCCGTTCAACGAAACGCGCGACTACGTGCGCAAGGTGCTGCTGGGCGGCACGGTCTACGCGCAGCTGCTGGGGCTGCCGGCCACCCGGCTGCGCGAGCGGCTAGGCGCCAGCGTGGGCCCGGCCGGCAGCCGCGGCGCGGACGCAGGCGACGTGCCGCCGCCGGCCGCCGCGGGAGGGCTGTGACCATGGGCCTGTCCGTCCTCCTGCTCGGCGGCAGCGGCTTCGTCGGCCGCGCGCTGTGCGAGCAGCTGACCCGCCGGCTGGGCGCCGGCGTGCGCATCACGGTGCCGACGCGGCGGCTGCCGCACGCGCGGGCCGTGCAGAGCCTGCCCGGCGTCACGGTCGTGCAGGCCGACGTCTTCCGCGACCTGCCGGCGCTGCTGCCGGGGCAGGACGCCGTCGTCAACCTCATCGCCATCCTGCAGGGCAGCGAGGCCGCGTTCCAGCGGGCGCACGTCGAGCTGCCGCGCGTGGTGGCCGCGGCCATGGGCGACGCCGGCGTGCGGCGACTGGTGCACGTCAGCGCGCTGGGCGTGGCCGCCGACGCGCCGTCGCGCTACCTGCGCAGCAAGGCGGCCGGCGAGGCGGTGCTGCAGGCGGCCGCACAGGCCGGCGCGCTGGACCTGTCGCTGGTGCGGCCGTCGCTGGTGTTCGGTGCGGGCGACCGCAGCGTCAACCTGTTCGCCGGGTTGCAGCGCCTGTTCCCGCTGATGCCGCTGGGCGGCGCCGGCGCGCGGCTGCAACCGGTGTGGGTGCAGGACCTGGCGCAGTCCCTCGTCGAGGTGCTGCTGCGCCGCGAGGCCATCGGCCAGACCTACGAGATCGCCGGCCCGCAGGTGCTCACGCTGGCGCAGCTGGTGCAGCTGGCTGGCCGCGTGGCGGGTTGCGAGCGGCCCGTGCTGCCGCTGCCGGGGCCTCTCGCCACGCTGCAGGCGCTGGCGATGGAATGCCTGCCGGGCGAGCCGCTGCTGTCGCGCGACAACCTCGCGTCGCTGAGCGTGCCCAACGTGGCCAGCGGCACCCTCCCGGGGCTGGCCGAGCTAGGCATCACCGCCAGCTCGCTGGCCGCCGTGCTGCCGGGCTACCTGGCGCCGGGCGCCGGCGTCGCGCGGCTGGACGCCTGGCGCGCGCGGCACTGAGCGCGCATCAATCCGTTGCGGAATGCTCATCGCCGACGGCGCAGGCCCCGCCTAAGCTCTGCGGCTCACTCGAAA
This sequence comes from Roseateles sp., assembly GCA_041914785.1. Lineage (GTDB taxonomy): Bacteria > Pseudomonadota > Gammaproteobacteria > Burkholderiales > Burkholderiaceae_C > Pelomonas. Next base: position 2,744 of record JAYSCT010000033.1, read on the forward strand.
GGCCCCATGAAGCTCTACATCGGCAACAAGAACTACTCGTCCTGGTCCATGCGCAGCGGCGTGCTGCTGGCAGCGTTCGGCATTCCGTTCGAAGAGGTCAAGCTGCGCTTCGACTTCAGCGAGGGTTCCGAGTGGAGCCGCGTCATCGCCACCGTGACGCCGACCAAACGCGTGCCGGTGCTGGTGGAGGATGACGGCTTCACCGTGTGGGACACGCTGGCCATCACCGAGTACCTCGCCGACCGCTTCCCCGACAAGGCCCTCTGGCCCCGCGACGCACTGGCCCGTGCCCGCGCGCGCAGCCTGTGCGCCGAGATGCACGCCGGCTTCACGCGGCTGCGCACCGTCTGCCCGATGAACATCGAGGCCTTCTTCCCGGACGTGGGCGCCCGGCTGTGGGCCGAGGACGCCCAGCTGCGCGCCGACGTGGCGCGGCTGGACGCGGCCTGGAGCGACGCGCTCGGCAACAGCCCTGGCCCCTTCCTGTTCGGCGCGTTCAGCGCGGTGGACGCGTTCTTCGCGCCCGTGGCCGTGCGATTGAGCCGGTTCGGCTTCCCGCTGTCGGAGCAGGCCGCCGCCTACCGCGACGCGCTGCTGGCCCACCCGGCCGTGGAGGACTGGGTGGCCGACGCGCTGCGCGAGCAGGACTTCATCGCCGACGACGAGCCCTACCGCACGCAACGATGACGCCCCCACGCTCGACTTCGCTCGCTGCTCCCCGAGGGGGCGCCCAGCGCCTTCGGGCGGCCGGGCGGCGCTGGAGCCGCTGATGCTGGAACTCCGCCCCTGCTGCGAGCACTGCGCCGTGACGCTGGCGCCGGACTCGCTGGACGCGCGCATCTGCAGCTTCGAGTGCACGTTCTGCGCGGCCTGCGCCGAAGGTCTGCTGGGCAACGTCTGCCCCAACTGCGGCGGCGGCTTCGTGCCGCGGCCGGTGCGGCCCGCCCGCGACTGGAAAGGCGGCAACTCGCTGGCCGCCTTTCCCGCGCGCACCGAACCCAAGGTGAGGCCGGTGGACCTGGCAGCGCATGCGCAGCTGGTCGCTGCGCTGGAAGGGGTGCCGCCCGAGCGGCGATAGCGGGCTGCCCACGCGGACACCTGGCGTGGGCCTGCCGCAGCCGGCCGGCGGCGCCGACGAGAATCACGCCCGTGGCGAATTTTCAAACCTATCTCGTCGGCGGCGCCGTCCGTGACCGCCTGCTGGGCCTGCCCGTGCAGGACCGCGACTGGGTCGTCGTCGGCGCGTCGCCGCAGGCGCTGGTCGACGCCGGCTACCAGCCCGTGGGCAAGGACTTCCCGGTCTTCCTGCACCCCGACACGCACGAGGAAGTGGCGCTGGCCCGCACCGAGCGCAAGACGGCCGCGGGCTATCACGGCTTTGCGTTCCACGCGGCGCCCGACGTGACGCTGGAACAGGACCTCGCGCGCCGCGACCTGACGATCAACGCGATGGCCGAGGACGACGCAGGCCACGTCATCGACCCCTACGGCGGCCAGCGCGACCTGCGCGACCGCGTGCTGCGCCACGTGTCCCCCGCCTTCGCCGAAGACCCCGTGCGCATCCTGCGGCTGGCCCGCTTCGCGGCGCGCTTTGCCGACTTCAGCGTCGCGCCCGAGACCGTCGCGCTGATGCGCGACATGGTGGCCGCCGGCGAGGTGGACGCGCTGGTGCCCGAGCGCGTCTGGCAGGAGCTGTCGCGCGGGCTCATGGAGGCCAAGCCGTCGCGCATGCTGGAAGTGCTGCGCGATGCCGGCGCGCTGCCGAAGCTGCTGCCGGAGGTGGCGGCGCTGTTCGGCGTGCCGCAGCCCGAGGCGCACCACCCGGAGATCGACACCGGCATCCACCTGCTGATGGTGCTGGACCAGTGCGCGCGGCTGGACGCGCCGCTGACGGTGCGCTACGCCTGCCTGTGCCACGACCTCGGCAAGGGCACGACGCGCAAGGAGGAGCTGCCGCGCCACATCGCGCACGAGCTGCGCAGCGAGAAGCTGGCCGCCCAGGTCAGCGCGCGCTGGAAGGTGCCCAACGACTGCCGCGAGCTGGCCGCGCTCGTGGCGCGCGAGCACACGCATGTGCACCAGAGCGGAGGGTTCAGCGCCGAGGCGCGGCTGCGCCTGCTGGAGCGCTGCGACGCGTGGCGGCGGCCGCAGCGCTTTGCCGAACTGCTGTGGGCCTGCGAATGCGACGCGCGCGGCCGTCTGGGCCTGGAGAACCGCGACTATCCGCAGCGCGAACGGCTGCTGGCCGACCTGGCCGCCACGCAGCAGGTGGATCTCGCCGCCGTCAGCGCCGCCGCCATGGCGCGCGGCGCGCAGGGGGCCGACATCGGCCGCGCGGTGCAGCGCGCGCGGCTGGCGGCGCTCTAACCCCATGACGAACGGCATGGGCTGAACGGAATCCCGTCAAGGGACTTTGCGTTGCTTCACCGACGTGGCAGCGCTTGCATGGCTACAGTGCGGCGTTTTGCCCCGCCCGCACCGGCGCCGGGGCCAGCACAGCAATACGTCGGACGGGGTCGCAACGATGAAGTGGGCAAGGGGTAGCAAGGCCGGGCTGGGCGCCATGTGCTTGACGGTGGGGCTGGGCGCGGGCCTGCAGGGTTGCAGCCCGGCGGGCAGCCAGACCGGCACCCCCGCCGCGCCGCCGCCGCCCGAGGTGGGCGTCATCACCGTGGCGCCCGGCCGGGCCGACCTGTCGGTGGAGCTGCCGGGCCGGCTGGAGGCCTACCGCGTGGCCCAGGTGCGCGCCCGCGCCGCCGGCATCCTGCAGAAGCGGCTGTTCAACGAGGGCTCGGACGTGAAGGCGGGCCAGCCGCTGTTCGACATCGACGCCGCGCCCTACCGCGCCACGCTGGCCAGCGCGCAGGCGCAGCTGGCCCGCGCCGAGGCCAACCTGCTGCAGGCCCAGGCACTGGCCGACCGCTACGCACCGCTGGCCAGGAGCCAGGCCGTCAGCCAGCAGGAGGCGCTGAACGCACAGGCCGCCGCCAAGCAGGCCGCTGCCGACGTGCAGGCCGGCAAGGCCGCCGTGCAGACGGCGCAGATCAACCTCGGCTACGCCACCGTCACCGCGCCCATCGCCGGCCGCATCGGCCGCGCACTGGTCACCGAGGGCGCACTGGTGGGCCAGGGCGAAGCCACGCCGCTGGCCGTCGTGCAGCAGATCGACAAGCTGTACGTGAACTTCACGCAGTCGGCCGCCGACGTGATGCGGCTGCGCCAGGCGCTGGCCGCCGGCCGGCTGCAGCGCGCCGGTGGCGGCGAGGCCGCCAAGGTGCAGGTGCTGCTGGAAGACGGCAGCGTCTACCCGCAGGCCGGCAAGCTGCTGTTCTCCGACCTCAGCGTGGACGCCAACACCGGCCAGATCGCGCTGCGCGCCGAGCTGCCCAACCCGCAGGGGCAGCTGCTGCCCGGGCTGTACGTGCGCGTGCGCCTCGCCCAGGCCGAGGTGGCCGACGGCGTGCTGCTGCCGCAGCAGGCGGTGGCACGCGGCCCGTCGGGCGACACGGTGCTGGTCGTCGCCGACGACGGCAGCGTCAGTGCGAGGCCCGTCAAGCTGGGCCCGGCCCAGGGCGGCCGCGCGCTGGTGCTGGACGGCCTGAAGGCCGGCGAGAAGGTCGTCGTCGACGGGCTGCAGAAGGCCAAGGCCGGCGGCAAGGCGCGGCCCGTGCCGGTGGCGGCTGCGGGCGCGGCGCCCGCTTCGGCCCCCGCCTCCGCAGCCTCCCGCTGAGGAGCTGACCCGACATGGCGCAGTTCTTCATCAACCGGCCCATCTTCGCGTGGGTCATCGCCCTGTTCATCACGGTCATCGGCGGCGTCGCGGTCACGCAGCTGCCGATCGCGCAGTACCCGCCCGTGGCCCCGCCGGCCATCCAGCTGTCGGTGACCTACCCCGGCGCCTCCGCGCAGACGCTGGAGGACGCCGTCATCAGCATCATCGAGCGCGAGATGAACGGCGCGCCGGGCCTGATCTACATGGAGGCCAGCGCGCAGTCGGACGGCTCGGGCTCCATCACGCTGAACTTCGAGCCCGGCACCAACCCGGACCTCGCACAGGTGGACGTGCAGAACCGCCTCGCGCGGGCCACGCCGCGGCTGCCGGCCAGCGTCATCCAGCAGGGCGTGCGCGTCGACAAGGCCAACCCCAACTTCCTGCTGTTCACCATCGTGTCCAGCACCAACCCCGACGTCGACACGACGGCGCTGGGCGACTACGTGTCGCGCTCGCTGCTGCCCGAGCTGCAGCGCGTGCCGGGCGTGGGCCAGGCGTCGCTGTTCGGCACCGAGCGCGCGATGCGCATCTGGCTGGACCCGGCCAAGCTGGTGGGCCTGCGGCTGTCGCCGGCCGACGTGAACGACGCCATCCGCGCACAGAACGCGCAGGTGGACTCGGGCGCCATCGGCGACCTGCCCAACGTGCCGGGCCAGACGGTGTCGGCCACCGTCGTCGTGCGCGGCCAGCTGACCAGCGCCGAGCAGTTCGGCAACATCGTGCTGCGCGCCAACGCCGACGGCTCCACCGTGCGGCTGAAAGACGTGGCCCGCGTGGAGCTGGGCGCGCAGGCCTACACCGGCCGCATCACGCGGCTGAACGGCCAACCGTCGGTGGGCATCGGCGTGCAGCTGGCACCGTCGGCCAACGCGCTGCAGACGGCCGACCTCGTCAAGAAGCGCCTCAAGGAGCTGCAGCCCTACTTCCCGTCGGGCGTGAAGGCCAGCATCCCGTTCGACAGCTCGCTGTTCATCGACATCTCCATCTCGCAGGTCGTCGAGACGCTGATCGAGGCCGTGGTGCTGGTGTTCCTGGTGATGTTCCTGTTCCTGCAGAACATCCGCTACACGGTCATCCCGACGCTGGTGGTGCCCATCGCGCTGCTGGGCAGCTTCGCGACGCTGCTCGCGTTGGGCTTCTCCATCAACGTGCTGACGATGTTCGGCATGGTGCTGGTCATCGGCATCGTCGTGGACGACGCCATCGTCGTCGTGGAGAACGTCGAGCGCATCATGAGCGAGGAGGGGCTGTCGCCGCTCAAGGCCACGCGCAAGGCGATGACGCAGATCTCCGGCGCCATCGTCGGCGTGACGGTGGTGCTGATCTCGGTGTTCGTGCCGCTGGCCTTCTTCAGCGGCGCCATCGGCAACATCTACCGCCAGTTCGCGGCGGTGATGGTTTCGGCCATCGCCTTCTCGGCGTTCCTCGCGCTGTCGCTGACGCCGGCGCTGTGCGCCACGCTGCTCAAGCCCGTCGAGGCCGGCCACCACATCGAGAAGCGCGGCTTCTTCGGCTGGTTCAACCGCCGCTTCGCGCGCACGGCCAAGGGCTACGAGGGCTGGGTGGCCAAGCTCATCCACCGCGGCGGGCGCATGCTCATCGTCTACATCGCCGTCATCGGCGCGGCGACGCTGCTGTTCCGCAACCTGCCCACGTCGTTCGTGCCGAATGAAGACCAGGGCAGCATCCTCGTCAACGTGCAGCTGCCGCCTGGCGCCACGCAGCAGCGCACGCTGGCCGTCATGCAGCAGGCCGAGGACTATCTGCTCAAGCAGCCCGAGGTGGAGAGCATGGTCAGCGTCGTCGGCTTCAGCTTCGCCGGCTCGGGCCAGAACGCCGCGCTGGGCTTCGTCACGCTCAAGCCCTGGGACGAGCGCCACGGCGCCGAGCACAGCGCGCAGGCACTGGTGCAGCGCAGCTTCGGCGCGCTCAGCAAGATCCGCGACGCGGTGATCTTCCCGGTCAGCCCGCCGCCCATCCGCGACCTGGGCCGCGCCAACGGCTTCGCGTTCCGGCTGCAGGACCGCAGCGGCCACACGCGCGCCGAGCTGCTGGCCGCGCGCAACCAGCTGCTGGCCGCCGCCGCCAAGAACCCGCTGCTGGCCGCCGTGCGGCCCGACGGCCTGGAGGACGCCGCGCAGCTCGAACTCAGCATCGACCGCGAACGTGCGCTTGCGCTGGGCGTGCCCATCGCCGCAATCAACTCGGTGCTGGGCACATCGCTGGGGTCCAGCTATGTGAACGACTTCCCCAATGCCGGCCGGCTGCAGCGCGTCGTCGTGCAGGCCGAGGCCAGCGCGCGCATGCAGCCCGAGGACCTGCTGAAGCTGAACGTGCAGAACACCGCGGGCCAGCCGGTGCCGCTGGCGTCGTTCGCCAGCAGCAAGTGGATCACCGGCCCGCTGCAGACGGTGCGCTACAACGGCTACCCGACGATGCGCATCGCCGGCGAGCCGGCCAAGGGCGTGTCCACCGGCACGGCCATGGCCGAGATGGAGAAGATCGCCGCGACGCTGCCCGACGGCTTCGGTTTCGAGTGGACCGGCCAGTCGCGCGAGGAGAAGCTGTCGGGCTCCACCGCCTTCATCCTGTTCGGCTTCTCGCTGCTGGCGGTGTTCCTGTGCCTGGCCGCGCTGTACGAGAGCTGGAGCATCCCGCTCGCGGTGCTGCTGGTCGTGCCGCTGGGGGTGCTGGGCGTCGTGCTGGGTGCCAACATCCGCGGTCTGGAGAACGACGTCTACTTCAAGGTCGGCATGATCACCATCATCGGCCTGTCGGCCAAGAACGCGGTGCTCATCATCGAGTTCGCGAAAGACCTGCAGGCGCACGGCAAGAGCGTGTTCGAAGCCGTCATCGAGGCGGCGCACCTTCGCTTCCGGCCCATCGTCATGACGTCACTGGCCTTCATCCTCGGCGTGCTGCCGCTGGTGCTCGCCAGCGGCGCCGGCTCGGCCAGCCAGCGCGCCATCGGCACCGGCGTCATGGGCGGCATGATCAGCGCGACCCTGCTGGCCGTGCTGTTCGTGCCGGTGTTCTTCGTCGTCGTGCGAAGGGTTTTCCCTGGCAGCGAACGGCAGCGCCGGCGCGATGCCCACGAGAACGAAGAAGAATCCGGGAGCCAGGCATGACCCGCGCGCTGACGCTGATCGCCACGGCCGCGCTGCTGGCCGCCTGCGCCGGCCCCGAGCCGAAGAAGCCCACCGCCGCCGAGAGCGCCCAGGCCGCGCTGCCGGCCGCCGCGTTCCCGAACGCCGGCGGCACGGGTGCCACGGCCGCCGCCGCCCTGCCCTGGGCACAGGCCTTCCAGGGCACGCGGCTGCCGCGCCTGATCCCGCTGGCGCTGGCCAACAACCGCGACCTGCGCGTGGCCGCCGCCAACATCGCTGCGGCCCGCGCCACCGCCGCCGCGCGCGAGGCCGACCTGTGGCCGACGGTGAACGTCGGCATCAGCGGCTCGCGCACGCCCAACAGCAGCGGCGGCATCACCAGCAACTACCAGGCGGGGCTGCAGGTCTCGGCCTACGAGCTGGACCTGTTCGGCCGCCTGCGCAGCCTGGACGCCGCCGCGCAGGCCCAGCTGCTGGCCGCCGAGGCCAACCAACAGGCGGTGCAGATCGCGCTGGTGGCCGCCGTCGCCACTGCCGAGATCGCGCTGCAGGCCGACGAGGCGCTGCTGAAGATCACGCGCGACACGCTGGCCAGCCGCGAGCAGTCGCTGTCGCTGATCCGCCAGCGCTTCGAGGGCGGCATCACCAGCGAGATCGACCTGCGCACGGCCGAGTCAGCGCTGCAGGCCGCCCGCGTGGCCTACGCGCAGACGCAGCGCCAGCGCGCGCTGGACCAGAACGCGCTGCTGCTGCTGCTGGGCGTCACGCCGCCGGCCGACCTGCCCGCGCCCACCGGGCTGCTGGCCGACTTCGAGCCGCTGGCCGAGCTGCCCGCCGGCGTGCCGGCCGAGGTGCTGACGCGCCGGCCCGACGTGCGCCAGGCCGAGCAGGCGCTGGCCGCGGCCGACGCCAACATAGTCGCCGCCCGCGCGGCCTTCTTCCCGCGCATCACGCTGACCGGCAGCCTGGGCACCGCCAGCAGCCAGCTGGACAACCTGTTCAAGAACACCGTCTGGAGCTTTGCGCCGTCGCTGGTGCAGCCGCTGTTCGACGCCGGCCGCAACCGCGCCAACCTGGCCGCCGCACGCGCCCAGCGCGACGCGGCGACGGCGCAGTACGAGAAGGCCATCCAGGGCGCGTTCCGCGACGTCGCCGACGCGCTGGCCGGCCGCGCCACGCTGGCCGAGCAGCGCACGGCCCAGGCCGCGCAGGTGGACGCCGAGGCGCGCCGGCTCGCGCTGGCGGAGGAGCGCTACAAGGCCGGCATCGCCAGCTCGCTGGACGTGCTGGACGCGCAGCGCTCGCTGTTCGCCGCCCAGCAGGCGCTGGTCCAGGTGCAGAGCCTGCGCGCGCAGAACCTGGTCGCGGTCTACCGCGTGCTGGGCGGCGGGGTCTGACCATGCGGCGCGCCCTGTGCTTGCTGGCGCTGGCGCTGCTGCTGCTGCCGGCGGCGCAGGCGCAGGACACGCTGCGCGACCGCCTCAAGGCCCGCCTTGAACAGCGCCGCGCCGACAAGGCCGCCGACGCACCCGCTGCGGCCGGCCTGCAGGAGCTGCAGGTGCAGGGCCGCAAGGTGCTCGTCCACCTGCCCGCCGGGCGTGATGCCACGCAGCCCGCGCCACTGGTGCTGGCCCTGCACGGCGGCGGCGGCCATGCCGAGCACATGGCCGAGAACGACGGCCTGCAGCGCAAGGCCGACGAGGCGGGCTTCATCGTCGCCTTCCCCAACGGCTACAGCAAGTTCCCGGGCGGCAAGTTCGCCACCTGGAACGCCGGCGGCTGCTGCGGCGATGCGCGCGACAAGGGCATCGACGACGTGGGCTTCCTGCGCGAGGTCGTCAAGGCGCTGAGCCAGCGCTACCGCGTCGACGCCAGCCGCGTGTTCGCCACCGGCATGTCCAACGGCGGCATGATGAGCCACCGCCTGGCCTGCGAGGCGGCCGACGTGTTCCGCGCCGTGGCCGCCGTGGCCGGCACCGATGCCACCGACCGCTGCACGCCCAGCCGCCCCATCGCGGTGCTGCACATCCACGCCAGGGACGACACCCACGTGCTGTTCAACGGCGGCGCCGGGGCCGATGCGTTTCGCGACACGAGCAAGGTCATGGACTTCGTGTCCGTGCCCGACACGATCTCGCGCTGGGTGCAGCGCAACCACTGCACCGCCGCGCCGCAGCGCACGCTGGACGCGCCCGGCGCGACCTGCGAGGCCACCCGCGGCTGCGCCGGCGGCGTCAGCGTGCAGCTGTGCGTCACCGACACCGGCGGCCACTCCTGGCCCGGCGCGCCCGCCCAGCGCCGCGGCAAGGCCGCCGGCTCTGCCGCGCTGGACGCCAACGACCAGATCTGGCGCTTCTTCGAGGCCGCGGCCGGCCGCCCTTGAGGCCCTCGCCCGCGCAGTGTTTTACTAAACAAAATTCTTCCACTAAACTTCGTGGAAGCGATTCCAATTCCGCCATCCCCATGCGCTTCCTGACCGCCTCCCTGCTGCTCGCCACCAGCCTGACCGCCCTCGCCGGCCCGCCGGCCATCTACGACGAAGCCGCCGACGCCAAGGCCGCCATCCGCGCCACGCTGGCCGAGGCCGAGAAGGCCAAGCTGCCGGTGCTGGTGGTGTTCGGCGCCAACTGGTGCGGCGACTGCCGCATGCTGGACGCGACGTTCAAGAACGGCCCCAGCGCGCCGCTGATCGCGAAGAGCTTCAAGGTCGTCAAGGTGGACGTGGGCCGCTTCGACCGCAACGTCGACATCGCCGAGGGCTACCGCGTGCCGCTGAAGAAGGGCATCCCCGCCGTGGCGGTGCTGTCGCCGCAGGGCAAGCTGCTGTACGCCACCGAAGGCGGCGAGCTGGCCGACGCCCGCAAGATGGGCGACCAGGGCGTCTACGAGTTCTTCACGCGCATCAGCGCGAGCGCCAAGTGAGCACCGTCGTCGGCGCGTCGCGCGCGCTGCGCGCGCAGTTCTTCGTGCTGGGCGTCATGTTCGCCACCTGGGGCGTGCACGTGCCCACGGTGAAGGGCCACTACGGTCTGGGCGAGCAGTCGCTGGCGCTGGCCATGCTGGCCGGCGGCGTCGGCGCGCTGATGGCGCTGGCGCAGGCCGGCCGCGTCGTCGGCCGGTGGGGGCCGCGTGCGGTGTCCGCCGTCATGGGCGTGGCCTGCTGCGCGTCCATCGCCTGCCTGCTGGCCGGGTCGGCCTACGCGGCGCTGCTGACGGTCATGCTGCTGTTCGGCATCACCGGCAGCCTGGTGGACGTGGCCATCAACACCGAGGCCACCGAGATCGAGCGCCTGGCCGCCAAGCCGCTGATGAGCGGCTTCCACGGCATGTTCAGCCTCGGCGGCATGGCCGGCGCCGCCCTGGGCAGCGCCGCGCCCGCGCTGGGCCTGGGCGCGCAGGCCCACCTGCTGGTGGCGACCGGGCTGGGCGCCGTCGTCGTGCTGGTGGGCAGCCGCGCGATGCTGCCGGTGCCCGAGAAGGAGGCCGAGGAGAAGCACCCGCTGAGCCTGCCGCGCGGCCCGCTGCTGCTGCTGGGCGTGCTGGCCTCCATGGGCCTGATCGCCGAGGGCGCGATGTACGACTGGAGCGTGCTGTTCATGAAGCAGGAGCGTGCCAGCGAGCCCAGCACCGCCGCGCTGGCCTACGCCAGCTTCAGCGGCGCGATGGCCATCGGCCGCTTCGGCGGCGACTGGGTGCGCGCGCGCATGTCGGGCACCCGGCTGATGCGCCTCAGCGGCGTGCTGGGCGCGGCCGGCATGGCGCTCGCGCTGGCGGTGCCCTCGCCCGTCGTCGCGCTGGTCGGCTTCGCGCTGGTAGGCCTGGGGCTGTCCAACGTCGTGCCGGTGCTGTTCAGTGCCGCGTCGCAGGTGCCGGGCGTGTCGTCGGCCCACGGCATCGCCGCCGTGTCGGGCGTGGGCTACCTCGGCATGATGGCCGGCCCGCCGCTGATCGGCCTCATCGCCGAGCACTCGTCGCTGACGACCGGCCTGCTGGTGGTCGTCGTGTTCGCGGTCTTCATGGCCTTGACGGCGAAGCGGGCGCTGCGGGGCTGAGGGGCTGAGGGGCTGACGCCGCGCCGCCGGCGGCGCCCAGCGCCACCGGGTCGCGCCGGGTCAGCTCACCGCTTCGGCGTCGGCGGGCGTGCGGCTCGGCGAGCGGGCGCACAGCAGCGCGGCCAGCTGTTCAGCCACGTCGTTGTCGAAACTCATCAGCACGTCGGCCGGCTGGCCCGCGGCCGCGGCGCGCAGCACGTCGGCCACGCAGGCCTGCTGCACCTCGGTCGCCGGCTGGCCAAGCCTGCCTTCCAGCAGTGCGACGGTCTCGTGGCGCAGGCGGTCCGAGCCCAGCACATGCCAGGCGTAGTCGACCTCGTAGCGCTCGACGGCGTCCTTCAGGCTCTCGCCATCCAGCCGCGACTCCTGCGCAAACACGGTCAGCGTGCGGGTGCACAGGCTGCGGCTGACGAGCGCCAGCAGTTCGTCGTGCAGGGCGGTGTTTGCAGCGGCCATGGTGGGTCCTTGTTACGGCAGTCCACCCACGAAATTGGCACCGTCGATGGCCCATGGGCGGACCGCCGACGCAAAAAGCAAAAACCCCTGACTCCATCGGGAATCAGGGGTCTGCAGTTGTCTTGGTGGCCAAGGGCGGAATCGAACCACCGACACGCGGATTTTCAATCCGCTGCTCTACCAACTGAGCTACTTGGCCTTTGCTTTTCGTCGTCGGGCTGTTTGGCCGTTCAGCGAAGTCCGCGACTGTAGCACAACTCTCGCGGGCTTGTCAGCCCCCGGCGCCGCGCTTGTTGCGGCTGAGGTCCACGCCCAGCTGCTTGAGCTTGCGGTACAGGTGGGTGCGCTCCAGACCGGTCTTCTCGGCGACGCGGGTCATGGAGCCGTTCTCCTTGGCGAGGTGGAACTCGAAGTAGCTTTTCTCGAACGCATCGCGCGCTTCGCGCAGCGGGCGGTCGAGCTCGAAGGTCTGCTCGGACGCCAGCAGGCCGCCGCCATGGTTGCTGACCGGCAGGTGGCTGCTGGACAGGCCGCTGACGCCCTGGCTGGGCGCGGCCGGCAGGCCCATGCCGATGATCGAGGGCTCGGGGCGCGCGTAGCTGGGCAGGCCCACGGCCGGCGGCGCCGGGCGCGGCGGCGCGGTCTTGACGAGCGCCTGCTCGACCGCGCGCAGCAGCTTCTGCAGCGTGATGGGCTTTTCGAGGAAGGCGATGGCACCGAACTTGGTGGCCTCCACCGCCGTGTCGATGGTGCCGTGGCCGCTCATCATGATGACGGGCATCGTGAGCAGGCCGGCGCCGCCCCATTCCTTCAGCAGAGTGACGCCGTCGACATCGGGCATCCAGATGTCGAGCAGCACGAGATCGGGGCGCGAGCGCTCGCGCGCGGCCCTCGCCTGGGCGGCGTTCTCGGCAAGCTCGATGGTGTGCCCCTCGTCGCTGAGGATTTCTGACAACAGGGCGCGAATGCCCAGTTCGTCGTCGACAACAAGAATGGTGGCCATGAATCCTTAGGTCTTGGCGCTGGCGGCACCGGGCTCGGTGGCGGGCGCAAGATTCGAAAATGATAGCGAAACTTGCGCGCCGATCACGGGCTGCTCGGCACCGTCGTCAGGGGGAGAACCCGCATCGGGTGCGGGATGCAGGTTGCGCAGCGCAATGCGCGCGCCGTGTTCATCGGCGATCTTCTTGACGACCGCCAGGCCCAGGCCGGTGCCCTTGGTCTTGGTCGTCACATAGGGTTCGAAGGCGCGCTTGAGCACCTTCTCGGCGAAACCGGGGCCGTTGTCGACGATGTGCAGCCGCACCGAGCGTGGCGCGCCGGTCTCCGTCACGGACAGCGACGAGCGCACGGTGACACGCCCGTCGGGCCGCTCGTGCACCGCGTCCAGCGCGTTCTGCACGAGGTTGTGGATGACCTGGCGCAGCTGGCTGGCGTCGCCGCGGATGTGGGGCAGGCCGGGCGAGAGCTGCGTGGCCAGCCGGCCCTTCTCCTGTGCCTCGGCGTAGAGGCTGAGCACCTCCAGCACCAGCGCGTTGAGGTCCAGCGGTTTGAGCTGCGCGGACGGCAGTCGGGCGTAGTCGCGGAACTCGTTGACCAGCTGCTTCATCGCCTGCACCTGGTTGACGATGGTGGCGACGGAGCGCACCAGCATGGCCTGGTCGGTGCCTTCGAGCTTGGCTTCGAGCTTGTGCTGCAGCCGTTCGGCGGAGAGCTGGATGGGTGTCAGCGGGTTCTTGATCTCGTGCGCCAGCCGGCGGGCGACCTCGCTCCACGCGGCGGAGCGCTGCGCGGAGACGACCTCGGAGATGTCGTCGAACACGAGCAGCCGCGCGCCGTACGGCAGCGGCGCGCCGCGCACCAGCAGCGTCAGCGGGTCCTGCTTGGGGTCCAGCTGCAGCTCGAAGGACTCCTGCCACAGCTCGCGGTCCATGTCGCGCTCGGCGGGGTCGGAGCCGAGGTGCTGCTCGAAGCGCTGCGTCAGCGCCGCGGCGAAGTCGCTCAGCCCCGGCACGTCGGCCAGCGGGCGGCCGATGTAGGCCGACAGCGGCAGTCGCAGGATGCGGGTGGCGCCGGGGTTCACGGTCTCGATGAGGCCGGCCGGGTCGAACACCAGCACGCCGGCGGTCAGGTTGTCGAGGATGGTCTGCAGGTGGGTGCGGGCGGCGTCCAGCTCGGCGACCGTGCGCGACACCTGGGCGCGCGCGTCGGCGAGCTGGCCGGTCATGTCGGCGAAGGAGCGCGTCAGCCCGCCCAGCTCGTCGCGCGACGCGAGCACGGGGCGCACGGACAGGTTGCCCTGCGCCACCTGGCGCATGCCGTCAGCCAGCATCAGCAGCGGCCGGGCGAGCTGGTTGCCCAGCGTGACGGCCAGCAGCAGCGCGCCGAACACGGCCAGGATGAGCACCAGCGTCAGCGTGCCCAGGTACATGCGGCGCAGGCCCACGCGCTCCAGCGAACGCTGCTGGTATTCGCTGTTGGCGGTCTGCACGGCCAGCGCGTTGCTGAGCATGCTGGCCGGCACGCGCTGCACCACCATCAGGTAGCGCTCGCCCAGGCCCAGGCGCAGCTCGGTGTTGGGCAGCAGCGCCAGCGCGCGGATGCGGGCGCCGTTCTGCAACGCGGCGGCTTCGTCCTCCAGTCCCTCCAGCTGGCTGGCGGGCGCCCCGCCGCGCGCGCGGCTGAGCATCGTGTCGCTGGGGCGGTCGGGGGTCAGCTGGCTGGTGTCGCCGCCGCTTTCCAGCAGGATCTGGCCACGCCCGCCCACCAGCGCGACGGTGCGCGCGCCGAGCTTGTCGCGCAGCCGTTCCAGCGCCAGCAGTTGCGGCATGCTGCCGTCGGCGAGCTGGTCGGCGGCGTCACGCGTCTTGGCGCCGAGGTCGGCCACCATCGCATCCAGCGTGCCGCGGCCGAGGTTGAGGCCGGCCTCCAGCGCGCTGGCCAGCCGCACGTCGAACCAGGTCTCGATGCTGCGGTTCACGAACTGGTAGGAGACGGCGTAGATCATCACGCCGGGCACGACGCCCACGAGCGCAAAGATGCCCGCCAGCTTCAGCAGCAGCCGGCTGCCGAAGCGGCCGCGCCGCACGCGCACGACCAGCCGCACGGCGGCCGTCAGGATGACCAGCGTCAGCACCGCCGCGACGGCCACGTTGACCCAGTACAGCCAGTGGTAGTGGCGCTCGAAGAAGCCGCGCTCGGGCGTGCTGCCCACGGTCAGCACAAAGGCCAGCACGCCGGCCACGCCTGTGAGGGTCACCAGCGTGACGACCCAGCCCCACCGTGCCACCTTGGTCATGCGGGCCCTCCGGCGGCGGGCCGACACGCAGCCTGGGAGGCCGGCCGGGTTGCTCCCTGGGCGCGGGACATCACTTCAGCGAGAAGTCGGCCGCAAAGTTGCGCTTCTGCTCGATGCTCAGCGCAAAGCCCGACTGCAGGCCGATCTGCATCGGGCGGGGCAGCAGGCTCACGTCCAGCTTGTAGCTGAACTCCAGGTAGTAGCTGCCGCTGTCCTCGATGTCCTTGGGCTCGGCGATGCGCCAGGCGCTCACGCCGCGGATGACGGCCAGCGCCTCGTCCAGCGAGCCGAAGCTCTGGTGCAGCCCGCCGGTGGAGACGCGGTACTGCCGGGTCAGCGACTGCCAGCTCAGCTTCCAGACGCGCTCGTTCTGCGCGATGCGCGCGTCTCGCCAGTACCAGCGGTTGCGCAGCACGGCCGCCTCAGCGACGAAGTTCAGCGGCACGCCCTTGTGCAGCGCATCCTCGGCGGCGCGGCTGAGCTCGAAGCGGGTGGAGAAGCTCAGCTCCAGGCCGTCGTCGGTCTTGCGCGTGGCCAGCTGGGCCAGCTCGACGCCTTCGGCCCGCGCCCCGCCCGGGATCAGGGCGAGCAGCGCGGCGAAGAAGACAGCGATGGCGATGCGGGCGAACAACTCAGGGCTTGGTCAGCTGGGCGTAGAAAAAGCCGTCCAGGGGCGGCTCGGATTGGCGGGCATTGTCAGCCAGGGGCAGCAGGTGTCCCGTGAAGCCGGGCACGGCGTGGGACTTCGCGTCGGGCTGGCGTTGCAAAAATGCGTCGAGCTGCGCCTGGCCCTCGGCGCGGAACACCGAGCAGGTCGCGTAGACGAGGCGCCCGCCCGGCGCCAGCAGCGGCCACAGCGCGTCCAGCAGCTGGGCCTGCACCTGCGCCAGCGCGCCGATGTCGTCGGGCCGGCGCAGCCAGCGCACATCGGGGTGGCGGCGCACGATGCCGGAGGCGCTGCAGGGCGCGTCCAGCAGGATGGCGTCGAACGGCTGGCCGTCCCACCAGGTGGCGGTCTGGCGAGCATCCGCGGCCTTCAGCGTTGCCTGTTGTTGCAACCGTTTCAGGTTGTCCTGCACACGCAACAGGCGCTGCGCGTCGGCGTCCAGCGCGGTGAGCTGCAGGTCGGGCTGCAGCTCCAGCAGGTGGGCCGTCTTGCCGCCGGGGGCGGCACAGGCGTCCAGCACGCGGGCGCCGGGCTTCAGGCCGGCACCGACGACCAGCGGCGCGGCCAGCTGTGCCGCCGCGTCCTGCACGGACACCAGGCCCTCGGCGAACCCGGGCAGCGCCGACACGGGCACCGGCCGCTCCAGCACGACGGCCTGCGGCGTGGGCGCGCCCAACGCGCGCGCCGCGACGCCCTGCGCGGCCAGCCGCTCGACGTAGTCGGCCGCGGTGGTGCGCCGGGCGTGCACGCGCAGCGTCATCGGCGGCGGGCGGCTGCTGGCGGCCAGGATGGCCTGCCACTGCTCGGGCCAGTCCTGGCGCAGGGCCTCCACCCACCAGGCGGGGTGGTTGAACGCCCCCAGCGGGCTGCGCAACGCCGCGGCGACGAGTGCTTCCCGCTCGCGCAGGAAGCGCCGCAGCACCGCGTTGACGAAGCCCACGCTGGCCGGCGCGCGCTGCTTGGCGGCGTGGACGGCCTGGTCGACCAGCGTGTGGTCGGCGTACATCGGTGCGGCATCGGGCTCGGGGTCGGGCCACAGCAGCGCCAGCGCCACCAGCAGCAGCGCGTCCACGCGCGGCGGCGGCGTCTTGGGCGCCAGCTGCTGGCGGGCGGCCTCGGCGCTGCCCATGCGGCGCAGCGCCGCGAACGCCAGCGCCTGCGTGCCGGGGCGCAGATCGGCCGGCACCTTGGCCAGCAGATCGGTCAGCGACCGGCCGTCGCGCACGCCCTGGAGGGCGTCGGCGGCCTGGGACAGCAGCCGGTGCAGCGGAGCGCCATGACCGGCGGCGGAGGGGCTTTGAGACATGGGGCCAGTGTAGAAGTGGCAATCGCAGCACAATCCGCCGCCATGAATGCACCTGCCTCCTCCGCGACCGACGACCTGCCGGTGTCCGAGCGCATCCGCTACCGCCTGGTGTCCGCCGGCTGCCGCCACCACGCGAACGACAACATCGCCGCCTTCATCGAGCCAGGTGAGCTGGACGCGCTGCAGGCCGAGGTGCAGGCCAAGATGCAGGAGGTGCTCAAAAGCCTCGTCATCGACACCGACAGCGACCACAACACCCAGGAGACCGCCAAGCGCGTGGCCAAGATGTTCCTGCGGGAAGTCTTCGCCGGCCGCTATGCGGCGGCGCCCTCGGTCACCGAGTTTCCCAACGTCAGCCGCCTCAACGAGCTGATGATCGTCGGCCCGATCACCGTGCGCAGCGCCTGCTCGCACCACCTGTGCCCCATCATGGGCAAGGTCTGGATCGGCCTGCTGCCCAACGAGCATTCCAACCTGATCGGCCTGTCCAAGTACGCGCGGCTGTGCGACTGGATCATGAGCCGCCCGCAGATCCAGGAAGAAGCCGTCACGATGCTGGCCAACGAGCTGCAGGAGCGCGTGCAGCCCGATGGCCTGGCGCTCGTCATGGAGGCCGACCATTTCTGCATGCACTGGCGCGGCGTGAAGGACAGCGAGTCCAAGATGACCAACAGCGTCATGCGTGGTGCGTTCCTGAAGGACGCCAACCTGCGGCGTGAATTCCTGTCCCTGATTGCCAAAGGCTGAACCATGCTCGTCCGACTCATGTATGCCAGCCGCGCGACCTCCACGCCCGCGGATGCCGACCTCGCCGCCATCCTGAAGATCTCGCGCGAGCACAACCCGGCCGAGGGCATCACCGGCCTGCTGTGCTTCACCGACGGCGTCTTCGTGCAGGTGCTCGAAGGCGGCCGCGATGCGGTGAACGCGCGCTACAAGCACATCGTGCAGGACCGCCGCCACCACGACGTGATCCTGCTGGGCTACGAAGAGATCACCGAACGCGACTTCCCGGGCTGGACCATGGGCCAGGTCAACCTGCACCGGCTGAACCCGGCGCTGGTGCTGAAGTACTCCGAGACCGGCAAGCTGGACCCGTACGCGATGAGCGGCGCGGCGATGGCGGCACTGTTCAAGGAGATGTGCGCGTCGGGCGCGATCGCCGTGCATTGACCCGATGCGCCGTCACCGGCCCTGGGCTGCCCCGGCGGCCTTCCCGCGCGGCCATACCGGCAGCGACGGTCGGGCTGGCGTCGGCCGTGACAGTCAACGCCCACCGGATGAGCGCTTCGATGATCAGCGCTCGATACCGGACTACAACGACCGCGCCTCGCGGAAGCCGTAGAGGTTGGCCAGCACCCGCGTCGGGAACTGCTGCAGCGCCTCGTTGTACTGGTTCACCGCCTGGTTGAAGACCTGGCGCGTGAAGGCACGCTGGCGCTCGATGAGCTTCAGCTCGCTGACCAGCCCGTCGATCTCGGTCTCGCTGCGCAGCTCGGGCTGGTGGTCCAGCAGCGACATCAGCCGCGTCAGCGCCGCCGCGTGCAGCGCGCCGGCCACGGCCAGGCTGCCGGCCGGGTCGGGTGCCCAGGGCTTGCCGCGTGCGGCCTGGGCCGCCGCCTGGGCCTCGGCCTGCGCGCTGGCCAGCGCGTCGAACGTGGCCTGCTCGCTGGGCAGGCGCGGCGCGACGGCCGCCAGCAGCTTGTCGCAGACCTCGCTGCGCTCCTTCAGGTGCGCATCCAGCTGCGCGAACGCGTCGCCGATGGCGTTGCGCAGCGACATGAGCCGGTTGTAGGCACCCACGCCCCAGAAGAACAGCAGCGCCGCGGCCGCGACGCCCCCCCATTGCCAGGCGGTCATGCGCCGGCCTTGTACCGCTCGAAGCCCTTGGCCCGCAGCGCGCACGCCGGCGTCATGGCTGCCCCTCGGTCGCCGAGTACGCCGACCGATCCCCCAAGGGGATGGCCGGCCGGCTTGGGGCGGCCCGGCGCTCGGCCTGCTCTGCCCGGTAACCAGCAAAGCCCTTCGCCCGCAGCGCGCACGCCGGGCAGTGGCCGCAGCCGTGGCCCCAGGCGTGCAGCTCGCCGCGCTCGCCGAGGTAGCAGGTGTGCGTGTCCTCGACGATGAGCTTCACCAGCGCGTCGCCACCCAGGCTTTCGGCCAGGCGCCAGGTGGCCGCCTTGTCGATGAACATCAGCGGCGTCTCCAGCGTCATGGGCGCGTCCAGGCCCAGGCTGAGCGCCACCTGCAGTGCCTTCATCGTGTTGTCGCGGCAGTCGGGGTAGCCGGAGAAGTCGGTCTCGCACATGCCGCCCACCAGCACGGAGGCGCCGCGGCGGTAGGCCAGCGTCGCGGCGAAGGTCAGGAACAGCAGGTTGCGCCCGGGCACGAAGGTGTTGGGCAGGCCGTTGGCCTGCAGCTCGATGGCGCGCTCATCGGTCAGCGCGGTGTCGCTGATCTGGCCCAGCAGCGACAGGTCCAGCAGGTGGTCGGCGCCCAGCCTGCCGGCCCAGGCCGGGAACTGCGCGGCGATCTGCGCGCGCACGGTGGTGCGGCAGTCCAGCTCCACGCGGTGGCGCTGGCCGTAATCGAACGCCAGCGTCTCGACCTCGGCGTAGCGGTCCAGCGCCCAGGCCAGGCAGGTGGTGGAGTCCTGGCCGCCGGAAAAAAGCACCAGGGCTTTGCGGTTGTCTTGCATGGGCGGGATGCTACCTTCGCACCCCCGCCGACTCCTGCCCTCCCCGTCATGCGCGTCTCTTCCCCCCGATGGCTGGCCGCCGGCGTGCTGGCCGCCTCGCTGCAGGCCGGCGCTGCGCCGGTGGACTACGGCACCGAGCGCGGCTGGGGCAGCCTGACGCTGGACCGCGCCGCGCGCACGTTCGCCATCAGCACCGTGGGCGCCAATGCCCACACCTGCGAGCTGCAGGGGCGGCTGGGCGGCGCGAAGCTGAACGAGGGCAGAGCCGACCGCTGCCGCATCACGCTCACCGAGGGCCGCGACGGCCGCATCGCCGTGGCCGCCACGCCGGCCACCGAGGAGGCCTGCCGGCAGTTCTGCGGCATGCGCGCGTACTTCGACGGCGACTACCTGCCGCTGCCCGCCGCCTGCCGGCCCGATGCGCTGCGCCAGCAGCACGCCCGCGGGCTGGCCGACTACCGCGCCAGGCGCTTCGACGCCGCGCTGCAGGCCTGGGGCGCCGGCCTCACGGCCTGCGAGCGGCTGATGGACCGCTTCGGCGTCTGGCGCTGGCGCAACGACATGGCCATCGCCGCGCACCGGCTGGGCCGCGAGGCCGACTGCGCGCAGTGGTCGCAGGCGGTGCTGGACGAGGCCGCGCCGATCGACTTCGCGCCCAGCGACGCCGACACCGCCGCGCCGCTGCTGAAGGCGGCGCGCTTCAACCTCACCCAGTGCCGGGCGGCGTCGTCGCCGCGCTGAGCGCCGTCCAGGCGATCTCGCCGCCGGCACCGGCCAGCAGCGCGTGCTCCGGCCGCAGCCCGCGCCAGCGGATGCGCACCGCCAGCACCTCGCGCGGCAGCAGCGGGCGAGCCAGCCGCCAGCCCTGGCCGTCGCGCACCAGCCCGGGTGCATCGCCCACGTCGAGCAGGAAGTCCGGATGCGCGGCCGCATCGAACTGCAGCGCCAGCTGCAGGATGGGGCAGTGCGACACGACGATGTCGCGGTCGGCCACGTTCAGCAGCAGCTGCTCGCGCCACGCCACCTCCACCACCGGATGCCGGCCCGCCGCAGCGCCCGCCAGCGCCGCCAGCAGCTGCTCGACGTCGTCGGCCTGGCCCGGGGCCAGGTCGAAGCAGACGAAGCCGGCTGGCGCCAGCAGCTGCTTGCGCACCGGCAGCGCCCAGTGCCGCAGCCGCTGGCCGCCGGCATCCAGCAGGCTCAGCTCCAGCGCCGCGTCGGCATAGCGCGACCATTCGTACCACTCGTAGTGATGCACGGGCCGGTGCGGGCAGTAGAAGTCCACCAGCTTCACCGGCCGGTAGCGCGTGACCCGCTCCAGCGCGATGCGCGCCATGCCGGCGGCATCGGCCAGCAGCCGCAGCCCCCGGTACTCGACCTGCACCTCCGTCATCGCCCAGGCGGGCGTGCCGGCCTCGTTGGCCTTCAGCAGCATGCCCTCCAGCGCCCGCGCCGGCAGCGCCTCGCGTGCGCCCTGCAGCTGGGCCTGCAACCGCTGCACCGCGCGGTGGCGCTCGGACTCGCGGGCGCCGATCTGGTCCAGCCGCAGCTGCGGGCGCTCCAGGAACACGCGGAAGAACGCCAGCGCGGCCTCCGCCAGCCGGTGGTCCACCGCCAGCCCGGCGCGGATGTTGCGCTCCAGCTTGGGCGCGCCCGCCCCGGCCCGGCTCAGCGCCACACCGGCGGACAGCAGCCCCGCCACGTCGGCCGGCAGGCCATCGGCCGCCAGCGGCAGGCCGCCCGCGGGGCGTGCCGCATCCAGGAAGGCCCGCAGCAGCGCGCGCAGGTGCTGCTCCAGCACGGGACGCGTCCACAGGCTTGAGGAGGCCGACGCCCCCGGCCCCACCCAATCCAGGGGGTGACCCCGCACGCGCAGGCCGGCGCGCTCCCGCAAGCGCTGCTGCGCCAGCGTGACCACCTCCTCCATCAACCGCGCGAACACGGTGGCATCGAAGTGCAGCGTGCGCCGCAGGCGGCGCGGCTGCAGCAGGGGCAACGGGGAGCCGGGCACGCCCGGCACGGCCTTGTCCATGAACCCTCCCAGGTCAACGAACCGGGCGGCGATTTAAGCCGCCCTAACTCGGCCACATGCTGCCATGGCTTTGTTGCAGAGTGCCGACGCCCCGACCGACGGGCCGCACCAAGGAGGGAGACCCCATGCAGAACCAGCCACCGAGCCCCGGCGTGCGACGCGCCTGACCGCCCGATTCACCACACCCAGGAGTGCCCATGACCCCGAAGACACTTGCGCTGGCCGCCCTGCTGCTCGGCAGCGGCGCCGCCCAGGCCATCAGCACGGTCGAAGTGACCGCCAGCGGCTGGGGCGCGCAGAACTACAGCTACTTCTACGACCGGTTCGGTCCCGGCAACGACGGCTACCGCTGGGTGCCCGAGGCCGACGGCGTGACCGCGGCGCGCAAGGCCGCGCTGGTGAACGGCAGCTGGTTCTCCGTCTACGAGCCTGCCTATGCGCAGCCGATGTTCAACGACGGCTGGTACCCGGCACAGTACCGCGGCTTCGGCGCGGCCTACGACGAGACCGGCATGCTGCGCGTGAAGGCCGAAACCTTCAGCCAGGGGCTGCAGGGCATGGCGCCGTGGCGCAGCATGACCACCACCGCCGCGGTGTCTGGCGAGTACGTGCTGGGCGGCGCGGCACAGGCCGGCGGCACGTTCGCGCACACGCTGAACCTGCACTTCGACGGCACGCTGACGCCGGGGCAGCCGGGGTTCGTGGAGGTGCGGCTGAGCGCGCGCAACCTGCAGAACGGCACCTGGCAGTCCGCGACCTTCAACGCCGGCAACGAGCCCTTCCAGTCGCTGGACGACCAGATCGCGCTGACGCTGCAAGGCCAGGCCGGCGACCGCTTCCAGGTCGTCGCGCAGCTCAGCACCACGCTGTGGGCCAACTACCCGACGGGCGGCGCCGCGCCCTACGTGACCACGCTGGACTTCAGCCACACCGCGCAGCTCAGCTTCGCGCTGCCGCAGGGCGTGAGCTTTGCCGGCGAGGGCGGCTTCCTGTCGGCCGTGCCGCTGACCGTGGCCAGCGTGCCGGAGCCCGCCAGCTGGGCGGGCCTGGCGGCAGGGTTGTCCATGCTGGCGACGCTGGGCCGCCGCTGGCGCCGGCACAGCTGACATCGCCTCGCCCGTCCCCCGTCCACTCAGGAGACCGCCCATGTCCCGACTCCGTCTTGCCCTGCTCGCCAGCCTCGGCATCGCCATCGCGCTGCCCAGCACCGCGCAATCCTTCCTGGAGCGCCTGAAAGCCGTCGCGGCCGCGGCGGCCGCGTCGCAGGCCGCCTCGCAACCCGGCGCCCAGCCGGGCTCATCCGACGCCGGCAACCCCGCGCTGGCGGCCAATCCGCTGGCGGGAACCGAGCTGGACAAGATCTTCCAGAAGAAGCCCATCAGCAACTCCAACCAGCCCGAGCGCTGGCCGCGCGTGGCGATCACCGTGAAGTCCGGCAGCACCGGGGTGTTCGCCATCCAGGGCCAGCGCGGCCTGAGCAACGCGGACTGCATGGTCTTCGACGCGAAGCTGTGGCACAGCGCCAAGGACAGCAAGCACTTCGAGAACCTGCGCCTGTGCACGCCGGCCGTGGAGGCGCTGTCCAAGGGCGTGGCCTACCGCACGCTGGAGCTGTTTCCGCGCTTCACCGTGCCGCGCGGCGAGAACAGCACGGCCAACCAGCGCACCGACGGCCCCACGCAGCCGTTCTACCTGTTCCCGCAGGACATCAAGTCGCAGCAGCAGTGGGTCATGGGCCCGTGGAACAACAAGTTCTTCCTGGGGGCACTGCTCGTCGCGCTGGGCTACGACTGGGACAACGACTTCGACCGCCGGCTGTGGGTCGTCAGCGTGCCGCACGCGGCGGGCTGAGGCGGTGCTAGCCTGCCGGCCTGTTGCATGGACAACGAGGCAGGCAATGAAGGTCTTGAAAAGCGTGTGCGCCACCACTGGGCTGCTGGCCCTGACGGCGCAGGCCCAACCCTCCCGCATCGACGACGTGCTCGTCTACCCCGGCGGCGCGCAGGTCACGCGGCTGGCCAGCGTGGCCGCCGGGGCGCGCGAGCTGGTGGTGAGCTGCGTGACGGCGCGCTTCGACCCCGACTCGCTGCTGATCGACGCGCCGGCCGGCGTCAACCTCGGGCCGGTGCAGATCGAGACGCTGCCGCGCGAGCGCGCGCCCGAGTGCGCCACCAGCCCGCTGGATGAGCAGCTGCGCCGGCTGGAGGCCCAGCGCGACCCGCTGACGGCCGAGTCCGCCGCGCTGGACGCCAGCATCGGCTACCTGAAGGCGCTGGGCGGCGGCGAGGCCCGCGCGACGCCGGCCACCGGCATCGCCGCGACGGCCGACGGCATCCGCAAGACCGCGCAGGACGCGCTGCTGCGCCAGGCCCAGCTGCGCCGCCAGCTGGACGACCTGGACCGGCAGATCGCGCCGATCCGGAGCGAGCGCGACCGCCTCGCCGCGGCCAACCCGCAGTGGCGCCACCTGCGCGTGCGCCTGTCGACGACGAAGGACGCCGAGCTGAAGCTCAGCTACCGCATCGCGCTGGCCGGCTGGGCGCCCAGCTACCGCGCGCTGCTGGACACCGCCAGCGGCGCGCTGACGCTGGAGCGGCTGGCGCAGGTGTCGCAGCAAAGCGGCGAGGACTGGCGCCACGTGAAGCTGCGGCTGTCGACGGCACAGGCGACGCAGAAGGTGGGCCAGAACGCGCCCCGGCCCTGGCTGCTGTCGCTGCAGCCGCCGCCGCCGCCCATGGCGGCCGAGCCGCGCGCCTACCCGGCACCGCCGCCGCCAGCCCCTCCCGCACTGCAGAGCAGCGTGTCCACCAAGCGCAGCGTGCCCGCCGAGCCCGAGCCGGACCGCTTCGACCTCAGCGTGTTCCAGGGCAGCCACGCGGCCGAGTTCGTGCTGCCGCTGCGCGTCAACATCGACAGCGGCACGCAGCGCGCCAGCCTCGCGCTGGGCGGCGAGAAGCTGCAGGCCCGGCTCATCGCCCGCGTGCAGCCGCAGAGCGAGGCCGCGGCCTACCTCGTCGCCGACGTCGCCAAGCCCGCCGGCTCCTGGCCCGCGGGCACGCTGCAACTGCTGCGCGACGGCGCGCTGGTGGGCAGCACGGCGCTGAACGTCGCGATGAGCACGGACACGCTGGAACTGCCCTTCGGCCGCGACGACAGCGTGCGCGTGCAGGTGGAGCCCGAGCAGCGCAACGCCGGCAACACCGGCTTCATCGGCGCCCGGGCCGAGCACAAGTACGGCCGCGCCTGGGTCGTCGAGAACCGCCACGCGGCGGCCCTGACGCTGCAGGTCGTCGAAGCCGCGCCGGTCTCGCAGCACGAGGACATCAAGGTGCAGGCCCAGTACAGCCCCGCGCCGACGACGCAGGCCTGGCGCAAGCAGCCCGGCTGGGTGCTGTGGGAGCAGCCGCTGACCGCGGGTGCCAGCCAGCGGTTCACCGCGGACTATGTGATCAGTGCGCCGAAGGAGGCGCAGGTGACGGGGTTGCGATAGACCGCGGCCACGCGCGCAAGCCGTGCAGGGGCGGCTGTTCATCACTCCCCCTTGGAGCCCGCCGAGGAGCGCAGGACTTCAAGCCCGTTCGCGCAGCGAACTTCAAGCACTGACTCGCGACGACTGTCCGAGCAGAGCGTAGCGACGCGAGTTCGGCGCGCGGGCTTGAAGTCCGAGCACCGCAGGGCAGCCCGCTGCGAAGCAAAGGGCCGGGCGGATCGGGGGCGACTTTTTGCCTTCTTTTTGGTCGCTCAAAAAGAAGGTCGCCCGCCGGGGCGAACTCCCGGCTGGGCCTCACGCGGAAGCCAACGGCCACGAAGGCAAGCCACCGACAGGGCATCGTTGGGGTTCATTTCATTCACCCCAATCTACCGAGCTACCGAGCTACGGAGCTGTTGCGCGTAAGTACCCAGCCTATACCCCCGCCTGAGGAAACAAGCGGCGAACGCATCCGCGCGCCGCCGGGTTACATCCGTGGGGGCAACTTCAGCGCCCACCAAAGCAGCCGGGAACCACGACTCTGCGATGAGGGGTTGACCGCGGAAAAAGAACGCGGGCGTCTCCGTCCCTTGCAGTGAGGCAACTTCTTTGGCCGTTAGCACGATCTCTTCACCAAGGCTAAGTGCCGTGCATTCTTTGAGGTTCGACAGCTGCGATTCCAACGGCATGCCCTTGGGTGGCAGCAACGCGGGCACGTGCAGGGTCTGCAACTGTCGCTTGGAGGGTTCTCCTGCAGCGCCCCGCGCGAACGAAACCAGGCCTGCGGCGATGCATACGCACCTGAGATGCCGGCCATTGAGCCCCGAGTGCTGGATGCCTGCAATCACCCCCTCACCTCCCCCTGCCCCAACACCACCCACTTCATCGACGTCAGCCCCTCCAGCCCCACCGGCCCGCGGGCGTGGAACTTGTCCGTGGAAATGCCGATCTCGGCGCCCAGCCCGTACTCGAAGCCATCGGCAAACCGCGTGCTGGCGTTGACCATCACGCTGGCCGAATCCACCTCGCGCAGGAAGCGCATCGCGTTGGGATGATTCGTCGTCAGGATCGCATCCGTGTGATGCGACCCGTAGCGGTTGATGTGCGCGATCGCCTCGTCCAGCGAGTCCACGACCTTGATGCTGATGACGGGCGCCAGGTACTCGGTCGACCAGTCCTCTTCAGAAGCCGCCACGGCGCCGGGCACCAGGGCCAGCGTGCGCAGGCAGCCGCGCATCTCCACGCCCTTGGCCTTGAACACGGCCGCGATGCGCGGCAGGAATGCCGCGGCCTGCGCCGCATGCACCAGCAGCGACTCGGTCGCGTTGCAGGGGCTGTACTTCTGCGTCTTGGCGTTGTCCACCACCTTGACGGCCAGGTCCAGGTCGACCTGTTCGTCCACGTAGCTGTGGCAGTTGCCGTCCAGGTGCTTGATGACGGGCACCTTGGCCTCCGCCGAGATGCGCTCGATGAGCCCCTTGCCGCCGCGCGGGATGATGACGTCCACCCACTGCGGGCTGCTGATGAGCAGACCCACGGCGGCGCGGTCGGTCGTGTTGACGAGTTGCACGGCGGCGCGCGGCAGGCCGGCTTCCTCCAGCGACGCGGCCACGAGTTCGGCCAGCGCGAGGTTGGAGTGGATGGCCTCGGAGCCGCCGCGCAGGATGCAGGCGTTGCCGCTCTTGATGGCCAGCGACGCGGCCTCGATGGTCACGTTGGGGCGGCTCTCGTAGATCATGCCGAACACACCCAGCGGCACGCGCATCTGGCCCACGCTGATGCCGGTGGGGCGGCGCTTCACGCCGGTGATCTCGCCGATGGGGTCGGGCATGGCGGCGATCTGCTCGCAGCCTTCGGCCACCGTCGCCAGCGTCTTCGCATCGAGCCTGAGGCGGTCGCGCAGCGGGCCGCTGAGGTCGGCGGCGGCGGCCAGGTCGCGGGCATTGGCGTCAGCCAGCGCCGGCCCGGCTTCGCGCAGGCGGCGGGCCAGCGCCAGCAGCGCGGCATTCTTGGCGGCCGTGGAGGCGGCGGCCATCGTCGCGGCGGCGGCGCGGGCGGCGCGGCCGAGGTCGTCCATGTAGGCGGGCAGGCTCATGGGCGTGATTGTCCCAAAGGGCGCCCCTGCGGCGCTTCGTCAGGGCCTGAGGCAGCCTTAGTCCACGTCGAGCGTGTACGTGACCGCCTGCGACATGCCCGGCAGGATGCCGCCGAAGTTCAGCGTGTAGCGGCCCTTCTTCAACGGTCCCAGCGCCACGTAGAAGCCGTTGCCGGCGGCCAGCGTGTCGTCATCGTCGGCGATGTGGAAGCAGCGCCGCGTGGCCTGGCGGTGCGCGGCCAGGCCGCTGAAGCGCTTGCCGTTGACCTCCAGCACCAGCGCGTCGGGCGCGGGCGTCAGCTCGGCGGCGCGCTTCTTGAGCGACGCGCAGGACTCGTCGGCGTCGTCGGGCTCGAAGGTGACGTAGTTGATGAGCGGGAAGAACAGCGTCTTGCCCGCCGGCACGCGGCAGCTGCGCACGGTGCGCGCCGTGCCGTAGGTGCCGGCCAGGAACCACACGGGCCCGCTCTGCCCCTCGGCGCACAGGCGGCCATCGCGGTCGGCCACGGGGCTGTCCTCGTCGTCGAAGGACAGCGCCCAGCGCCACCAGCGCTTGGACCATTCCTCCTGCGACGCGCCGGCAACGGGCTGGGTGGGCGGGATCAGCGGCGCGGTCTGCGCCGCGGCGGGCTGGGCCAGGGCCAGCAGCAGGGCTGCGGCGGCAAGGGTGAGGTTGAACTGCATGGAACTCCCTGTGCGGCCGCGTCAGCCGCCGAACATCATTCGTCTGGCCACGGCCGTCTTCAGCGGCGTCGCCAGCTCCAGCCCGGCCAGCGCCAGGCCGCGCAGGCCCGGCAGGCCGGGCAGGCGCCACGCGAAGCTGCGGGCGAGAAAGTCGGTGGCGGCGATCATGGGCCAGCGGTCGGGCGCGCGCTGGCGGTCGATGCGGGCCAGCGCGGCGTCCAGGTTCGCCCCGGTCTCGGCCGCTTCGCGCAGCGCGTCCATCAGCGCTTGCGCGTCGCGCAGGCCGAGGTTCAAGCCCTGGCCGGCGACCGGGTGCAGCGTCTGCGCCGCGTTGCCGATGCGCAGCGTGCGGCCCTGCAGCAGCCGCGTCTCGGCGTTCAGGCCCAGCGGGAAGCACTTCAGCGCCGAGATGCCGGTGAGCCGCCCGGCGGCCTCGGGCAGCTGCTGCTGGATGACGACGAGGCGCTGCGCGTCGCTGAGCGCGGCGATGTCGTCCTCGGCCTGCGGTAGGCACCACACCAGCGCGGCGCGCGGGCCCTGCGCGTCGTCGGGCAGCGGCAGCAGCGCCAGCGGCCCGTTGCGCGTGAAGCGCTCCACCGCCAGGCCCTGCAGGCCGGGCGACGCGAGCCGCACGGTGCCGACCCACGCGTTCTGGTGGTAGTCGCTGCTGAACCTCCTGAAGCCCCCACGGCTGTCTGACGACAGCCTTCCCCCCGAGGGGGCGTGCGCCGCCTCGGGGCGGCCCAGCGGCGGCGCAGATTTGCGTTCCTGCTCGGCGAACACGCCGCCCTCGGCGACGACGGCGAGGTCGAAGCGCTCCACCAGCGGGCCGTCGCCGCTGTCCAGCTCGACGCCATCGGCGTCGGAGCGGATCGCGTGCACGGGCGTGCCGAAGCGCGTGAACAGCCGCTGCGGCGCGGCGGCGGCCACGTCCAGCCAGCGCTGCTGCAGCGGCGCCACCAGCGCGCCGTAGGGCAGCACGGCGCCCAGCTGCGGCACGCCCAGGTCGGCGGCGCGGATGCGCACCTCGCCCGAGATGGGCGACGGCGGCGCCTGGCTGACGTGCACGGTCTGGATGGCCTGGGCCGCGGCCGGGTGCCAGGCGTGCAGCCGTTGCAGCAGCCGGATGCTGCCGAGGTTGAGCGCCAGCGTGCGCGCGTCGCCGCGGACGTCGCGGTCCAGCGGGCGGGTGTCGAAGAGGTGGATCTGGGCGGCCGGCAGGCGCTCGGCGGCCAGCAGGGCGAGCGCGAGGCCGGCAGGGCCCGCGCCGATGACGGCGAGGTTCATGGCCGCAACGATACCCGCCCGCGGGACAGGCCCGGGCCGGCCCGCGTAAGCTGCCGCGCTTTCCCCAGCCCACGCAGGATCTGCCCATGCAATACCGCCGCCTCGGCCGCGCCGGCCTCCAGGTCTCCGAACTCTCGCTCGGCTCCTGGGTCACGTATCACAACCAGGTCGACACCAAGGCCGCCACCGAGATGCTGGCCGCGGCCTTCGACGCCGGCATCAACTTCTTCGACAACGCCGAGGTCTACGCCCAGGGCGAGAGCGAGGTCGTCATGGGCCAGGCCTTCAAGGCGCTGGGCTGGAACCGGCTGGACTACATCGTCTCCAGCAAGTTCTTCTGGGGGCTGGCGCGCGACGGTGTGACGACCGCCAACCGCAAGGACACGCTGAACCGCAAGTACCTGATGCAGGCGGTGGACGGGTCGCTGAAGCGCCTGCAGCTGGACCACATCGACCTGATCTACTGCCACCGCCCCGACCCGCACACGCCCATCGAGGAGACCGTGTGGGCGATGAGCGACATCATCCGCCAGGGCAAGGCGCTGTACTGGGGCACCAGCGAGTGGTCGGCGGCCGACATCCGCGCCGCCTGGGACATCGCCGACCGCCACCACCTGCACAAGCCCGTCGTGGAGCAGCCGCAGTACCACCTGTTCCACCGCAAGCGCGTGGAGCAGGAGTACGCGCGGCTGTACGAGGACATCGGCCTGGGCCTGACGACCTGGAGCCCGCTGGCCTCGGGCCTGCTGACCGGCAAGTACCGCGGCGGCATTCCTGACGGCAGCCGCGGCGCGCTGGAGAACATGGCCTGGCTGCGCGAGCAACTGGCGGACAAGGCCAAGAACGACGCCGTCGGCCAGCTGGCCGGCATCGCCGCCGAGCTGGGCTGCACGCCGGCGCAGCTGGCCATCGCGTGGATCAACCGCAACCCGCGCGTGTCCACGGTCATCCTGGGCGCCAGCCGGCTGGAACAGCTGCGCGACAACCTGGGCGCGCTGGCCGTGCGCCCCAAGCTGACGGCCGACGTCGTCGAGCGCATCGACGCGGTCACCAAGCCGCTCGCGCAGTGACGATTCACGTCACCTGAGGGCAAGACCCGGCAGGCCCGGTGCCGCCTCTGCCTCAGAATCCGCGCCCATGAGGGCGTACAGAACAAGAGGTTGGGCCGCGTTGGGGCTGGCGCTGGGGCTGATCACCAGCGCCGCGGCCGTCGTGCCGCGCTTCGAGCCCATCGGCGAATCGGGCGCGGTGCGGGACAACGTCGTCTCCGCGCTGGCGCTGGACGCCCGCGGCCTGCTGTGGGCCGGCTCGCCCGAGGGCCTGCTGCGCTTCGACGGCTACACCTTCAAGCATCACGCGCTGGCCGCACCCGACGGCACGCTGCTGCCCGAGCAGTTCGTGCGCGCCATGCTGCCCGACCCGCGCGGCTGGATGTGGGTGGCCGCCGGCAACAGCGGCCTGGTGCGCCTGGACATGGCCACCGGCCAGTGGGCCCGCTGGGCCCGCGACGGCAACTCCGCCGACGAGACCGCCCCCGCCGCCAACACCGTGCGCACGCTGGCGCTGGAGAAGGACGGCACGCTGTGGCTGGGCGGCAGCGGCGGGCTGGACCGCTTCGACGTGAAGCGCGAGCGCTTCACCCACCACCGCGGCAAGGAGGACGGCCTGCCCGACCCGCGCGTGCAGACGCTGCTGGTGGACCGCCAGGGCACGCTGTGGATAGGCACCTGGCGCGGCCTCGCGCGCAAGGCGCCCGACGGCCCCATCGAGACGCTGGACGTGGGCCTGTCCGACCAGCTCGTCACGCTGCTGGCCGAGACGCTGGACGGCCGCATCATCGCGGGCACCGCCCAGGGCCGGCTGCGTGCGCTGTCCACCGCCGGCCAGCTGCTGCCCTTCAGCGCCGGCGCGCAGGCCGACGGCGCCAGCGTCTGGCCCGTCATGGCGATGGCGCAGCCCGACCCCGACGAGCTGTGGTTCGGCGACGCGTCGGGCCTGTCGCGCCGCCGCGCAGTCGACGGCGCCCTCATCGAGCGCCTGCCCGCCACCGCGCCGCGCAGCGACGTGCGTGCGCTGCTGCGCGACCCCTCCGGCACCATCTGGGCCGGCAGCTACGGCGGCGGGCTGATGCGGCATGTGCCGTCGCTGCCGGGCCTGTCCATGGTGCGCGAGGCCATGGGGCCCGCCGCGCTGGACGTGCGCAGCATCCTGCAGCTCAAGAGCGGCGAGATCTGGCTGGGCACGCTGGCCGGCGGCATCGAGCGCCGCGACCGCGAGCTGCAGCCGCTGGCCCACATCATCCCCGGCACCGCTGGCCTGCCGGCCGGGCGCGTCAACGCGATGGCGCAGACGCAGGACGGCTCGGTCTGGGTGGCCATCGACACGCAGCTGCTGCGCTTCGACGAGCAGGGCCGCTGGAAGGAGACGCTGCGCAGCGGCAACGCGGTGCCGCGGCGCTTCCACGCCAGCGACGACGGCGCGCTGTGGATCGCCACGCTGGACGGCCTGCTGCGCTGGTCGCCGCGCCAGCCGCAGATGCGCCCCATCCCCACCGCCGGGCTGGTGGGCGGCACCGGCGAGGTCAACGCGTTCGCGCGGCTGCCCGACGGCAGCCTGTGGGCCGGCGGCGCGGCGGGGCTGTTCCGCATCGCCCGGCCGGGCGACGAGGAGCCCATCGCTGAATGGGTCGAGACCAAGGGCCTGACCGGCCAGACCGTGCTGGGCATGGCCGTGGACCTGGCCGGCCGCCTGTGGGTGGACACCGGCACCGGCCTGCACCGCATGGTGGACAGCAAGGGCGCGCACGCGCGCTTCGAGGCCGTCGCCGCGTCGGACGCCGGCGGCGCGTTCGGCGCCAACCTGCTGTTCGACAAGCAGGGCCGCATCTGGTCGCAGCGCAACATGTTCGACCCGCGCACCGGCGAGCGCCGCGAACTGGGCGCGGCCGACGGCGCCGACCTGGGCACCGGCTGGTTCCGCGCCTACGAGAAGCTGGACGACGGCCGCATGCTGTTCGGCGGCGCGCGCGGGCTGCTGGTCATCGCGCCCGACCGCTTCTCGCCCTGGGCCTACAAGCCGCCGCTGGTGGCGGCCGAGCTGCGCGTGGACGGCGAGGAGCGGCCGCTGCCGGCCGACGGCAGCCCGCTGGTGCTGGCGCCGGGCGAGCGCGCGTTCAGCCTGGCCTTCGCCGCGCTGGACTACAGCCAGCCCGGCCGCAACCGCTACCGCTACCGGCTGCAGGGGCTGGACAGCGGCTGGGTGGACGGCAGCCTGGGCCGCATCGCCACCTACACCAACCTGTCGCCCGGCCACTACCGGCTGCACGTGCAGGGCAGTAACCGCGACGGCGTCTGGGGCCCCGACGAGCTGCAGCTGGAGGTGCACGTGCGCGCCGCCTGGTGGCAGACGCTGTGGGCGCGCGCACTGGCGGCGCTGGCGTTCATCGCTTTCGTCGCCGGCATCGTGCGCATGCGCACGCGCTGGCTGCTGCGCCGCCAGCGCGTGCTGGAGGCGCGCGTGCACGAGCGCACCGAGGCGCTGGAGGCCGCCACCGCCGCGCTGACCGCCAAGTCCATCGAACTGGAGGAAGCCAGCCTCACCGACCCGCTGACCGGCCTGCGCAACCGCCGCTTCCTGGACCGCCAGATGCCCGCCGACGTGGCGCTGGCCGTGCGCCACTACGAGCCCATCGCGCACATCCCCAGCCCCGGCGGCAGCGAGCAGGACCTGCTGTTCTTCCTCGTCGACATCGACCACTTCAAGCGCATCAACGACGCCCACGGCCACATGGCCGGCGACGCCGTGCTGACGCAGATGCGCGGCCGGCTGGAGCAGGTGTTCCGCGCGACGGACTACCTGGTGCGCTGGGGCGGCGAGGAGTTCCTCATCGTCGCCCGCGGCACACCGCGCGGCCGCGCCGCCGAGCTGGCCGAGCGCGCCCGCCAGGCCATCGCCGCGCAACCGTTCGAGATGGCCGGCGACTTCCGCCTCGCGCTGACCTGTTCGGTGGGCTTCAGCGCCTTCCCGCTGTGCACGCGGCTGCCTGCCGCGCTGGACTGGCATGCCGCCATCGACCTCGCCGACGCGGCGCTGTACGAGGCCAAGGACGTGGGCCGCAACGCCTGGGTGGGCCTCGTGGAGGCCGAGGCCGGCAGCGAGGAGCAACTGCTGCAGGACGCCCGCCGCCGCCTGGACGAGTGGGCCGCGACGGGGCGGCTCAAGCTGGCCACGTCGCTGGGCGAGCGGTTCCGGTCGGCCTGATCGCCTGGCGGCGGCGCGTGCTCAGGCTCGCGCTGGCGAGGACCTGATGGGCGGCCCCCAGCCGAACGGCGCCGGCAGCGCCGCCAGGATGCGCTCGCGCAGTGGCGCGTAGGCGGCGTCCACCGCCTGGCCGGGGCGCGGCGCGAGCGGGTCCTGGTGGCTGCCGAAGGCCTCGTCCAGCTCGGCCCAGTCGTCGGCGCCGAACACCTCGGCCGCGCGCGGCAGCACCTCGGTCTCCTCGCGCTTCATGTGCCGCAGGTAGCGTGCCGAGTACACGCGCAGCTGCTCCTGGAACTTGTCGCGCCGGCTCTCGCCCATCTGCTCCCAGGCCAGCAGGCTGTGCTGCAGCGCGCGGATGGCGCGCTCGCCCTGGGCGTGGTCGGCCTCCAGGTCGTCCAGCGTGTCGCGCAGCGCCGGCGCCAGCGCACGCAGCCGCGGGAACAGCAGCTCGCTTTCCTTTTTGTGATGCAGGCGTTCAGGGAATTCGTCGACATAGAACAGCATGGCCCGCAGCGCGCCGAAGTCCGGCGCGGCGCCGGCGTGGCGCTGCGCCTCCAGCAGCAGCGGCACCGTGCGCAGCATGGCCGCGAGGGCGTCGTGCTCGGCGCGGATGACGCGCACGGCCAGGGGCATGGGCGAGGGCAGCATGGCGCAAGCGTCGCTCCGCAGCGACGCCGCCGCCTTGCGTTGGATCAAGGCCCGGAAAGTCACCCCCGTAAAATCCCGCGCTTTGCTCCACCTGCTCAAGAAAGCCCCGGCCATGACCGCATCGACCGCCTCCCCCACCCTCATGGCCAACGCGATCCGCGCGCTGGCGATGGACGCCGTGCAGGCCGCCAACTCGGGCCACCCGGGCGCCCCCATGGGCATGGCGGACATCGCCGTCGCGCTGTGGGCCCGCCACCTCAAGCACAACCCGGCCAACCCGCACTGGGCAGACCGTGACCGCTTCGTGCTGTCCAACGGCCACGGCTCCATGCTGATCTACGCGCTGCTGCACCTGACGGGCTACGAGCTGCCCATCGAGGAGCTGAAGGCCTTCCGCCAGCTGCACAGCAAGACGCCCGGCCACCCCGAGGTGGGCATCACCGCCGGCGTCGAGACGACCACCGGCCCGCTGGGCCAGGGCATCACCAACGCCGTGGGCCTGGCCCTGGCCGAGAAGATGCTGGCCAAGGAATTCAACCGCGACGGCCATGCCATCGTGGACCACCACACCTACGTCTTCCTGGGCGACGGCTGCCTGATGGAAGGCATCTCCCACGAGGCCTGCTCGCTGGCCGGTGCCTGGAAGCTGAACAAGCTGATCGCGCTGTACGACGACAACGGCATCTCCATCGACGGCCAGGTCGCCCCCTGGTTCATCGACAACACGCCCCAGCGCTTTGCAGCCTGCGGCTGGAACGTGATCGACGCCGTGAACGGCCACGATGCCGAGGCCCTGTCCAAGGCCATTGCGTCTGCCAAACACAGCGCAGACAAGCCCACGCTGATCGTCTGCAAGACCGCCATCGGCAAAGGCTCGCCCAACCGCGCCAACACCGCCAAGGCCCACGGCGAGCCGCTGGGAACCGAAGAAATCAAGCTCACCCGCGAAGCCCTGGGCTGGAGCCACGAACCCTTCAAGATCCCCAAAGAGGTGTACGCCGACTGGGATGCCAAGGCCGCTGGCGCCGAACGCGAAGCCGCGTGGAACGCCAGCTTTGCCGCCTACAAGGCTGCCTTCCCGGCCGAAGCCAAAGAATTCATGCGCCGCATGAAGGGCGAACTGCCCAAGAACTTCAACCAGGTCGCGTTCGACGCCGTGGTCGCCGCCCACACCAAGGCCGAGACCGTGGCCAGCCGCAAGGCCAGCCAGATTGCGCTGGAAGCCTTCACCGCGGCCGTGCCCGAACTGCTGGGCGGCTCGGCCGACCTGACCGGCTCCAACCTGACCAACACCAAGAGCACGCCCGCCTTCCGCCTCGAGGCGGACGGCAGCGCCAACGGCGGCCGCCACATCAACTACGGCGTGCGCGAGTTCGGCATGGCCGCCATCATGAACGGC
>JAYSCT010000034.1:0-36710 GCA_041914785.1 Roseateles sp.
TCGGGATGCGGATCTTGCCGCAGGGGCTGGTCATGGCCTTGCTCTTCAGGCCGGTCAGCTTGCCCTCGATGTCGAAGTAGCGCACCTCGCGGAAGTTGAAGAAGCGCTCGTAGAACTCCGACCATTCCTTCATGCGGCCGCGGAAGACGTTGTGCGTCAGGTGGTCGATCTCGGTCAGGCCGTGGCCCACCGGGTTCGGGTCCACCGGCTGGCCGGCGGCGTCCAGCAGCGGCACGAAGTCGACGTCGTAGATGCTGATGTTGCCGATGGCGCCCGGCTTGGCGCCGCCCTTGCCCTGCCAGCGGTCGACGAAGTAGATCAGCGAGTCGCCGATGCCCTTGATGGCCGGGATGTTCAGCTCCATCGGGCCGGCCTTGTTGTCGAAGCCCCAGGCGCCCAGCTCCAGCGCGCGCTGGTAGGCGTGGGCCGCGTTCTCGACGCGGAAGGCGATGGCGCAGATCGACGGGCCGTGCAGCCGCGCGAAGCGCTGCGCGAACGAGTCGGTCTCGGCGTTGATGATGAAGTTCACGTCGCCCTGGCGGTACAGCGTCACGTTCTTGTGGCGGTGGCGGGCCACGGCCGTGAAGCCCATCGTGCGGAACAGCTCGCCCAGCGCGGCCGGGTCGGGCGCGGCGAACTCGATGAACTCGAACCCGTCGGTGCCCATCGGGTTGTCCCAGGGGGTGAACTTGGCCATGACGATCTCCAGCAGCAAGGCGATGAAACCCAAAATTCTGCGGCGCCGCCCGCGCAGGTTTCATGCAATCTGCAGCGTAGGATGCGCCTATGGTGCAGGAAAACTGCAAAATGCCGGCCATGGAAGCCGCCATTGAGCTCGATGCCATCGACCGCCGCCTGCTGCGTGCGCTGCAGCAGGACGGCCGCGTCACCTACGACGCGCTGGCCGCCGAGGCCGGGTTGTCGTCCTCCGCCGTGCTGCGCCGGGTGCGCCGGCTGGAGGAGGCCGGCGTCATTGCCCGTTACGTGGCGCTGGTGCCGCCGGAGCGTGTGGGCCTGGGGCTGACGGCCTACATCAACGTGCGGCTGGAGAAGCAGACCGACAACCCGCTGCGCAACCCGCGCGACCTGTTCCGTGCCGCCGTGCAGACCTGGCCCGAGGTGGCGGAGTGCGCCGCGCTGACCGGCGAGATGGACTACCTGCTGCGCGTGCTGGTGCAGGACATGCAGCACTACGCCCGCTTCATCAGCGACACGCTGCTGATGCACCCCAGCGTGCAGGACTGCAAGACCAGCTTCGTGCTGGAGCGGCTGAAGAACACCACGGCGGTACCAGTCTAGGGGGGTGAGGCGCCGTTGCTTGAACCGGCGCGATGCCGGGCAGAACTCATGGCCCAGGGTCGACGCCGCAGCCTGCGGCGGGCCCTGTCAGCCCATCCACCTCAGGAGTTCTGCATGCGTCTTCTCGCTCACACCGCCGCCCTGGCCCTGCTGGGCCTGCCGCTGGCCAGCCACGCGCTGGACGGCATCACCGACCCCAAGGGCGACTTCCTCGCCACCTTTGGCGGCAGCGCCGCCGCCAGTGCCGACCTGGATGTCGTCGCCGCCACCGTGCTCTACGACGCCAGCACCGACACCTTCACGCTGAAGGCCACGATGGACGGCAACGTCGGCACCACCGCCACGGGCCTGTACGTCTGGGGCGTCAACCGCGGCGCCGGCGTCGCCAGCTTCGCCAACAACCTGGGGCTGAACGGCGTGCGCTTCGACCGCGTCATCCTGCTCAACCCCAACGGCACGGGCACCGTGGCCGGCGCCGGCGCCCTGCCGACGGGCTCGGTCATCATCAGCGGCAAGACCATCACCGCCACCGTCAGCGGCGCGCTGCTGCCCAGCACCGGCTTCGCGAACAAGCTGGACTACACCTTCAACCTGTGGCCGCGCAACACGACCTTCGCCGGCGTGAGCGCCATCTCCGACTTCGCGCCCAACAACGCCAACTTCACGGCCACGCCGGTGCCGGAGCCTGCCAGCGCCGCGCTGCTGCTGGGCGGCCTGGGCCTGGTGGCGGCCTACCGCCGCCGTCAGTCGAAGTCGTGAAGTAGTTTCAGCGTGTGCGCTTCGCCGAGGTTCAGCAACTCGGCGATGTCGTGCAGGTCATCCGGCACGGCGGCGTCATCCCAGCCCCGTGCCGTGTGCCGCGCCAGGCGCACGGCCAGGTGCACGCAGCGCACCTGCGGGTCGCGGGCGTGCTTGTCGTTGGTGATGCGTCTCAGCAGGTCCGGCAGGTGCCAGCGCTTCATCAGCGCCTGCTCCAGGTCGGCCAGCTCGATGCCCAGCACCTGGCGCTGCGCGGCCGCGCTGCGCAGCGAGCGGTCGGCGTCCTGCAGCGCGGCGATCTGCAGCGCCAGGTCGGGCGCGTGCAGCCACAGCAGCATCTCGGCAAAGTCGTGCAGCAGCGCCGCGCTGTGGATGACGGCGGCATCCGGGTCGGCGCGGTGCGCCGCGAACCCCAGCGCGAAGCGCGACGCGCGCTCGGCGCGCTGCATGACGCGCGCCAGGCCCAGCAGCGCGTCCTCGTGGTCGGCCAGCGCGGCCTCCATCGTCGGCTGCGGCCCGAAGGCGCGGAAGAACGGCGTGATGCCCATCAGCACCAGCGCGGCGGTCACGGTCTCGGTGTCGGCCATCAGCCGGCCGCGCTTCAGCTCGCTGGCGTGGGCGATGACCTTCAGCGACATCAGCGGGTCGGTCGAGATCATCTCGGCCAGGCCGTGCGCGTCTACGTCGTCCTCGGTGGCGCGCATCAGCTCCAGCGCCTCGGCCGTCTCGGCCAGCACGGGGATCTCGGCGGTCGCAAAGGCTTCCACCCAGGCCTCGAGGCTGGGCAGCGGGCGGGTCAGGCGCAGCGGAGCGGACATGATGTCCGGATGCTAGGACGAGGGCGGGCCGCATGCTCGTCACATGCGGCCCGGTTTTCGGCCTCAGTTCACAGCCTGCGCACGCCGTCCAGCTGGGCGGTCAACTGGCCGTCGACGTACAGCGCCCCTTCGGGCGCGCCGGCTTCGGCGTAGAACTCCAGCTGATGGCGGGCGCGGCGGCGGCGGTAGGCGGGTGAGAACACCAGCCGGATCGCGCGCGCCGCGCGCTTGATGCGGACCCAGCGGCGGGCCCAGGCGTCGTGGGTGTCGGCGGCGTCGGGGCCGCGCAGTTCGATCAATCTCATGAGGGTCTCCTTGGCACTCGCCGGCGGCCCTCATCACATGGATCGAGGGGCGGGCGGTGCGGCTGAGTCAGGGGCTGTCGTCGGGGAAGCGGTCGCGTAGCAGCCGTCGCAGTTCCAGGCGGGCCTGCTGGCGCAGCGCATGGGCGTCGGTGGCGCTCTGGTGCCGGCCGGCCTGGCGTTTGAGCGCCGGCGCGACGAGCGGATTGCGCGGCTTGCGCACGGTCAGCTTCATGGGGCGCGGGGAGGTGAATTGGGGCATGAGGTGCTCCGGTTGGGGCCGCGCGGGGCGCAGCGGGCAATGCAGCGGCTCGACCCGGCAGGGCCTGCGTTTGCGCGAAAGAGTCGGGGTGCCCGGGGCTTGCTGCTCGAGGCAAGCGGGCCGGGTGGTCAGGACTGGGGAGGGGTGGCACTCGCCGTGACGTTCGGGAACTGCAACGTCACAACTTGCGCAAATGATAAACAAACGTTGCTCTTGCGCAAGCGGTTTTTATCCAACATCCCTAACGTGCGGGAGTGCGCCCGTCCAATGACGGATGCGTCCGACGATCAGCGTTTCTTGGTCTTGAGCGGCGCGATGCCGGACTGCAGCCGGCGCCATTCATCCAGCTCGGCCTGTGAGCTGGGCGCCGGCTTGGCCGCCGCGCGGGGCGGTGGCGGCGCGGCGGGCTCGGGCGTGAGCACCTCGCCCAGCAGGTCCAGCAGCCGCGTGCGGGCGCGCTGCGGGTGGCGGCGGTAGTACGTCAGCACCAGGCCGACGATGAAGCGCTCGTCGTCGTCCTGCGGCAGGCTGGGCGAGGGCTCGGGCGGCGGCGGGGCGACGTGGCCCATGGCCGCGGCCATCGACGAGAGCGGCGCCGGGGCGGGCGCGGCGCCATGCTCGATGTCCATCCAGCCCGGCGTCTTGTGGCACAGCTGCTCGAACTGCCGCGCCAGCCGCTCGCCGATCTGGCGCGAGCGGCCCTTGATCTGGCTCCAGTAGCTGGGCTGGATCTGCAGCTTCTCGGCAAAGCGCCGCTCCAGGCCACGCAGTGTGGCGGCATCGGGGTGTTTGACGGTGGCGCTGACGAACTCTTCGAACAGCCGCATCGCGTTGTCCAATCGGATCTGCGCGACGTCGCGGGGGGCGCTGGGCATGGGGAGTGATGATAAATGACCGTTCACCAAGCCCACGGGGCCGGCAGGTCATCCCTCCGGCTCGTCCGTGCCCTTGTACGCGGCGGTCAGCGCCGCCTGGGTGTGCGGCGGCACCGGCTCGTAGTGCGACAGCAGCAGCGTGTAGCGCCCCTGGCCGGCCGTCATCGCGTTCAGCCGCGTCTGGTAGCTGGCCAGCTCGGCCAGCGGCGCCAGGCCCTGCACGATGAGGCTGCCGGGCACGGCGGCGCGGGTGCCGTTGACCTGGCCGCGGCGCGACGCGAGGTCGCCGGTGATGTCGCCTATGCCGTGCTCCGGCGCGGTGATCTCGACCTGCACGAGGGGCTCCAGCACCAGGGGCTGCGCCGCCCGCACGGCCTCGATGAGCGCGCGGCGGCCGGCGGTGACGAAGGCGACCTCCTTGCTGTCCACCGAATGGTGCTTGCCGTCAAAGACGACGACGCGCAGGTCGACGAGCGGATAGCCGGCGATGACGCCGCTGGCCAGGCCCGAGCGCACGCCCTTCTCGACGGCGGGCATGAACTGGCCCGGGATGGTGCCGCCCTTGACCGCGTCGACGAACTCGAAGCCGGCGCCGCGCGGCAGCGGCTCGACGCGCAGGTAGACCTCGCCGAACTGCCCTGCGCCGCCGCTCTGCTTCTTGTGGCGGTAGTGGCCCTCGGCGGGCGCCGAGATGGTCTCGCGGTAGGCGATGCGCGGCGGCTCGGTGACGACCTCGCCCTTGTAGAGCTCGCGCACGCGCTCCAGCAGCAGGCGCAGGTGCAGTTCGCCGAGACCGTAGACCAGCGTCTGGTGGCCGAATGTGCCGTCGTGGCCGGCCTGCTCGATGCGCAGGCAGGGGTCTTCGTCCACCAGCCGGGCCAGCACCTCCCACAGCTTCTGCTCGTCGCCGCGGCGCGCGGGCGCGATGGCCAGGCCGTGCACCGGCGTCGGGAAGTCCAGCGCCTTCAGGAAGATGTGCTCGTCCTCCTGCGCGTCGTGCAGCACGGCGTCGAAGGCGAGGTCGTCCACCTTGGCGATGGCGCACAGGTCGCCCGGCAGCGCCTCGCCGATGTCGACGTGCTTCGCGCCCTGCAGCATGAACAGGTGGGCCACGCGGATGGGCTTGCGGGCATGGCCCACGTACAGCTGGCCGCCCTTGGCGACGCGGCCCTGGTGCACGCGCAGCACGCCCATCTTGCCGAGGTAGGGGTCGGCCACGATCTTGAAGACATGGGCCAGCACGTGCGCGGCCGGGTCGGGCGTGGCGGGGTAGGGCGCGGGCTCGGGGCCCTTGCCTTCCAGGAAAGGCGGCGGGTTGCCCTCGGCCGGGTTGGGCATCAGTGCCTCGATGGCCGCCAGCAGCTCGCCGACGCCGGCGCCGGTCTTCGCGGAGCAGAAGCACACCGGGATCAGGTGGCCCTCGCGCAGCGCCTGCTCCAGCGGCGCGTGCAGCGCCTGCGGGTCGACGTCGCCATCGGTCAGGTAGCGGTCGACGAAGTCGGCATCGACCTCGACGACCTGCTCGACGAGGGCCCGGTGCGCGTCGGCCACGGACGAAAAATCGGCCTCTCCTGAGGCCGCAAAGAAGCAGTCCGCCACGCGCCGGCTGCCGTCGGCGGGCAGGTTCAGCGGCAGGCACTCCTTGCCGAACACCTCGCGGATCTGTGCCAGCAGCGCCGGCAGGTCCACGCCCGGCGCGTCGATCTTGTTGACGACGATGAGCCGCGCCAGCCCGCGCTCGCCGGCGGCGGTCAGCAGGCGCTGGGCCATCAGCTCGATGCCGTTCTGCGCGTTGATGACGACGAGCGCCGTGTCCGCCGCCTCCAGCGCGGGCAGCGCCTGGCCGACGAAGTCGGGCGCGCCGGGCGTGTCGATGGCGTGCACGCGAATGCCGCCGTGCGTGAAGTGCGCGAGGCTGGATTGCAGCGAATGGCCCAGGCGCTTTTCCAGCGGGTCGTGGTCGCTCACCGTGCTGCCGCGCTCGATGCTGCCGGCCTGCGGGATGGCGCCGGCATGCGCCAGCAGCGCGTCCAGCAGCAGCGTCTTGCCGGCGGCCGCGGGGCCCACCAGTGCGACCGTGCGGATCGCGCTCACTCGTGAATCCAGCGCCATCGGACTCTCCTCGTGTGGAGCGGCCAGCGTAGGGGATGCCGCATCGCGCGGCAAGCGCAGAATCGCGCCGATGCAAGCCCGACTCAGCGCTCTCCTGTTCGCCCTGCTGGCCGCTTCGGCCCAGGCCCAGCCCACCCCGGCCGACGACCTGCCCGCCATGCTGGCCGAGGTCAGCCCCGCGCGCATCGAGGCGCGCATCCGCAAGCTGGTGGGCTTCGGCACGCGGCACACGCTGTCCGACATCGCGTCCGACACCCGCGGCATCGGCGCCGCGCGGCGCTGGATCACCGCCGAGCTGCAGGCCTGCGCGAAGGCGCCGGGCAGCCGGCTGAAGGTGGAGGAGCAGAGCTTCATCGAGCCCGCCGGCGCGCGGGTGCCGCAGCCCACCGAGCTGGTCAACATCGTCGCGACGCTGCCCGGCCGCGGCGCCAGCAAGGGGCGGCTGCTGGTGGTCAGCGGCCACTACGACTCGCGCAACAGCGACGTGATGGACGCGCTGGGCGAGGCGCCGGGCGCCAACGACGACGCGTCGGGCACGGCCGTCATCATGGAGCTGGCCTGCGTGATGGCGACGCGCCAGTTCGACGCGACGCTGGTCTTCATGGCCGTGCCGGGCGAGGAGCAGGGCCTGCTGGGCGCCGCGCAATGGGCCCGCGATGCGCGCGCCGAGGGGCTGAATGTGGAGGCCATGGCCACCAACGACATCGTCGGCAGCTCGCGTGGCGACGCCGGCCAGCGCGACCCCAAGCGCATGCGGCTGTTCGCCGACGGGCTGGACCCGCTGGTGCGGCTGCTGATGCAGGCGCAGGCCAACCGGCCCGCGTCCGCCGCGGACCAGAAGGCCTTCACCGCGATGCAGGCCGAGCTGCTGCCGCTGCTGCAGGCCGGCGCCAACGAGGACCTGCCGACCCACCAGCTGGGCCGCCACCTGAAGGCGGCCGCGGAAGGCGCGATGCCCGGCTTCACGGTGCAGCTGATCCAGCGCCGCGACCGCTACCTGCGCGGTGGCGACCACCTGCCCTTCCTGGAGCGCGGCTACGCGGCCGTGCGCTTCAGCGAGCCGTTCGAGAACTTCGCCCACCAGCACCAGAACCCCAGGACGGAGAACGGCGTCGTCTACGGCGACCTGCCCGAGTTCGTCGACTTCGCCTATGTAGCCGACGTCACGCGCGCGAACCTGGCCGGCTTCGCGACGCTGGCCTGGGCGCCGGCGCCGCCGAAAGGCGTGCGGCTGGATGCCAGCGGGCTGACCAACGACTCGACGCTGGAATGGCAGGCCAGCGACGACCCCGAGGTGGCCGGCTACCGTGTCGTCTGGCGTGACACCGATTCGGCCACCTGGCAGCAGGCCCGCGATGTGGGCAAGGCCACGCGCGTGACGCTGCCGGTGTCCAAGGACAACGTCATCTTCGGCGTGCAGGCACTGTCGAAGAAGGGCTACGCCAGCCTGGCGAGCTACCCGCTGCCCAAGCGCTGACCGGTCGGCTCAAAGAAAGCCCAGGCTGCGCTTGCTGCCGAAGTTGGGCAGGTTGGGCAGGATGGTGTCCAGCTGCGTGGCGTTGGCGCCCATCCAGCCCAGCAGCGTGGCGGCGTACTGGTCCACCGAGGAGGTGGGAATCCAGCGGCCGTGCTGCTCCCAGCTGTCCACGCCGACGTCGTCCGGTCCGCCCAGCGCCAGCGTCGGGTAGCTGCCGTAGAAGCCGCCCTTCACGGCGCCGCCCAGCACGAGGTGGTGGTTGCCCCACGCGTGGTCGGTGCCACTGCTGTTGTTGGGCTTGAAGGTGCGGCCGAAGTCGCTCTGCGTGAACGTGGTGACCGCGTCGGCCAGCCCCAGCGCCGTCAGCGCGGCCTGGAAGCAGGCCAGCGCGTCGCCCAGCTGCTTGAGCAAGCCGGCGTGGTGGCCGGAGACGGCGTCGCTGCCGATCTGGCCGCCGTGCGTGTCGAAGCCGCCCAGCTGCGCGAAGTAGATCTGCCGGCTGCCGCCCAGCGTGGCGCGCACGTCCAGCAGCTTGGCCGCCTGGTAGAGCTGCTTGGCCAGGCCCGTCGTCACGTTGCCGTTGGCGATCAGCGGCGCAAACGCGGCATCGATGGCGGCGTTGCTGCCGGCCTCGCCCGGCTTGCGCTTGACCAGCGGGCCCAACTGCTCCGACAGCGCCATCGCGTCGCGCTGCTGCTTCTCGAACGCGCCGGCCAGGTCGGTGTCGGTCTCGGCGGACACGGCCTTCAGCGCGTCCAGCT
Organism: Roseateles sp.; assembly: GCA_041914785.1. Lineage (GTDB taxonomy): Bacteria > Pseudomonadota > Gammaproteobacteria > Burkholderiales > Burkholderiaceae_C > Pelomonas. The sequence continues at coordinate 8,666 of JAYSCT010000034.1, forward strand.
TCAGCGCGTTGGGCTTCCAGGTCAGGTCCGACGCGGCCAGGCCGGCGGCGCCGAAGCCGTCGCCCGGGCCGGGCAGCACCAGCGGCGCGGCCAGCTCCGACAGGCCGAAGCGGCCGTTGCCGCCGACGCTGATGACCGGCTGCGCCAGCCCCAGCGTGGCCGATGCGCGGCCGCCCCAGCCGGTGCGGCTCTGCGCATCCGTGCTGCCGGACTCCCACAGCACCTGCTGGTCGCTGTGCGAGAACAGGCTGGGCGGCGTCACCAGCGACTTGCCGGCGTCGGCGCGGTACTGCGCCTTGGTCAGCGGCGCGCTCAGCGGGCCGACGTTGAACTGCACGGCCATGCGGCCGGCGGCGAACAGCGGGTTCAGCGCGGCCAGGCTGGGGTGCAGGCCGTAGTCGCTGGTGCCCAGCCGCCCCAGGCTGCCCTGCGGCAGCGCCAGGCCGGCGCGCACGCGGGCGTAGTCGGCGTAGCGCGTCGTGTCCATCGGTACGACGGTGTTCATGCCGTCGTTGCCGCCGTACAGGAAGATGCACACCAGCGCCTTGAAGTCGGCCGCGCGGGCCGGGCGCAGCGGCGCGAGCGCGCCCAGCGTGCCCAGGCCCAGCGCGCCGGCAAGCAGGCGACGGCGGCTGGGGGAGTGGTGGTGATGGTGGGACATGGAGTGGACTCCCCGGCTCAGCGGACGATCTGGTACTGGGGCGCCGCGAACACGAGGTAGGCGGCGGTCTTCACGCGGTTGCGCTGCCAGGTCTTGGCGTCGGTCTTCTCGGTCCACCAGGACACGGCTTCCAGCACCTTGGCGCGTGCCGCACTGGGCAGCGGCTCGCCATGGGCCAGCAGCGACAGGCGGTCGACCAGCTTGGCGGCGTCGGCCGCGTCGGCGTCGAACGCGTCCAGCGTCACCTGCGTGCCGGTCGCACCGGGCACGCTGGCCACCGGCTGCGAGCCGCCCCAGTTCAGCAGATAGGTCAGGTAGTTCAGCCGCTCCAGCGATGTGTTGGCGTTGTGGATGCCGAAGGCGCCGCCGGTCAGCTGCGTGCCGGGGACCGGGTAGTCCGGCGGGTAGAAGTTGAAGACCGACGGCGAGCGGAACACATGCTGGCGCAGCGTCTCGCCCCACCACCAGCCCAGCGCGTCGCCATCGGTCCTGCCATTCAGCGCGCGCAGCACGCCGGTCATCATCAGCACCGGCTCGCGCAGCCGGCCTCCGGAGGCACCGGGCGCCGCGTCGCCGCGGGCCTCGGCGTCCAGCAGCACGGCGGCCACCGTGGCGGCCAGGTCGCCGGGCTTGCCGGCGCCGAAGCTCACGCCGTCCTTGCTGAAGCGGCCGCTCTGGAACGCCGTGCTCACGCGTGCCACGTAGGCGGGCGTCGGGTTGGAGCGCACCAGGGCCTGGATGAGCTGGCGCCCGATGAAGGGCGCCGCGTTGGGGTGGGCCAGCAGGCTGTCCAGCACGGCGTCCAGCGCCTGCGCGGGCGTGCTGCCGGCGGCCTTCTTGCCGCCGGCCAGCAGCGGGCGCTCGGCGGTGTCGTGCAGCGTTGGCAGCGGCGCCATCTCGCCGTCGTAGAACAGACAGTTGGCGCCCTTGGGCTGGCAGGTCCACTTGGACTTGCCGCCGGCCGGGTAGGTCCAGCCGGTCAGCGCATAGGCGTAGTTGCGCACCATCGCGTTGTCGTAGGTGGGCTGGCACTTGCCGCCCTTGAGGCTGCCGTCGGCCTCCAGCAGGCAGGTGCCCAGCGAGAACAGCTGCAGCAGCTCACGCGCGAAGTTCTCGTTGGGCGCCGCCTTGTCGTTGTTGACGCCGTTCAGGTAGTCGCCCATTACCGGGCTCAGCGCCACGTGGCGCAGCACGTCGCGGTAGTTGCCGAAGGCGTGGTCCAGCAGCGCGTTCTGGTAGCGACGCAGGCCGTAGGTGCCGTCCACCTCCAGGTTGCTGACGACGACGATCTGCTGCAGCGCGAAGGCCACGCGCTGGCGCAGCTGGTCGGGCTGGGCGACGGCATTGCGGTAGAAGTCCCACAGCAGCGGCATGCTGGAAAACGCATCGCGCCAGCAGTTGTCGCCCTGGTTGGCCGGCTGGTCGCAGAAACCCACGCCGGTGGTGTCTATGTGCACGGCGCTGGTGCCGCCCAGCGTGTAGCGCGACGTGGCCGGCAGCTGCTGCTGCGCCTGCACCCAGGCGGCGGCGCTCTGCGTGCGCATCTGTGTGATCAGCGCCTCGGTGGCGCCGAAGCTGCCCTGCGAGGCCAGCCGCACGGCGTCGCGCTGCGTCATCGGTGGCGCCGCGGCGGTGGCCGCGGCCGGGGGCGTCGCGATGCCTTCCGCCGGCGCACTGGTGGGGCCGCCACCGCCGCCACCGCCGCAACCGGCCAGCAGCGCGGCGATGGCGATGACCCACGCGCTGGCGGGGGCGGCCCGGCGTGGGCGAGCGATGGCAGTGAGGGGCAGGCGCATGGGGGGGGACGGCAGGAACGGCGGCCGCGCATGATGGCCGCGCCGGCGCAACGCCCGTAACGCCAGGTTGCCAGTGCGACCCGCTGCTTACCAACGGCAACAAGGCGGCGCTGGCGGAGCGGGGCCGTGTGATATCTGCACGGCCGTTGCAGGTCACACTGGACGGCATCCGTCGCCGCAGGAGCCGCGCATGACCCCCTTGCTCCGTCTTCGCCATGGGCTGCTGTGCGGCCTGGCCCTGCTGTCCGCCTGTGGGGGCGGTGGCGGCGGCGATTCACTGCCCGTGGCCGCACCGGCGGCGTCCGCGCCCACCGGCCCCGCCCGGGCCACCGCGCAGCCGGTGCGGCTCACCAACCCCTGGGGCCTGGCCCAGCTGCCCGACGGCAGCTGGCTGGTCACGCAGCGCACCGCCGGCCTCGTGCGTGTCGCGGCAGACCTGGCGACCAGCCAGCCCGTCACCGGCGCCCCCGCCGTGGACAGCGCCGGCCAGGGCGGGCTGCTGGATGTGGCACTGGACCCGGACTTCGTCACCACCGGCCTGGTCTTCCTCAGCTACGCCGAGCCCGGCAGCGGCGCCGAGGCGGGCAAGGCCGGCACCGCGGTCGCGCGGGCGCAGCTGGTGGGCAATGCGTTGCAGGGGCTGACGGTCATCTTCCGCCAGGCGCCCAAGGTCGCCGGCAGCGCGCACTACGGCTCACGGCTGGTGTTCGCGCGCGACAAGACGCTGTTCATCACGCTGGGCGAGCGCCAGCTGGGCAGCCCGGCGCAGGACGTTGCGCAGACGCTGGGCAAGGTGGTGCGCGTGAACCGCGACGGCAGCATGCCGGCCGACAACCCGGCCTTCGGCGCCGGCGCGTGGCCCGGCTTGTGGAGCCTGGGCCACCGCAACCCGCAGGGCGCGGCGCTGCACCCGGTCACCGGCGAGCTGTGGGTCAGCGAGCATGGCGCGCAGGGCGGCGACGAGATCAACATCGCCCGCGCCGGTGGCAACCACGGCTGGCCCGCGGTCAGCTACGGCTGCAACTACGGTGACCCGGTGGGCACCGCCTGCGCCATCGGCGGTGGCGTGCACGCGCCGCGCTTCGTCGAGCCGCTGACTTGGTGGGTGCCAACCTCCATCGCGCCGTCCGGCATCGCGTTCTACGGCGGCGCGATGTTCCCGGAGTGGCAGGGCAACCTGTTCGTCGGCGCGCTCGCCGGCCAGGCGCTGTGGCGGCTGACGCTGTCGGGCGACGCCGTCACCCGCCGCGAGAAGCTGTTCGAGGACCTCGGCGAGCGTATCCGCGCCGTGAAGCCGGCGCCGGACGGCGCGCTGCTGCTGCTGACCGACAGCGGCAAGCTCATTCGGATCGCGCGCTGACCGGGCGTGGGGCTAGCAGGGCTGTCCAGCGGTTTGCGCGGTGCACGACGCCGCATCCAGCTGCAGCACCAGCCCGCTGGGCGTGCGCGCGGTCAGGCGCAGCAGCTTGTAGTCGGCGGCCGCCAGCGCCACCGTGCCCAGCGTCGGGTTCAGCGCCGCCTTGGCGGTGGTGGGTGCCAGGTCCAGCGCGGCGAGCACGTTGCCGCAGTTGGCGTCCAGCGAGCACAGCTGCACGCGGCTGACGACGGCATCGCCGCGCGGGAAGGTCCAGTCCGCGGTGAAGTTGACCTTGGCGTTCGCCGCGCCCTTCAGGGCAGTCAGCGCTGTGCCGGTGGCGGCGGCCAGCGCCGGCCAGGGCTGGCCGCTCATGTGGGACGCCGTGATGGGCAGCTGCCCCGCCACGTCGATGCTGACCGCGCCGCCGTCGGCGCCCGCCAGCGGCGTGCTGCAGGCGCCGTCGCTGAACAGCGCGATCTTCAGCGTGCGGCCGGCGCGCACGAAGTTGCGCGCCGTCGCGTCGCCGGCCGCGCCGCTGGGCACGGGCAGCGTGACGGCATCGACGCCGCGCGTCGCGCCGCTGGCCGGGTCCAGGCTGGGCGTCGCGTCGCTGGCGCTGAGGCTCCACAGGCTCAGGTAGGTCGCGGTCGGCACCGGCTTGAACAGTGCCAGCGTCACGTCGCTGCCGCCGGTGTCCTTCTGCGTCGCGCGGGCGCACTGCAGGCCGGGGTAGGCGGGGATGCGGATGTCCAGGAAGCGGCCGTAGCTGTCGGTGGCGGTCTGGTCCACGCGGCGCTTCAGCACCAGCCGCGCCGTGGCGCTGGCCTGCACCTCCAGCCGGTTGCCCAGCAGCAGCCAGCCCGACGAGCGCTTCACGACGGTCTGGTCGATGCCGATCTGGCGCAGCACGTCCTTGGGCGTCGTGCCGGCCGGCGCGTTGGCCTTGGGCGCGGCGGTCTTGAAGACGAGCTTCACGCGGCACACCGGGTCGGTGCCGGTGAAGTCGCAGCGCGTCGGCACGGCCGGCAGCAGCGTGGCGCCTTCCAGCGATTCGGTGTCGCCCACCAGCAGGCCGCCCATGTGGCCACACAGCACCTGCACGGCCTGGTCGCCGGTGAAGCTCGTCACCAGGTCGGCGCTGGCGCGGGCGGCCGGGTCCAGCAGCGGCTTCAGGCCATCGGTGGCGCCGGGGCATTTGGCGGCCACCGGCATGACCGCGCCCAGCGCACGGAACAGCGTGTCGATGCCGGCGTGGTCCACCTTGGCGGCCGACGCGTCGGTGGCCAGGCTGCCGCTGGTGGTGCCGGGCTCCAGGTAGGCCCAGCCGCTGCCCAGCGCGGGGCTCAGCGTCACGTAGGCCTTGGTGTCCAGGCCCCAGCCCACGTCGATGGCGTCCAGCACGCGGTCGTAGCCGGTGTGCGTGCCGGGCGTCAGCGTGCCGGCCAGCAGATCGAAGTCGGCGGCCAGCCCGGCGTCGGTCAATGCCGGCGCGATGACGGTGCGCACCTGCGTCTGCGCCGCGGCGAGCGCCGTGGCGGTGAGGCCCTGCACGGCGCCGGTCATCAGCGCCTCGGGCGGCTGGCCGCTGGCCAGCACGGTGATCGCGGTGGTCAGCGGTGTCAGGTTCAGCGTGCCGCCGTTCGGGGTGGCGCCCCACAGGCACATCGCGCGGTCGCCGGCCATGCCGCAGGCCTGCACGCGGAAGGGGCCGGTGCCGGTCAGCGTGATGGGGCCGTAGGCACCCGTGGCCGCCGTCACGTCCTTGCCGCTGGCGACGACCTTGCCGGCCCCGTCCAGCACGGTCACCTTGCCGCCGGTCAGCGCCAGGCCGGCGGCGGCGATGCCCGACAACGGGGAGGGCGGCGGCGGGGGTGGGGGCGGCGTGGGTGTCGGGCTGGGAGCGGGCGTCGGCGTCGGCGAGGGCGCAGGTGACGGCGCGGGCGTGGGTGCCGGGGAGGGCGACGGCGAAGGCGTCGGGGAGGGTGCCGGTGAAGGGGCCGGCGAGGGGGCCGGTGACGGCGCGGGAGCAGGTGACGGCGCCGGCGAGGGTGCCGGCGACGGGGAGGGGGCTGGCGTCGGTGTTGGCGCGGGTGACGGGGCCGGCGACGGGCCCGGCGTCGGCATGGGCAGCGGGCTGGGCGTGGCGACCGGCGGCGGGGGCGTGACGGGGGTGTCGGTGCCGGCCGAGCCACCACCACCGCCGCAGGCGGCCAGCGCCAGCATCACGGGCCAGGCACAGGCCGAGCGCCAGGAGGGCGCCGGCGGGGGAGTCAGCGGAGGCAGCGGGGAAGGTACGGCGTCAGGCATCCGGCCAGCCGCGCGGAGGCGGCACAACGGTCAGGGTCTGCCCGACTGTAGGCCGCCGGGCGCCGGCTTGATGGCCGGAACTGCGCGGCCGACGTGTGGTTTTGCGCCCGATCAGCGCTCAGTCGCGATGGCCGTGCCCATGGCCGCGGTCATGGTGATGATGGTGGTGGTGACGGTGCCGGTCCTCGCGGCGCCAGCCGTCGTCACGCCTCACGATGACGTTCTGGCGGTACCAGCCGTCCTGCACGAAGTACACCGGCGCGCCGCAGGCGCCGTACTGGCCGCAGTGGCGGCGCCAGTCATGGCGGTGGCCCGGCGGCACCCACAGGTAGACCGGTTCGCGGTAGACCGGCCGGCCGATGACGACCGGCTGAGGCGCCACCAGCACCGGCTGCGGGTAGCGGCCGATGTCCACGCGGCCGTAGACGCCGGGCTGGCTGAAACCGATGGACACGCCGACGTCGCCGGCCTGGGCGGGCAGCGCGGCGATGGCGATCAGGGCCGGCGCCAGCCAGCGCGTGAGGGAGAAAGAGGGTTGGGTCATGCGGTGCTCCTCGGCGGCGTGGGCCGCGGGTGCGTATTGAACGCGACAGCGCCGCGCCGGTTGTCGCTCGCGCTGTAACAAAGGGCAGACAAGGCCTTGTCCTACAGGGGCGGCCAGGGGCTGCCCGCAAGCTTGCCGTCCCCGCCCTGGAGCCCCACCGATGACCGACCTCTCGCCCGCCGCCGCCGTGCAGCAGGCCCTGGCGCAGAACGCCCGCTTCCTGGAGCGTTGCAGCCGCCTGGCCGGGGTTGGCGCGTGGGAGTGGCAGGCCGACACCGGCGCACTGGTGCTGTCGGATTCGGCCTGCGACCTGCTGGACCTGCCCGCCGGCCGCGTGCCGACGCTGGCCGCGCTGCTGCAGCGCTTCGGCCCCGACGGCGCGGCGATGCTGGATGCAGCGCTGACGCGCGCGGCCTCCGAGGGCCTCGCCTGGGACGTGGAACTGACCTGCGCGGCCGGTGCCGCCGGCCCGCGCGTGCTGCGCGTGGTGGGCGGGCCGGACGGCGAGGGCGGCCGCGTGGGCGTCGTCATGCAGGACGTGACCGAGCCCGCCGGCGTGCGCGCCGAGCTGGAGCGCACGCTGGAGCGGCTGGACCTGGCCACGCACGGCGGCGGCATCGGCGTGTGGGACCTGGACCTGCGCGCCGGCACGCTGAGCTGGGACGACGCGATGTGGCGCCTGCACGGCGAGGCGCCGCACGGCCAGCGCATCAGCCCGGCGGGCTGGCGTCGCCGCCTGCACGGGCCCGACCGGGCGGCGGCGCGGGCGGCCTTGCGCGAGACGCTGCGCAGCCGCACGCCGCTGGACGGCGAGTGGCGCGTGGACTGGCCGGACGGCAGTGTCCACGTGCTGCGCGGTTCGGGCCGCGTGCTGCGCGATGGCGCCGGGCGGCCACTGCGGCTGGCGGGCGTGTGCTGGGACGTCAGCGAGGAGCGGCGGCTGCAGCAGCAGCTGGAGGAGCAGCACGAGCTGCTGGAAGTGACGCTGCAGTCCATCGCCGATGCGGTGCTGACGACCGATGCGCAGGGGCGCGTCACCTGGCTGAACCCGGTGGCGCAGCGCCTGACCGGCTGGACGGCCGACGAGGCCCGCGGCCAGCCCTCGGTGCGCGTGTTCGAGACCGCCCGCGACGATGACGGCCCCGAGCCGCTGCCGGACCCGGTGCAGCAATGCCTGGCCAGCGGCCAGCCCGCGCAGCTGCCGCCCGGTGCCGTGCTGGTGGGCCGCGACGGCGAGCGCCGCGCGGTGGACGACTCCGTCGCCCCCATCCGCGGCCACGCCGGCCGCGTGCTGGGCGCAGTGCTGGTGTTTCGCGACGTGACGCAGCAGCGCCGCCAGTTCGACGAGATCCGCTGGCGCGCCAGCCACGACGTGCTGACCGGCCTCGTCAACCGTGCCGAGTTCGGCCAGCGGCTGGCACGCACCTTCGAGCGCGCGCGGCGCGACGACAGCCACCATGTGCTGCTGGCCTTCGACCTGGACCGCTTCAAGCTCGTCAACGACCACTGCGGCCACGCGGCCGGCGACACCGTACTGCGCGAGGTGGCGCAGCGGCTGGAGGCCGGCGTGCGCGGCCGCGACACGGTGGCGCGGCTGGGGGGCGACGAGTTTGCCGCCATCCTGGAGAACTGCTCGCTGGAAGAGGGCGTGCATGTCGCGCAGAAGCTGTGCGACACGCTGGACCAGTACCGCTTCCAGGCCGGCGAGCAGAGCTTCCGCATCGGCGCCAGCATCGGCGTGGCGCCGCTGGACGGCCGCTGGCCCGACGCCGAGACCGCGCTGCGCGAGGCCGATGCCTGCTGCATGCTCGCCAAGGAGCAGGGCCGCAACCGCGTGCAGGCCTGGGCGCCCGACGACGCCACGCTGCGCGCCCACCAGAGCGAGCACCGCTGGGCCACGCGGCTGCAGCAGGCGCTGGACGAAGACCGCTTCGAGCTGGACCTGCAGCGCGTGCTGCCGGCCCAGGGCGCGGAGGAGGATGGCCGGCTGCGCGGCGAGCTGCTGCTGCGGCTGCGCGAACGCGACGGCAGCCGCGTGCTGCCCGGCGCCTTCATGCCGGCCGCCGAGCGCTTTCACATCGCGCCGCGCATCGACCGCTGGGTGCTGCGGCAGGCCGTCGCGCTGCTGCAGCGCGAGGGCGGCCCCGACATCGCGTCGCTGGCCGTCAACGTGTCGGGGCTGACGCTGCAGGACGCCGCCTTCCACGAGGAGGCTCGGGCGCTGCTGCTGCAGCTGGGCCGGGCGCGCGCCGCGGCGCTGTGCCTGGAGATCACCGAGACGGCCGTCATCACGCGCATGGCCGATGCGGCCCGCTTCATCACGCAGATGCGCGCGCTGGGCGCACGCATCGCGCTGGACGATTTCGGCGCCGGCGCGTCCTCGTACAGCTACCTGAAGGCGCTGCCGGTGGACCTGCTGAAGATCGACGGCCAGTTCGTGCGCGCGCTGATGACCGACCCGCTGGACCAGGTGGCCGTGCGCAGCTTCGTGGACGTGGCCCGCGCGCTGGGGCTGACGACGGTGGCGGAGTGCGTGGAGACGCCCGAGGTGCTGCTGGAGCTGGTGCGCCTGGGCGTGGGCGAGGTGCAGGGCTTTCTGCTGCACCGCCCCGAACCGCTGGCCGGGCTGCTGGCCACCGCGGAGGAAGCCGCGGCGGCCTGAGCGCCTGCCGCGACGGCGTTCTCTAGACGCCCGCGGTGACGGTGGCGCTGGCGGCGCCCTGGCTGCTGGCGGGCTTGGCGGCCGGCAGGTCGCGGCCATCGGCCACGGCGCGCAGCGACACCTGCAGCCCGCGCGACAGCTGGGCCTGCCAGGCCTTGAGCGTGTCGGCGGCCTGGCGCAGCGCGCTGCTGGCCTGCACGTCCAGCGGGCGCGGGTCGTCGGCGACGCCCAGCAGGCCGCTGGTCAGCACGCCGCCCAGCAGCGCGATCGCGACCAGCACCTGCACGCCGCGCCGCTCGGGCGGCGTGGGCAGCGCGTCGGTGTCGGGCGAGCGGCGCAGGCGGTGCAGATGGGTGTGCCAGCCGTCGGAATGCGGGGTGATGGGAAATCGCATGCGGCCCTCCTTGTCTGGCCTGGAATCGCGCCACGCGGTAGGCGGCGCCTGGCGGCAGTGTGGGGGCGGGCGCGGCCCGCAACTGTCAGCAGCAGCGGGCCGGCGCTGTAGGACGTCAAGCCGCCGGTTCGGTGTCGGGCGCGATGGCCGGCGCCGGCAGTTCGGGGCGGCGCGGCAGGCGTGCCAGCACCAGCGTGCCGCGGCCGGGCGAGGACATCAGCTCCAGCGTGCCGCCCAGGCTCTCGATGCGGTAGCGCATGCCCAGCAGGCCGTGGTGGCCGGCGCCCACGGCGTCGGGGTTGAAGCCCTGGCCGTCGTCGCGGATCTGCAACTGCAGCCAGCCATCGGCCTCGCCCAGCGTCACGCGCACCTGCCTGGCCTTGGCGTGGCGCAGGATGTTGGTCAGCGCCTCCTGCACCAGGCGGTACAGCGCCAGGCGGTCGGCGTCCTCGGTGGGGCTGTCGGCCAGCTCCAGGCTGAGTTGCAGGCCGGAGCGTTGTGCGAATTCCTGCGTCAGGATCTCCAGCGCCGGGATCAGGCCCAGGTTGGACAGCGCCGACGGCCGCAGGTCCTCGATGATGCGGCGCTTCAGCGCGATGCCCTGGTCCAGCAGCTCGCTCATGTGCTTGAGGCGCTCGTCGATGTCGGGCGTGGCCTTGGTCATGCGGCGCACGCGGGCGACGTCCAGCTTGGCGGCCGTCAGCAGCGCGCCGAGTTCGTCGTGCAGCTCGCGGGCCAGCCGCGCGCGTTCGTCCTCGCGCACGGTCTGCAGGTGGCGGGCCAGCTCGGTCAGCTCGGCGGTGCGGCGGGCCACCTCGCGGTCCAGCCGGTCGCGTTCGCTGGCCAGTTCGCTGGCATGCTCGCGGCGCGCCTTGTGCAGCGCCTCGTTGCGGCGCAGGAAGATGGCCAGGCCGAACAGGCTCAGCACGGTCAGCCCGTGCGTGCCCAGGCGACCGTAGGTCAGCGAGCGGTAGACGGCCTCGCGCTCCAGCGCGATCTGGCCTAGCTCGTGGCGGTCCAGCTGGCTGACGGCGTCGCGCACCGCCTGCATCTTCTCGCGGCCGATGTCCGACTCCACCAGCCCCTGCCAGGCCGGCGTGTTGCCTTCGCGGTAGAGCTTGACGACCAGCTGCAGCTCCGACAGCTTCTCGTTGGCGCGCCGGCTGGCATCGGCCACCAGCGCGGCCCATTCGGAGCTTTCGTACTGGCCGCGCAGCCGCCGCAGCACGGTGGGCAGCTCGCGCTCGGCCAGCTGCACGGGCGCCAGGTAGTCCTCCCGGCCGGTCAGCAGGAAGCCGCGCTGGGCCGTCTCGGCGTTGGTGAGCAGCTCGCGCAGGCGCAGGCCGTCGTCGCGGGCGATGTGGCGGGCCTGGGACTGGGCCAGTGCCTGGTCGGCGCCCCAGAAGGCCGCCTCGCTGACGCCCATGACGGCCGCGGCGGCCAGCGCCGCGCACAGCACCGCGATGCCCCGGTTGCGCGAGGCCCCTTCCAGCCAGGGGTCCAGGTGACGCAGCACGACGGAGCGCTCAGCGTGCCGTGGCAGAGGGGCTTGGAGGAGCGACATGCTCGGCCAGCTCGGCACAGTAGGTGATCAGGTCGTCCAGCTCGTGGCTCTTGTCGAACACGCGCTCGGCACCGAGGCTGGCGCAGCGGCGCCGCATCTCCTCGGTGGCGTAGTTCGTCAGCACGACGCGGCGTGCGCGCACGCCCAGCTTCTGGGCCGCCTGCAGCACGCCCAGGCCGGTGCCGGAGCGCAGGAAGACGTCGACGATGAAAAGGTCGGCATTGGCATCGGGGTCCCGGCTCATCCAGCGGACGGCACCGGCCTCGTCGGCCACTGAGCCCACCACTTCCACCTGCGCCAGCTCTTCCAGCGTGGCGACCAGGTTCTCCAGGATGACCGGGCTGTCCTCGACGATGAAGGCTTTGAGTGCTGGCATGGCCCGGCGCTGCGCTGTTCTTTGCGTGATGGGGTCAAGTATGAACCGCTTCGGTCCCGGTCCGGGCGGCGTCGGCAACGCGTCGCGCTGTAGGACTTGTCCTATGCGCCGCCCCGCACCCGTCGGGCGGGACGGGGCGGGACCGGACGCGGCGGTCAGGGCCGGATGGCGATGTCGTTGCGCACGGCGACGACGCCGGAGGTCTCGCGGGCCAGCTTCTCGGCCATGGCCTTTTCCTCGGCGCTCTTCGCGAAGCCGGCCAGCTGCACGGTGCCCTTCAGCGTCTCCACGCTGATGGCCATGGCGCTGACGGTGGGGTCGGCGGCGAACTTGGCCTTGACGCGGGTGGTCAGTGCGGTGTCGTCGATGTAGCTGCCGGCGGTCTGCTGGTCGCGGGCGACGGCGCAGCCGCTGGTGGCGCCCACGGTGGCGATGAGGGCGGAGGCGAGTGCCAGGGTCAGGACGGGTTTGGTCAGCATGGGATGCTCCTTTTGGTTGGCGGCCCACCCTGGGGCCGTGTCCGCACTATCGAAGCAGCGGCGCCCCGGCCGGATAGTCCCGCAGCGGGGTGCTCTGTCAGACATCTCCGGCAAATTTGTAGGACACCGGCCGCTGCCGGCGCTCCGCGGCGCCTGCTACGCTGAACTCATCACCTTCCACATCAAGACAGGCACACCATGATCCGCATCGGAATCGTCGACGACCACGCCATCGTGCGCACCGGGCTGCGCCAGTTCCTGTCCGACCATGTCGACCTGCGCGTCACCGGCGAGGGCAGCAGCGGCCACGAGGCGCTGGACATGGCGCGCCGCGGCGACGTGGACGTGCTGCTGCTGGACATCTCCATGCCCGACCAGAGCGGCGTGGACGCGCTGGCGGCCATCAAGGCGCGCTTCCCGGAGCTGCCGGTGCTCATCCTCAGCGGCTTTCCCGAGGCGCACTACGCGACGACGCTGCTGCGCCAGGGCGCCAGCGGCTACCTGAACAAGGAGTGCGACCCCGACGAGATCGCCAACGCGATCCGCCTCGTGTCGCGCGGCCGCCGCTACATCAGCCCGGCCGTGGCCGAGCAGCTGGCCGACAGCGTCGTGAGCGGCAGCTCGGCCAACGGCGCGCCGGACAAGCCGCTGCACGAGATGCTGTCGGAGCGCGAGTTCCAGGTCTTCCTGCGCCTGGCCCAGGGCGAGACGGTGGGCCACATCGCCGAGGCGCTGTTCCTGAGCGTCAAGACCGTCAGCACCTACCGCACCCGCGTGCTGGAGAAGCTCAAGCTCGCCACCAACAGCGACCTGACCTACTACGCGCTGAAGAACGGCCTGATCCAGTGAGAAAGGCCCCGCGCGGGGGCCTCAGGTTGGCAGCAGAACGGGCCCCTCGGGGCCCGTTGTCGTGTCAGTCGTGCAGGTGGGCGGCGTTGTCCGCCGGCGTGTCGTCCAGCATCCAGGGCTGGGCGGATTCATAGCCCAGCACCGGATCGGTCGAGCTGGCGTCGGCGGGCGACCACCACCGTGTCAGCGCCGACAGCAGCGGGCGGCCGGCGGCCGGCGCGGTGGATTCGTTGGGAGTGATGTGTTCGGCCATGGTCGCCTCCGGCTGTGGACTTGTCGCGCAAGCATCGGTGCTGGCCCGCGCGCGGTGCATAGTCCGGCGGCGCGGGGGCGTGTCGGACGGCGCTGACACCCGCGGCCCTGGAAAGCCATGAGGCGAAGCGCGTACGGGCTTGACCACAATCGCGCCGTGATCGGGGAGATGCAATGCAGATGAAGACTGCGGCCGCCGCGGGCATGGCCGCCTGGCTGTGCTGGCTGGCGCCGGCGCTGGCGGCGGACAAGGCGCCGGTGAAGCCGGCCGCGAAGCCGGCGGCCAGCATGGCCGCGAAAGCGCCGAAAGCACCGCCCGCGGCGGCCTCCGCCACGGCCTTGGCGCCGCCCGCCGCGGCCTCTGCTGCGGCCCCGCCCAGCTTGCCCGACTGGGGCGCCGCGGAGCTGAACCGCGTGCTCAAGAATAACGTGGCACCGCGCTTCACCGTGCTGGAGACGGACGAGCTGGATGACCAGACCCGCGCGGCCGCCCAGGCGATGCAGGCCCAGCATGTGCCGCGGGTGCGCGCGTTGATGGAGCGCTGGTTCGTGGAGGAGCTGGGGCAGCCGAACCCGCAGCGAGCCTTTGCACGCATGCTGGCCCGGCTGGCCAACGAGTTCGCGATCTGGGGCCGTGACAGCACCGGCCCCGACCAGGACGAGGCGCTCGCGCAGGCGCTGAAGATGCCCGGCCTGTGCCGGCCCGCCGGCCCCAATGCCAGCGAGCTGGTCACGCGCTTGGCCTGGCTGCGCGGGCTGCCGGACGGGGCGCGTCGTGCCGCCGTGCAGGCCGAGGCGGCGTTGCTGGCGCGCTGGGGGCAGCCGCGCCCGGTCAGCGACGCCGAGCCCCTGGCCGCCGAGGACGCGCTGCTGCAGCTGCGCGCCACCGGCCAGGCGCCGAAGACGCCGCTGCCGCCGGTGCTCGCCTTCTTCTACCTCGGGGACCGCGATGGCAACCGCCGCGACCCGTTCGTCGCCGATCCGCCGTCACGTTGCGCCATGCACCAGTGGGCCGGCGCCAGCCCGGCGCAGTTCCGCGCCGCGATGGCCATGCAGGCGGCCGACTTCTTCTGGCAGGACCGCCGCAAGGCTGCGGCCCCACGGGCGATGACGATCCCTACCCCAGCCTGTCGACCTTCTTCGGCGCGCGCGGCATCGTCAAGGTGGTGGCCGACGTGAATGCCGAGGGGCGCGCGGTGCGTGTGAAAGTCATCGCGCGGGACGTCGAGGTGCCGGGCATCCGCGATGCGCGCGCGTTTGCGCACGAGGGCCCGCTGGAGCTGGCGACGCTGGCGCGGGCCCGCGAGGGGGTTGGTCGGCGGCCGCCGCCAAACAGGGCGGCCTGAGGGCCGTGGAGCGGGAATTCCAGTGGAGCCTGTCATGGCGCTGAACCGGTGGGTGAAGAACGGAGTGGCCTGCCTGCTGGCCCTCGTGTCCGGATGGGCGCTGGCCCAGGTGGCGGCACCGGCGGCGCCGGCCTCGGCCCCGCGGGCGCTGGCCGACACTGTCTACGAGCGCGCGTCACAGGCCAGCTTCTGGGGTGATTGGGATGAGCTGGAGCGCCTGTACGCCGCGACGAAGACGGATTTCCAGCGCGCCGAAGTGGGCGGGCTGGCCATCTGCCGGTTCGGCGATGGCGCCACGCGGGGCTACGACGGTGAGTCGCTGGCCTACCACGAGGCCCGGGTGGCGGCCACGCTGGCCTGGACGCGCAGCCGGCCCGATTCGCCGCTGGCCCATGCCTTCCATCTGCAGGCGCTGGTGGACCAGGCCTGGTTCTACCGTGGCAGCGGCTTCGCCAAGACGGTGTCCGACCAGCGCTTCGCCGACTTCAAGGCCAAGCTGAACGAGGCGCTGGCCTATGCCAAGGCGAACGGCGCGGTCATGGGGCGCGACAACTTCTACATCCGGCCGCTGCTGGCGCTGCTGCGCGGCCTGGGCGTCGGCGTCCGGCAGCAGATGGAGATCGCGAGCAAGGGCATGCGCAAGGACGCGACGGACGACTGCCTCTACCTCGCGGCCATTCCCAGCCTGCTGCCCAAGTGGGGTGGCGAGCCGGACGACCTGGAGCGCTGGGTGCGCCAGTCGATGAAGGGCCTGCCCGAGAAGGAGGCGCTGCAGCGCTATGTGCGGCTCTACAACCACGCGACCGATGGCGACTATGAGCAGACGCTGTTCGAAGCCAGCGCCGCGCGCTGGCCGCTGATGCGCGACGGCCTGCGCGCCATCCTCGCCGACTCGCCGCGCAGCCGCTACTGGCAGGGCCGGCTGGCCTACTTCGCCTGCATGGTGAAGGACCGCGAGGTGGCCGTGCCGGCGCTGGAGGCCATCGAGGCCAACCCGGACTTCGAGGCCTGGGGCCACACCGGCCAGCGCAACTACCAGGCCTGCAAGCGCTGGGCGCTACAGAGCTAGGGCGTCCGCCAGGATCTGCGCCGCCTGCGGCACGGCCGTCGTGCCCAGCAGCCGGCCGTCGCCGCCGAAGCGCGTGGCGATGAAGGCGTCGGCCGCAGCGGTGGACGACTGCCGGCGCATCAGCAGCGCCTGTGCGCACAGCACCAGGCCCTGCGCGACGCGGCGGGCCTGTGCCTCCAGCGCGGCCGGGTCGCCGGTCAGCAGCCGGCGCAGCGCGCGGGCCTCGGCCTGCACCGGCGCGTCGGGGCTGGTGGCGAACTCGTCCAGCAGCGCCAGCGCGACGTCCGGCTCGCGGGCCACGGCGCGCAGCACGTCCAGCGCCATCACGTTGCCCGAGCCCTCCCAGATGGAGTTGACCGGTGCCTCGCGGTACAGCCGCGCGAGCACGCCTTCTTCCACGTAGCCGTTGCCGCCCAGCAGCTCCATCGCCTCGCCGCTGCATTCGACGGCGCGCTTGCAGACCCACAGCTTGGCGGCCGGCGTCATCAGCCGCTGCCATGCGGGCTCGCCATGCTCGAAGCCCTGCGCCAGCCGCAGCATCAGCCGCATCGCGGCCTCGCTTTCCAGCGCGAGGTCGGCCAGCACGGTCTGCATCAGCGGCTGCTCGGCGAGGCGACGGCCGAAGGCGTGGCGCTCGCGCGCGTTGTGAAGCGCCTGCACGAGGCCGGCGCGCAGCAGCGCGGCGCTGCCGATGACGCAGTTCAGCCGCGTGTAGCCGGCCATCTCGATCAGCGTCGGGATGCCGCGGCCCTCGTCGCCGACGCACTGCGCCCAGGCGCCGTGGAACTCGACCTCGCTGCTGGCGTTGCTGCGATTGCCCAGCTTGTCCTTCAGGCGCAGCACGTGGATCGCGTTGCGCACGCCGTCGGGCGTGTGGCGTGGCAGCCAGAAGCAGGTCGGGCCGGCGTCGGTGCGGGCCAGCACGAGGTGCGCGTCGCTGGTCGGCGCGGAGAAGAACCACTTGTGGCCGGTGAGGGCGTAGCTGCCGTCGGTCTGCTCGACGGCGCTCGTCGTCACGCGGCGCAGGTCCGAGCCACCCTGCTTCTCGGTCATGCCCATGCCGACCCAGATCGACGGCTTGTCGGTGATCGGCACCTCGCGCGGGTCGTGCTCGCGGCTGAAGAACTTGTCGCGCAGCGGCTCAAACAGCTCGGGCTGACGTGCCAGCACGGGAATCGCCGCCTGCGTCATCGTCGCCGGGCACAGCGAGCCGGCCTCCACTTGGCCGTGCAGGTAGCAGCCGGCCGCAAACTGCGCCCAGCGGCCGGGCGTGTCGGTGGCGAACACGTCGGCGATGAGGCCTTGCCGGCGGTACATCGCCAGCAGCCGGTGCCAGGCGGGGTGGAAGTCCACCGCGTCGAGGCGCCGGCCGCGGGCATCCAGCGGGCGCAGCTGCGGGCCCTGGCGGTTGGCGTCGCGGGCGAGCTGTGCGGTCTCCGCGCTGCCGAGTTCATCGCCGTAGGCGCTCAGCGGTGCAACGGCCTGCGGCGCGGCCGCGTGCAGCACGGCGAGCAATGCCGGGTCGGTCGTCAGCAGGTTGCGCCCGACCCACTCGTCGACGAGGTTGTCGGCGCTGGCCATCAGTCCTGCACGCCCGGTTCGGCCATCAGACGGCCGCGGCCGGCGCGCTGGGCTTCGTAGAGCGCCGTCTCGGCGCGGCGCTGCAGGTCGGCCACGCCGCGGTCACCAGGGCGCAGCTTGGCCCAGCCGGCGCTGAAGGACAGCGGCAGCCCCAGCTCGGCCGGCGCGCGTTCGGCCAGCGCTGCGCGCAGCCGCTGGTCCAGCGCCTGCGGGCCCGCGGGCAGGCAGCGGGCCATCAGCACGCCGAACTGCTCGCCGCCCAGCCGGCCGGCCAGGTCGCCCAGCCGCATCTGCGCCTGCACGCAGCTGGCGAACAGCGCCAGCGCGCGGTCGGCGACATCGGCGCCGCGCTCGTCGCGCAGCGTGGCGACATCGTCGAGGTCCAGCACCACCAGCGCCAGCGGCTCGTCGAAGCGGCGGGCCATGGAGATCAGCTCGACCGAGCGCTTGGCGAACGCGGTGCGGTCGGCCAGGCCGGTGAGGCTGTCGGTCTGTGTCAGCCGGGCCAGCTCGGCCTCGGTCTGGCCGCGCCAGGCCAGCAGCAGCATGGGCAGCGCCAGCAGCAGCGCGAGCTGCCCGGCGACGGCCAGCAGCAGGTCGGGCCAGGGGGCTGTGTCACCCAGCAGCGTGGCGGTCGCGCGGGCGAGCATGGCGGCCAGCAGCGGCAGCACGGCGGTCAGGCCCAGCAGGCGCCAGCGGCGGCTGTTCAGGCCCTGCAGCACGTTGCCGCGCTCGGGCAGCGTCAGCGCCACGCCCAGCCAGATGAGCTGGGCGGCGAGCACGGTGTCGGCCAGCGTCTGCGCGCGGTCGTGGTGCGCCCACAGCAGCGCATGGCCCACCGCCAGCACGGCGGGCGCGGCGGCCATCGGCCAGCGGCCGGGCCGCGGCGTCAGCCACTGGCAGCAGGCCCACCACAGCGCCGACAGGCCCAGGCTCACCAGCGCCACGCCGGCGCTCACCCATGCGTGCGGCGGCGCCGTGCCGCCCTGCAGCGCCGGGCTGGCCAGCGCCAGGCCCAGCGCCAGCGCCGCCATGCCCACCTGCGCCCAGCGCCCGCCGGGCTTGGCGTCGCGCCAGCCGATGAGGGTGATGAGCACCAGCGCCGCAGCCAGCGCCTGCATGGGCATCAGCGCGAACAGGGCGTCGGTGAAGCTCATTTACTTCTTGACGGGAATCGGCATGTCGCGGGCGACGGGCACGGCCGTCACGCTGTTCTTCGGCGAGCCGTCGATGAGGCGGTCGGAGTAGGTCAGGTAGACCAGCGTGTTGCGCTGCGCGTCCACCATGCGGACGATGCGCAGCTTCTTGAACACCAGCGAGATGCGTTCGTTGAACACCTCTTCCTGGCGCGGCAGCGGCTGGTTGATGGCGATGGGGCCCACCTGGCGGCAGGCGATGGAGGCCTCGGTCTTGTCCTCGGCGATGCCGATGGCGCCGCTGATGCCGCCGGTCCTGGCGCGCGACACGTAGCAGGTGACGCCGCTGACCTTGGGGTCGTCGTAGGCGTCGACGACGATCTTGTGATCGGGGCCGATGAGCTTGAACGCGGTATCGACCGAGCCGATGGGCTCGGCGCGGGCCAGCGCCGTGACGGCGAGCAGCAGGAGGGCGGCGTGCTTCATGCGGCCCAGTCTAAAGCGCGCACGCCCCCGCCGGGCTGGGCACGCCGGTCTGCCGGCCCGTGAAGCGCGGCGACTCGGGGTGGCCGAGGCTGAAGTGGCTGAGCTGGTCGCTGCGCTGGTTGCACACGTACAGGTGCTGGCCCGCGATGCCCGCGCTGCGCGGGAAGCTGCCGTGCACCCAGTGGTGGTCCAGCAGCCGCGGGCGGCGCGGCTGGGCCAGCGACAGCACGGCCAGGCTGTCGTGCAGCCGGTTCAGCGCGTACAGGTGGCGGCCGCCGGGGGCCAGCAGCAGGTCGGACGCGAAGCTGGTGCCGGCGAAGCCGGCGGGCAGCACCGAGACCTCGTCCAGCAGCCGCGGGCCGTCGGCGCGCAGCTCGACGGTGGACAGCGTGGATGACTCCTCCTGCAGCACGTAGACGAGGGCGGTGTCCTGCGGGTGGCAGACGAAGTGGCGCGGCCCGGAGCCGGGGCTCAGCGCCAGCTCGTGCGCGGGCGCGCCGGGCGTGGCGTCGGTCAGCGGCCAGACGAGCAGGCGGTCGCGGCCCAGGTCGGTGCCCAGCAGCCAGCGGCCGTCGGGGCTGGCCTGGATCATGTGCGCATGCGGCGCGTCGTGGCCGCTGTGGGCCTGGCTGCCGGGCGGCGCCTTGGCGGCGCGTGTGGGGCCGGGGCGGCAGTCGAGGCCGGCGCAGCTGGGCCAGCTGTCGGCGGCGCCCAGCCGGCCTTCGGCCTACAGCGGCAGCGCGGCGAAGCGGGCGTCGCCGTAGTGCGCCACCCACACGCGGCCGGCGGCCAGCGACAGCTGGCAGGGCCCCTGCCCGCCGCTGGGCTGGCGCTGCAGCAGCGCGAGCGCGCCGGCGTCGTCCTGCGTGTAGACGGCCACGTGGTGGGCGCCTTCCTCGGCGGCATAGACGCGCCCGCCGTGCGCCACCAGCCAGCTGGGGCTGCCGGTGTTGGGCGTGACGCCCAGCGGCTTGAGGCCGCCGTCGGCGGCGATGGCGAAGCTGTAGATCCCCTGGCCCGTCGGCGCGTAGGTGCCGACGTGCAGGAAGCGAAGGGCTGGTGTGGCGGCGAGGGCGGGCATCAGGGGCAGGGCAGGCAGGGTGAGGAGGTGGCGGCGGCGCATGTGTGTCTCGGAGTGTGAGCCGCATGCCCAGGCGCAGCAACCGCCGCAGCAGCGCGGCCAGGCCGCAGGCCCGGGATGCCCCGCCTGTGGACGTTCATGCTGCCCCCCGGAGCGCGCGGCCTGCGTGGCTGGTGGCGCCGCCGCCGGTCTTGGTCTGGTCACCGATCCACAGGGCGCTGCACATGTCGCCGTAGTGCGGGCGTGACATGACCTTGGCGGTCGCGGCGGTCAGCGGCAGCCGCAGGAGCGACAGTCGGGAAAATTCAGCAGTCATGTGGCGGGACTTCAGCGGCGGCCGCGACTGTCCGCCGGGGGGCTATGCGCTGCTTCAACGGCTTGCTAAGGCCGCCTCAAACCACCCCCGGCTTGAGTTCTGGCCGTGCGCATCGGCCTCCTCGAAGGCGATCTGGAACTGTGCCGCTCCCCGCAGGCCCTGCTGCAGAACGCCGAGGGTCAGTTCGACGCCGTCGTCATGGACTTGGGCCTGCCCGACGGCGACGGCATGGAGTTGCTGCGCACGCTGCGCCGCCACCACCGCAAGCTGTCGCTGCTGGCCATCACCGCGCGCGACGGCATCGAGGACCGGCTGGACGACCCGGACGGCGCCGCCGAGACTACTTCGTCAAGCCCGTCGCCGGCGTCACTCCGCCGGCGCCGGCTCGGTCTCCGTGTGCCGCTCAGGCTCCGTCGTGCGCAGGATCTCGTCCAGCACCGACGTGGCGTAGTTGCCGGCGGGCAGCGAGAACGTCAGCACCAGCTGGTCGGCCTGCGACCACGTCCAGTTCAGGTCCACCGGGCTCGCCACCAGCGCGCGGCGCTCCTGGTCCAGGCCGGCGTGCTCCATGCCGTCGCACAAGGTCGCATGGCGCTCGGCCACGCCCATCTCCAGCGCCTGCGCCGCCTCGCTGGTGCTCACGCGGCCGCGGCCCCACAGCGGCCCGGTGGGCCGGCCGGCCTCGTCCATCACGTCGCCGGGCAGCGTCTGGCCCCACAGTCCTTGCCGGATGCGCAGCGCCAGCACCTCGTTGAAGACGAAGGATCGCACCGCCGACAGGTAGAGGCCCTTCTTCTTCGGGTTGCGCACGCGGATCTCGCGCGCCAGCATCGCGCGGCCCTGCTCGACGTTGCCGCCGTCGAAGCCGAAACGCTGCGCGCCGAAGTAGTTGGGCACGCCCTGCGACGCGACGGCCCGCAGGTTGGCCTCGATGGCGTCACGGTCGCCCGTCACGTCGCGCAGCACGATGCGAAAGGCGTTGCCCTGCAGATCGCCGGGGCGCAGCTTCTTCGTGTGGCGGCTCTGGCTCAGCACCTTGAATTCCGGGTGCTGGAGCTGGGTCAGGTCCTGCGTCTCGCCCTTGTCCTTGCCAAGCGGCAGGTAGATGCTGAACCACTGCCTCGTGATGGCGTAGCGGTCCTTGAGGCCGGCATAGCCCACGTCCCAATCGTTCACACCCGCCGCCGCGGCCAGCTGCTGCGCGACGAAGGCGGTGTTGGCGCCGTTCTTCTCGACGTCCAGCCAGACGTGTTCGCCCGCCCCCGAGGGCAGCTGCAGCGGCAGCTCGGTGACGACGAAATCCTCGTTGAGGCTTTTCAGCGTGGCGCTGGCGCCGCTGGCGGGATACGCGTGGGGCCAGGACGGCAAGGTCGTGTAATGGGCGTCGGTCATGAGGGGTAGGCGGTACCAGCCGTGCAGAGGGAGATGGCTTCCGGTCCGGCCGATGGGGGCGCGGGGCAGCCCGCGATTGTCTGCCCGGGGTGCGGGTCTGAACGGGTCTTCACGGAGGAGACGGCACGCGCCGCCAGGTGCCGCTGCCGGGCCCTGCCATCATCGGCAGCGCATGCACGACCGATGCACATCATCGGCGGGTGCGTGTCTCGCGAGCGAGTGGCAGCAGACTGCGATTGACCAAGAGCAGCCGCTGGCTAAGTGCAGCTCTCGGGTAGGCCAAGGCGACGCTGAACAAGCCGTCGAGTTTCAAGCCTCTCGCCACCAGCATGTTCTTGAACGCCGTCCGTGGCACCGTGTGACCCGCTGCATTGCCGGGAACGGCTGCTCGGTGACGCGGCATCGGATTCACACTCTCGGCCATCTGCAGACGTTCAGGACCGGCAGCATTCGGGCATTTCATCGACCTGCACCACGCGACGCCGGTCAGGCACGTGCACGCAACTCCTTCACGCCTCGGCCCAGCTTGCGTCGCAACAGGTTGCGAAGGGTCACACCGTCGGAATAGCCGATCTGTGCGGCGATTTGGTCGACGCTCTCGCTGCCGGTTCGCAGCAGATGCACCGCACGCTCGACGCGCAGATCCTGGAAGTACGAGAGGGGTGTCTTGCCCAACACGCTTTGCACGCGCCGCGCCAAGGTGCGTTCACTGGCGCCTGCTGCGATGGCCGCATCGGCGAGAGAGAACCCGTGCGCGAGTTGCTGCCTGGCCCAACCCTCAAAGCGCTCGACCACCGGGTCGGCATGGGCCAGGTGATCGGGGATCACGAACTCAGCTTGCGAGCCGCGCGCCTCTACCAGCAGGTATCGCGCCGCCAGAGCCGCCAGCGCCGGGCTACGGCTGCGCACGACGCTCAATGCCAGATCGAGATGAGCCAAGGCGGCGCCGGCCGTGGTGAAGCCAGCCGAATTCACAAGCATGCGGGACTCGTCGAGCACCACGTGCGGATAGCGCTGCCGAAACATTGGCGCCAGCCACCACGAAGTTGTGGCGCGCTGGCCATCTAGCAGCGCGCTTTCTGCCAGCAAGAACGTGCCAGTGCAGGCGGCGCCAGCGGCCGCGCGGGCGCTTGACCATTGCTGCAACGCGACGACCGCGTCGGCCACGTCCGCATGCGCGAGACGCGCGGCGAGTGCGTCTGGCATCTTGGCGCCGAGCGCGGGCACCAGAACAACGTCAGGGTTTTGCACGCTGTGCACTGGCACGACCGGTACCACCAGACCGTGCGCGGTGCGCACGCGACGCCGAACGCCGACCAACGTGACGTTGACGGGCGGCGGCGCCTGTGCAAGCGAGCCCGCCAGTTCATTGGCCGTGCCCAGTGTGTCCATGAGTGCAGCAAGACCCAGGTCGAACACGCCATCGAGAACAAGAAGGTGCAGATTCATGGCGGAAATGATATCAATGTTGTCATTCTTGCCACTCGCAATAACTGCCGTCGCACCCGAGACTTCGGACTCGCCAACGCTTTCACCCCTTCAACCAGAGGATCACTCCATGACCAAGTTCGCCCTGTTCGTCCGCCTTGAAGCCAAGCCTGGCCAGGAAGCCGCCGTTGCCGACTTTCTGAGAAGCGCGTTGCCGCTCGCCAACGCCGAATCGGGCACCACCGCCTGGTTCGCATTGAAGTTCGGCCCATCGACGTTCGGCATCTTTGACGCTTTTGCGGACGAGGCTGGCCGCGAGGCTCACCTGCACGGGCAGATCGCCGCCGCATTGATGGCGAACGCAGGCGCCTTGCTCAGTACACCGCCGAACATCGAGAAAATCGATCTGCTGGCGGCAAAATTGCCTGGCTGACGAACTGACCGCGGCGGCACATGTGAAGCTCCACATGTGCTTGAGTGGTCGGCATGAAGAGATCCGGCGTCTCGCTGGCATCACGGTACGCCACCGGGTCAGGGAGGAGAAGCCGGGCCAGGGCTATGGACACGCTGATCAACAGGCCCGTGGAGCGATGAGCGACCGGCCAGGGCATGGGCCGCAGCGACGCGACTTGAAGTCGATGCCTGTCAGCGGCTGCGTCTGTGCTTTCGATGCCGTTTGCTGCTGCAGGTCCAACAACGATCGCTTGGCGATCACGAGATTGGCCAGCCCGAACAGGCTGAACCGCTGCCCTTGGTTCTTCGCCATGCCCCTGTAGCGGGCCTTGCGATGGCCAAACAGGTTCTTCACCACACGTAAGGGATGCTCGACCTTGGCTCGCATGGCGGCCTCTGCTGTTCGGCCTCCTCCAGCAGCCGTGCCCACTTCTTCGTCAGCTCCAGTGCCCGGCGCTTGCCCGGCTGCATGGCGCCGAACCAGGTCGGCCCCGTGGCCTCTTCGCGCTTGTCCACGCCCCGGTAGCCGGCGTCGCCGAATGCCGACGTCTCCTGTCCATGCAGCAGAGGACCAGCCTGCGGCCTGTGCGATGCGTTTGGCGCGTGTGTCCTCGCGCCTGGCCTCCAGCACCCACGCCAGGTAGTCGCGCTGCTGGCCGGGCGGGAAGGCGTCGTAGGTCTGCTGCGCGGCCTTCACCTGGGCCAGCGCGGCGGCGAAGTCGTCGGGCATGGCGAGCGTCGGACGCGGCGTGCGGTTGGGCTTCAGCGCGCGCGGTGCGCCGGCCCGCAGCAGCGCGGCGGCGGCCTGGATCTGCTGGCGCCGTTCGATACGCGACGACAGATCGGTCAGCCACGTGATGCGGCCGAAGTCGCCCATCGCGCCACCCTGGCCTTCGCCGACGCCCTCGCGCTGCCAGAAGCGGAAGGCGCAATGCGCCTTGAACGCCGACATGCCGCACAGCAGCTTGTCGTCGAGCAGAAAATGCGGCCGGCTCCACTTGATCGTCTCGACAACGTCGGCGCAGGCCGCGTGCACATCCTCGCGCAGCCGCGTCAGGAGGGGCAACGCGAACGCCGGCGCGGTGGCGAGGTCGACGTAGATGCGCGGATCCAGGGTCGGCATGCAGCCAGTCTAGACTTCCGGCCCCTGCCGTTTTCCTCGAACCGACCCTTGCGCGCCCCGCTGTTGCCCCTGCTGTTCGTTGCCGCCGTGGCCCAGGCGCAGCCTCCCGCGCTGACGCTGGAGCAACTGCCCCGCCCCACGATGCCGCCCGGCGAGCGCGGCCCCGTCGTGCCGGCGCAGGTGGAGCGCTGGCGCCAGGAGGCCAAGGCGCTGGAGTACGGCGACGGCGTGCCGCGCAACGAGGTGGCCGCCGCCAAGCTGTACTGCCGCGCCGCGCGCTACGGCGACGCCGAGGCGCAGTACAGCCTGGGCTGGATGCTGACGAACGCGCGCGGCATCCAGCGCAATGACGCCGAGGCGGCCCACATGTTTGCCGCCGCGGCCGAGCAGGGCATGGAGCAGGCGCAGAACATGCTGGACCGCATGGGCGGCACGCCGCTGGGCGACCCGCCGCCTTGCCTGCGCCCGCCCGAGACCGACCCCGCGCCCGTGCTGCCGCCGCCCGTGGCGCAGCGCGGCGCCAAGCCGGTGTCGCTGTGGGCCACGCTGCCGTTGCCCGCGCAGGCGCCGCCGGCCATCGTCAACTATGTGAAGCTGGTGGCGCCGGAGTACCAGCTGTCGCCCGCGCTGGTGCTGGCCGTCATGGCGCAGGAGTCGGGGTTCGACCCGCTGGCCGAGTCGCCCAAGAAGGCGCAGGGCCTGATGCAGCTGATGCCCGACACGGCGGCGCGCTTCAACGTCATCCGGCTGCGCGACCCGTCGCAGAACATCCGCGGCGGCATGGCCTATCTGCGCTGGCTGCTGGCCTACTTCGAGGGCGACGTGATGCTGGCGCTGGCCGGCTACAACGCCGGCGAGCGCGCCGTGGACCGCTACCTCGGCGTGCCGCCCTACGCCGAGACGCGGCTGTATGTGCGCAAGATCATGGCGGCCGTGGGCGGCCAGCGGCTGCACCCGTTCGACGCCAAGGTCACCGGGGCGTCGCCCATGCTGCAGCGCGTGAAGGCGCAGATGCAGCTCATCCAGGCGCGTTGACTTTCGGCACGCTGCGGGCCGCCGCCCAGAATCGGCCGCCATGCACAAGCCGCTCGCCGTCACGCTGCTCGCCCTTGCCGCCCACGCGCAGGCCAGCCCCGACCGCCACGCCCAGGCGCTGCTGGACGCGCTGCGCGACGCCAGCGGTGTGCCGGGCATGGCCGCCGCCGTCTGGCAGGACGGCCGGCTGCGCTGGCAGGGCGGCAGCGGCTGGCGCGACGTGGCGCACCAGCTGCCCGTGCAGGCCGACACGCGCTTCCGGCTGGCGAGCGTCTCCAAGCTGTTCGCGGCCACGGCCGCCGCGCAGCTGAAGACCCAGGGCCGGTTGGACGTCGACCAGCCCGTGGGCGCGCTGCTGCCCGAGCTGGACAAGACCTGGGCCGCCACCACGCCGCGGCTGCTGGCCGCGCACCTGAGCGGCATGCCGCACTACGAATGGCGTGATGCGATGCGCGGCGGCACGCACTACGCGACGGCGCGCGAGTCGCTGGTGCAGTTGAAGGACCGCGAGCCCAAGTCGGCGCCCGGCACGGCCTATCTCTACTCGTCCTGGGGCTACACGCTGCTGGCCGCCGCGGCCGAGGGCGCCGCCGGCCAGTCCTACCTCACGCTGCTGCGCGAGCGCGTCGCGCCGGGGCTGGCCATCGGGCCGGACGAGACGGGCCGCTCGGCCGCGATGTCGCGGGCCTACGAGTACACCAAGGCCGGCGTGCAGCCCGCGCCGGCGCACGACTACAGCTACAGCTGGGGCGGCGCCGGCCTGGCCGCCAGCGCGCCGGCGCTGGCCGAGTGGGGCGGGCGCGTGCTGCAGGGCCGCGTCGTCGACCCGGCCACGCGCGACTGGATGTGGCAGCCGGTGCTCGACAACGCCGGCCAGCCGGTGGGCGAGCGCGGCTTCCGCATGGGCTTTGGCTGGCGGCTGGACAGCGACGCCGACGGCCGGCGCACCGTTCACCACGCCGGCGTCACGCTGGGCGCGCGCAGCGTGCTGCTGCTGTGGCCCGAGGCCGCCACCAGCGTCAGCCTGCTGTCCAACGCGATGTGGACCTCCGCCATCGAGCGCAGCGCCGAGCTGATCAGTGCGCCGTTCCGCCCGCCCGTGGCCGGCCTGGCGCCGCTGGCCTGCCCGCTGCAGGCCACGCGGTTCGACGGCGAGCTGAACGGTGCGCCGGTGCAGGGCACGGCGCGCTTTCGCCGTGATGCCGACGGCCGCTGCCGCGGCGAGCTGAGCCTGCCGGCCGCGCTGGCCCCGGTCGTCAACCCCGGGCCGCAGCCAGCCGTCGACAAGCTGGTGGTCATCGGCCTGCAGGACGGCCTGGCCCGCGCCGCGCTCGTGACGCCCATCGGCCTGGCCGACTGGCGTGCGCAGGCGGATGGCAGCGTGTGTGTGGATGTGGCGGGGCGGCGGCTGGTACTGCGCTTCGCGGCGGACGCACGCGGCAGCTAGCCGCTGCCGGCCGCAGTTAGCCGCGACGGCGCGCTACATGCTGCGCCGGTACTGCCCGCCCACCTCGAACAGCGCGCCGGTGATCTGGCCCAGCGAGCACACGCGCACTGCGTCCATCAGCACCTCGAACACGTTGCGGTTCTCGATGACGGCCTGCTGAAGCCGGGCCAGCATGGCCGGTGCCTCGGCGGCGTGGCGGGCGTGGAAGTCGGCCAGGCGCGTCAGCTGCGACTGTTTCTCCTCGTCCGTCGAGCGGGCCAGCTCGATGTGCTCCGGCACCGGGTCGCCCTTGGGGTTGCGGAAGGTGTTGACGCCGATGATGGGGTACTCGCCGGTGTGCTTCAGCATCTCGTAGTGCATCGACTCTTCCTGGATGCGGCCGCGCTGGTAGCCGGTCTCCATCGCGCCCAGCACGCCGCCGCGTTCGCTGATGCGCTCGAACTCCTGCAGCACGGCTTCTTCCACCAGCTCGGTCAGCTCGTCGATGATGAACGCGCCCTGGCTCGGGTTCTCGTTCTTGGCCAGGCCCCACTCGCGGTTGATGATGAGCTGGATGGCCATGGCGCGGCGCACCGATTCCTCGGTGGGCGTCGTGATGGCCTCGTCGTAGGCGTTGGTGTGCAGCGAGTTGCAGTTGTCGTAGATCGCGATCAGCGCCTGCAGCGTCGTGCGGATGTCGTTGAAGGCGATCTCCTGCGCATGCAGGCTGCGGCCCGACGTCTGCACGTGGTACTTCAGCTTCTGGCTGCGCTCGTTGGCGCCGTAACGGTCGCGCATCGCCACGGCCCAGATGCGGCGCGCCACGCGGCCCAGCACCGTGTACTCCGGGTCCATGCCGTTCGAGAAGAAGAACGACAGGTTGGGCGCGAAGTCGTCGATGTGCATGCCGCGCGCCAGATACGCCTCCACGA
>JAYSCT010000035.1:0-36399 GCA_041914785.1 Roseateles sp.
CGTG
This sequence comes from Roseateles sp., assembly GCA_041914785.1. Taxonomy (GTDB): domain Bacteria; phylum Pseudomonadota; class Gammaproteobacteria; order Burkholderiales; family Burkholderiaceae_C; genus Pelomonas. Next base: position 5 of record JAYSCT010000035.1, read on the forward strand.
GTGCTGCTGATCGACGCCCAGGAAGGCCCGATGCCGCAGACCCGCTTCGTCACGAAGAAGGCGCTGGCCCTGGGCCTCAAGCCCATCGTCGTCGTCAACAAGGTCGACAAGCCGGGCGCCAAGTGCGACGCCGTCATCAACGCGGCGTTCGACCTGTTCGCCAACCTCGGCGCTACCGACGAGCAGCTGGACTTCCCGGTCGTCTACGCCTCCGGCATCAACGGCTGGACGTCGCTGACCGAGGGCGCGCCCGGCGAGCAGTGGGGCCCCGACATGTCGGCCCTGTTCGACACCGTGCTGAAGCATGTGCCGCCGCAGTCGGGTGACGCGAGCGCGCCGCTGCAGCTGCAGATCTCGGCGCTGGACTTCTCCACCTTCGTCGGCCGCATCGGCGTGGGCCGCATCAGCCAGGGCACCATCAAGCCCGGCATGCAGGTCACCGTCATGGAAGGCCCCGGCGGCAAGGCGGTCAACGGCCGCATCAACCAGGTGCTGACCTTTCACGGCCTGGACCGCGTGCAGGTCACGGAAGCCGGCCCGGGCAACATCGTGCTGATCAACGGCATCGAGGACATCGGCATCGGCGTGACCGTGACCGACCCGGTCAACCCGCAGCCGCTGCCGATGCTCAAGGTCGACGAGCCGACGCTGACGATGAACTTCTGCGTCAACACCAGCCCGCTGGCCGGCCGCGAAGGCAAGTTCGTGACCAGCCGCCAGCTGTGGGACCGTCTGCAGAAGGAACTGCAGCACAACGTGGCCCTGCGTGTGAAGGAAACCGACGAGGACGGCGTCTTCGAGGTCTGTGGTCGCGGCGAACTGCACCTGACCATCCTGCTGGAAAACATGCGCCGTGAAGGCTACGAGCTGGCCGTGTCCAAGCCCCGCGTGATGTTCAAGGACATCGACGGCGTGAAGAGCGAGCCGATGGAGCTGGTGACGGCCGACGTGGAAGAAACCCACCAGGGCGGCGTCATGCAGGCGCTGGGCCTGCGCAAGGGCGAGATGCTGAACATGGAGCCGGACGGCAACGGCCGCGTGCGCCTGGAGTACCGCATCCCGGCGCGTGGCCTGATCGGCTTCGCCAACGAGTTCATGAACCTGACGCGCGGCTCGGGCCTGATCTCGTCCATCTTCGACGGCTACGAGCCGCACAAGGGCGAGATCGGCGGCCGCAAGAACGGCGTGCTGATCTCCATGGACGACGGCGAGATCTTCACGTACGCGCTGGGCAAGCTGGACGACCGTGGCCGCATGTTCGTGAAGCCCAACGACCCGGTCTACGAAGGCATGATCGTCGGCATCCACAACCGCGACAACGACCTCGTCGTCAACGCGACGCGTACCAAGCAGCTGACCAACTTCCGCGTGTCCGGCAAGGAAGACGCCATCAAGGTCACGCCGCCGATCGACCTGACGCTGGAGTACGGCGTGGACTTCATCGACGACGACGAACTGGTCGAGATCACGCCCAAGTCGGTTCGCCTGCGCAAGCGCCACTTGTCGGAAAACGAGCGGAAGCGGGCAGCCCGCGCCTGAGGCGCAGGCCACCCAGTCCCGCCCGCTCTCCGCGCGTACCGCGGTTGAATACTGGGCTCCCCCCAGCCCCCCTCCGGGAGGGGGCTCTAGCCAGAGATTTGCCCGCGCCCCTTACGAGGGGCGCTCTTCTTGATGAGTCACCGTAGCGCTGTGTTGCTGATGCTGCTCGTCACTCTGATGTGGAGTTCGGCGGGCGTCGTCACGCGGCATCTGGAGGCGGCGCGGGGCTTCGAGATCACGTTCTGGCGCAGCACGTTCAATGCGCTGGCGCTGGTGCTGATCCTCGGCGTCATGCGCGGCCGGGCGCTGCTGCCGGCGCTGCGTGGCGCTGCGGTCTGGGTGTCCGGGCTCTGCTGGGCCGTCATGTTCACGGCCTTCATGGTGGCGCTGTCGCTGACCACCGTGGCCAACGTGCTGGTAACGATGTCGCTGGGGCCGCTGCTCACGGCGCTGTTCGCCCGCGTCTTCCTGCGCCAGCACATCCCCGCGCGCACCTGGGCCGCCATCGCCGTGGCGGGCGTGGGTATCGCCTGGATGTTCGGCCAGCAGGCCGGCTCGGGCGGCAGCCCCGCCGGTGTGCTCGTGGCGCTTGGCGTGCCGCTGGCGGCTGCCGCCAACTGGTGCCTGCTGCAGAAGGTGGGCCAGCGCAGTGTCGGCACCGACATGCTGCCCGCCGTCCTCCTCGGCGCCCTCATCTCCATGGCCGCCACGCTGCCGCTGGCCTGGCCGCTGCAGGCCGGTGCGCACGACCTGGGCCTGCTCGGCTTCCTCGGCATCTTCCAGTTGGCCATTCCCTGCCTGCTGGCGGTGCGCCTGGCGCGCGAACTGCCCGGCCACGAGATCGCGCTGCTGGGCCAGGCCGAGACGCTGCTGGGCGTGCTGTGGGCCTGGGTCTTTGCGGGCGAACACCCGGGCAGCGCCGCGCTGATCGGCGGTAGCCTCGTGCTTGCGGCCTTGATCGCCAGCGAGGCGCTGGCGCCTCCCCAACCCGTCTCGAACAACGCATGAACGACCTGATTCCGCCCCTGCTGTCCGATGGCCAGATCCTGGCCGAGGTCAATGGTTGCCTGGGCCTCATCACGCTGAACCGCCCGCAGGCGCTGAACGCGCTATCGCTGGCCATGATCCGCGACATGACGGCGCTGCTGAACCACTGGGCCGCTCGCCCCGAGATCCAGGCCGTGGCCGTGCTGGGGGCCGGCCGCGACGGCAAGCCGCCGGCCTTCTGTGCCGGTGGCGACATCCGCTTCTTCCACCAGGCCGCGCTGGCGGGCGATGCGGCGCTGGACGACTTCTTCACCGAGGAATACCGCCTCAACCACCTCATCCACAACTTCCCCAAGCCCTATGTCGCGCTGATGGACGGCATCGTCATGGGGGGCGGCATGGGCATCAGCCAGGGGTCGCGGCTGCGCGTGCTGTCCGAGCGCTCGCGGCTGGCCATGCCCGAGACCGGCATCGGCCTGTTCCCCGACGTGGGCGGCGGCTGGTTCCTGGCGCAGTGCCCGGGCCATGTGGGCGAATGGCTGGCGCTGACCGGCGAGAGCGTCGCCGTGGGCGACGCGCTGGAGTGGGGGCTGGGCGACGTGTTCGTGCGCGCTGAGCACTGGCCGGCGCTCATCGAGGACCTGCGCCATGGCGAGCAGCCCAGCGCCGAGCATGTGGTGGCCACGGTCATGCAGCGCGTCGACCTAGCGCCGCCGTCCGAGCCCAGGGCCGAGGTGCAGCACATCGACCGCCACTTCGGCCAGCCGACGCTGCCAGCCATCCTCGACTCGCTGGCCCAGGCCGACGACGCCTGGGCGCGGGCCACGCGCGAGACGCTGCTCAAGCGCTCGCCGCTGATGATGGCCGTCACACTGGAACTGGTGCGCCGCGGCCGCGAGCTCAGCCTGGCCGACGACCTGCGCCTGGAGCGCGACCTCGTTCACCACGCCTTCCACCTGCGCGGCGCGCAGCGCAGCGAGACGGTCGAGGGCATCCGCGCGCTGGCCGTCGACAAGGACCACGCGCCGCGCTGGAGCCCGCCGGGCGTCGACGGCGTCGACCCCGCGGAGGTCGCCGCGTTCTTTGCCAGCCCCTGGTCGCCGCAAGAGCATCCGCTGCGCGATCTGGCATGAAGCCCGGCCTGAATCCGGGCATCCAGGGGCTGCGCGGCATCGCCATCCTGCTGGTGCTGCTGAATCACGCGGCGATTCCCGGCTTCGCGGGCGGCTATGTCGGCGTCGACATCTTCTTCGTCATCTCCGGCTACCTGATCGGCGGCCTGCTGTGGCGCGAGGGCCAGCGCGCCGGGCGCATCGCGATCGGGGAGTTCTACGCGCGCCGCATCCGGCGGCTGTTCCCGGCCAACGCGGTGCTGCTGCTGGCCAGCGCGGGCGCTGCGCTGCTGCTGCTGGCGCCCGAGGAATGGGCGGAAGTGTTCTCGGCGATGCGGGCCGCGCTGCTGTACGTCATCAACCTCTGGTTCAGTGCCCGGGCCACCGACTACTTCGCTGGCCACGGTGCCGCCAGCCCGTTCCTGCACCTGTGGTCGCTGGCCGTGGAGGAGCAGTTCTACCTGGTCTGGCCCTGGCTCGTGGTGCTGTGCCTCAAGGGCCCCGCCGAGCATTTCACGCGGCGCCTGAGGTGGGTCACGCTGGCGGTGGCGGCCGTGTCGCTGGCCGCCTGTGTCGCGGCCACGCACTGGAGCCAGCCGCTGGCCTTCTTCAACATGCCGTTCCGCATGTGGGAGTTCGCCGCGGGCATTGCGTTGGCCATCACGCCGTGGCAGGGCGGCCGGTTGCCGCGCGCGCTGGTGGGGTGGCTGTCGGCCGCCACCCTGGTGGCCGTGACGCTGCTGATGGACGAGCGCCGGCCGTTCCCCGGCCTGTGGGCGCTGCTGCCGGTGCTGTGCGCGCTGGGCCTGCTGGCCACGGCGACGCAGTCGGGCGGTGGCGTGCTGGCGCGCGCACTGGCCTGGCGCCCGCTGGTCACGCTGGGCAACTGCTCCTATTCGGTGTACCTGTGGCACTGGCCGTTGTTGATCTTCTCGGCCGTGCTGTGGCCGCAGCCCGATGCCGCCGGCAAGACGCTGCTGGTGCTGGCGAGCTTCGCGGTCGGCTGGGCGTCGTGGCGGTGGATCGAGGAGCCTTGCCGTGTGGGTTGGCTGCCTGGCTGGCACCCGGCGCGCTTTGTCGGCCTGACGCTGGGCCTGACGGTGGCCCTGGCGCTGGCGGCGGGGCTGCCGCGGCACTGGACCGGTGACGACGCCCAGCGCGACATCGCGCGCCAGCGCAGCGAGCGGCCGGCCTCTGTGGCGGCGGGCTGCCATGCCCGCTTCGAGGCCGTGGACCTGCCCGACTGCGTCTTCGGCGCCCAGGACGGCGCCCGCACGGTGGTGCTGTGGGGCGACTCGCACGCGGTGAACTGGTTCCCGGCGCTGGACCGCCTGGCCCGCGAACGCGGCTGGCGGCTGCTGGCACTCACCAAGTCGGGCTGCCCCAGCCTGGACATGCCGGTCTGGAGCGACGTGCTGCGCCGCGAGTACACGGAATGCGCGCGGTGGCGTGACGCGATGTTGAACCGTATCGTGCAGGCCCGGCCCGACCTGGTCGTGCTGGCCAATCTGTCGACCGGCGTGGGCGGCGCCGATGCGCGGGAGCAGGGCCTGGGCCGCATGCTGGGCCGGCTGGCGGCGCAACGCCTGGAGGTCGCCGTGATGCGCGACACGCCGCGCGTCCCGGTGGACGTGCCGACCTGCGCGGCACGCGCGGCATGGCGCGGCCGGGACATCAACGCCGCCTGCCAGTTCTCTGCGGCCGACCGACAGCCCTGGCGCGACGACGTGGCTGGCTTCGAGGCGGCTGCGCTGGCCCGGCACCCGCGGGTGCTGCGCATCGACATGTCCGACGCGTTCTGCGCCGGGGCCGTCTGTCCGGTGGCCGACGGCGGCCGCCTGCGTTTCTACGACGACAACCATCTCGCGCCGGCCTTCGCCGCCGGCCTCAGCGAGATGCTGACTGACCGGCTGCTGGCAGCGGCCACCGTTGCCGGCAACACCGCCGTCGCCAGCCTGCTGCAGCCGCGCCCGGCGGCGGCCGACACGGCCCCGCCTCGATAATCCTGCTGTGACTTCTCCCGCTTTTTCGCCCTGGCGCCTGTCCGTCGCGCCCATGATGGACTGGACCGACCGCCATTGCCGCTACCTGCACCGCCTCATCACGCGCCACGCGCTGCTCTACACCGAGATGGTGACGACCGGCGCGCTGCTGCATGGCGACCAGCCGCGCCATCTCGACTTCAACGTCGAGGAACACCCCGTCGCGCTGCAGCTGGGCGGCAGCGAGCCGGCCGACCTGGCCGCCTGCGCCAGGCTGGCCGAGCGCTGGGGCTATGACGAGGTCAACCTGAACTGCGGCTGCCCCAGCGAGCGCGTGCAGAAGGGCGCGTTCGGCGCCTGCCTGATGGCCGAGCCGCAACTGGTGGCCGACTGCGTGAAGGCCATGCGCGATGCGACGACGCTGCCCGTCACCGTGAAGCACCGCATCGGCATCGACAGAAACGAGAGCTACGACTTCGTGCGCGACTTCGTCGGCACGGTCGCCGCGGCCGGCTGCGAGGTGTTCATCGTCCACGCCCGCAATGCCTGGCTGCAGGGCCTGTCGCCGAAGGAAAACCGCGAGATCCCGCCGCTGCGCTACGAACTCGTCGCGCAGCTCAAGCGCGAGTTCCCGCAGCTGACCATCGCGATCAACGGCGGCCTGAAGACGCCCGACCAGATCGCCGAGCAGCTGCAGCAGCTGGACGGCGTCATGATCGGCCGCGAGGCCTATCACGAGCCCTGGAGCATGGCGCAGTGGGACTCGCGCTTCTTCGGCCAGCCCGACCCGGCGGCCTCGCGCGAGCAGGTCGAGGATGCGTGGCTGGGCTACCTCGACCGGCTGCATGCCGCGGGCCGCCCCTGGCCGCATGCGATGCGGCATGCGCTGGGCCTGTGGAACGGCACGCCCGGTGCGCGGCGCTGGCGCCAGGTGTGGAGCGACCACCGGCTGAAGGCGCTGCCGCCGCGGGAAGTCGCCGCCCGAGCGACGGCGGCCCGGTTGGGGCTGGCGCCCGCATGACGGCTCGCTTCGCCGTATTTGCCACCGCGATCGGCCCGTGCGCCATCGCCTGGCACGGCGAGGCGGAGGAGGGCGTGGCCGGTTCCGCGCTGCCGGCGGCGGAGGTGTCGGCGCTGCGCGCGCTGATGCGGCGTCGCTTCGACGGGGCAGACGAGGTTTCGCCCGCCGACGCGCCGGCATCGGTGCGCGTGGCCATCGGCGCGGTGCAGCGCCTGTTGGCGGGCACGACGACCGATCACCGCGAGCTGCTCGCTATCGTGCTCGACGAGCGGGACGTGCCGGCCTTCGACCGCCGGGTGCTGGCGCTGACAAGGCAGATCCCAGTGGGCCGGACGCAGACCTACGGTGAACTGGCCACAGCGCTGGGGGAGCCCGGCGCGGCGCGTGCGGTCGGGCGTGCCGAGGGGCACAACCGCTTCGCGCCCATCGTGCCGTGTCATCGCGTCATGGGCGCGGGTGGGGCACCCACCGGGTTCTCCGCCCCCGGCGGTCTGGAGACCAAGCGGCGATTGCTGCTGATCGAGGCGCGCGCGGTCGGGCAGCTTGCGGCCGACCAGCAGGCGCTGTTCTAGACGGCGTCTGCCGCTGGCGCTGACGGCGCCGGCCGACGCGGCTCGCGGCCGCCTCCTACGGGCACATGCCCGCGCCGCCGACGGGCGGCCCACCCCGCGGCCCCTCCAATGCCCGTGCCGGCGCGTCGCCCGGTTTCACGGCGTGACGCGCCGTTTCAGGAGCTTGCATGCCCCCCAGCCGCCTCTTGCCGGCACACGCCTGCCTGTCGCTAATCGCGTTGGCCCTGACCGCCTGCGGCGGCGGGGGCGGAGGCGGCACCCCGGCCGGCTCCGCGCCGCTGGCGACGGCGCCCGTCGCGACGACGCCGGCCACGCCCGCGCCGACCCCGACCCCGACCCCGACCCCATCTCCCACGCCCGCCACCCCGGAGCCCCCACTGACGGTGCCGGCGACGCCCGCCAGCGGCGTGCCCGCGGACACCGCGACGCCTCCGGTGAGCACGGTGACCTGCACGTCCGGCGATGTCCTGCTGGCGGCGCCGGCCGTGCTGGCGCTGGTGAACCTGGCCCGCGTCTCGGCCGGCGTGCCGCAGTTCGAACGCCTGCCCGCACTGGAAGGGACGGCGCAGGCCCATGCGCGCTACGTGGCGTTCAACGAGGTCGGCGGCACGGACGAAGTGGCCGGCCAGCCCTGCTTCACCGGCTCGACGGTGGACCAGCGCCTGGCCGCCGCAGGCGTCAGCCCCGTGCTCCAGGGCGGCGTGCGTGCGCACGGCGAGAGCGTGCTGGGCTTCGACACGACCGTCGGGCAGAGCTATTTCCCGGCCACGGAGCTGGTGGAGCATGCGCTGGACAACTTGTATGGGCGGATGCTGCTGCTGAACCCCGTGGCGCAGCATGTCGGCATCGGCGCCTCGCTGCAGTCCAGGCGCGGCGTGCTGGTGCTGGACACCGCCCGGATCGCCGCGGCGACACCGGCGGCGGCCGACGGCTTTGCCGTGTGGCCGCGCGACACCAGCAGCGGCGTGCCGGTGCGCATGCCGGCCTCCAGCATGAAGCCGCTGGAGGCGGGGCTGTCCGAAGGCTATCCCGTCACGCTGCACGCGATGTCGGTGGTGCAGGTCAGCCGCTTCGTGATCACCCGGGCGAGCGACGGCACGCCGGTGGCGGCCACCGTCATCACCAGCGCCAGCGATCGCAACCGGTTCATCGCGGACAACGAGGCCGGGCTGGTGCCGAACGCGCCGCTGGCGGCCGGCACGCAGTACCGCGTGGAGCTCGACGCCACCATCGGTTCGACGGCCGTGCACCGCACCTGGATGTTCACGACCGCTCCTTGAGCGAGGCGGCTGGCCGCAGCCAGCCGCCGGGCCGCGACAATCGGCCCATGTCCTTCGCTTCCCTGGGCCTGTCGCCCGCCTTGCTGCGCGCCGTGCGCGAGCAGGGCTACCACGCTCCCACCGCCGTGCAGTCCGCGGCGCTGCCGCCCATCCTGGCCGGCCGCGACGTGCTCGCGCTCGCGCAGACCGGTGCCGGCAAGACGGCCGCCTTTGCGCTGCCGCTGCTGCAGCGCCTCGTCGCGTCACCGCCGCGCCCGGGGCCGCGCGCGCTGGTGCTGGCGCCCACCCGCGAGCTGGCCGTGCAGACGGCGCAGTTGCTGCGCGAGCTGGCGGCGCTGCTGATGCACCGCCCGCGCGTGGCGCTGGCCTTCGGCGGCGTGTCCATCAACCCGCAGCTGATGGCGCTGCGCGGCGGCTGCGACGTCATGGTGGCCACGCCGGGCCGGCTGCTGGACCTGCTGGACCACAACGGCCTGACGCTGGCCGGCGTCGACTGCCTGGTGCTGGACGAGGCCGACCGCCTGCTGGGCCAGGGCTTTGCCGACGAGCTCCAGCGCGTGTTGGCGCAGCTGCCGGCGCGGCGCCAGTCGCTGCTGTTCTCGGCCACCTTCCCGCCCGCGGTCGAGGCGCTGGCGGCGCAGCTGCTGCACGAGCCGGTGCGCATCGCCATCGAGGAGGCGCCGCCGCAGATCACGCAGCGCGCCATCCAGCTGGACCGCGCCCAGCGCCTGCCCGCGCTGCGCCAGCTGCTGCGCGACGCGGGCTGGCAGCGCGTGCTGGTGTTCGTTGCCAGCCGCTACACGGCCGAGCTGGTGTCGGACAAGCTGCATGCCCACGGCTTCAAGGCCGGCGTGCTGCACGGCGAGCTCAGCCAGGGCGCGCGCCGCGACGTGCTGGCGGCGCTGAAGGACGGCAGCGTCGCGGTGCTGGTGGCCACCGACGTGGCCGCGCGCGGCCTGCACGTCGACGCGCTGGACGCCGTCGTCAACTACGAGCTGCCGCGCTCGGCGGCCGACTACACGCACCGCATCGGCCGCTCCGGCCGCGCCGGCGCCACCGGCACCGCCGTCAGCTTCATCTGCGCGGACAGCGCCGAGAATGCCGAGAGCCACTTCCGCCTCATCGAGAAGCGGCAAGGCCAGCGCGTGCTGCGCGAGCGGCTGCCCGGCTTCGAGCCGCAGGCCGTGGCGACCGAGGCGCAGGCCACCGGCGGCATCAAGAGCGCGACGCGCAAGAGCAAGAAGGACAAGCTGCGCGAGGCCGCAGCGCAGGCAGCTGAAGGCACCCGCGATGGGCATTGAGATCGAACGCAAATTCCTCGTCACCGGCGACGGCTGGCGACAGCAGGCCGCGAGCCGCACCCGCTTCAGCCAGGGCTACCTGAGCCGCGACCCGGCGCGCACGGTGCGCGTGCGCATCGCCGGTGACGCGGCCTTCCTGACCATCAAGGGCGCGACGACCGGCGCCACGCGCGCCGAGTTCGAGTACGCCGTGCCGCTGGCCGACGCGCAGCAGCTGCTGGCGTTGTGCGACGGCCCCGTCGTCGAGAAGGTGCGCCACCTGTGCCCGTTCGAGGGCATGACCTGGGAGGTGGACGAGTTCCTGGGCGCCAACGCCGGCCTGGTCGTCGCCGAGATCGAGCTGGACGCCGAGGGGCAGGCGTTCGCGCGCCCGGCCTGGCTGGGTACCGAGGTGACGGGCGACGCCCGCTACGTCAACGCCAACCTGGCGGTGCGCCCGTTCACGAGCTGGGGCGGCTGAGGCACGCATCCGCGCGCGGGCCCGCCGCGTAGCCTGTCACAAGTGGGCAACCGAGCCGGTGGATGATGCGCGGTCCGCTGCCCTGTCTGCATCACTGCGTTCACCACGTCCTCCCCGTGCCCTTCCTCCCGTCGTCACTGCTGCACCGCGCGCGCACCGGCATCCTGATGCTGCTGCTGGTGGTGCTGCCGCTGCAGGGCGTGGCGCAGTGGATGGTGGGCCTGCAGGGCCACCGCCACATGCACACCGGCGCCGTGGCGGCGCCGCACGACGGCCTGCTGGCCCGGCTGGCCCAGCCGGTGCGCGCGCTGCTGGACCAGCTGCACGCCGCGCAGGACGCGCGGCTGCAAGGCCCGCGGCTGGGCTGGACGGCGAGCCGCGCCAGCGGCTCGCAGCTGCACGCCCACGGCGGCGTGCTGCACCGGCATGCGGCGGACACGGCCGACGTCGTGCAGGCGGCCGACGCGCTGGATGACGCGGGGCAGGGCGGCGTGACCGCCTTCCTGGCCTGGCTGCCGGTGGCGCCGGTGCTGCCCGTGCTGGCGGGCGGCGAACGCCCGGCCACGGCGCACGGGGCCTGGCGCGACCGCGTCGTCGCGCCTGCGCTCGCGCCGCCGCGCGGCTGAGGCTTGCGGGCGCGTCACACGCGCCATCCCCGCCCCTGCCGATGCCTGCCGGTCACGACCTGACCGGCCGGGCCTGCCTGTGCGCACGCCCGAACCTGCCGAGATTCCCCATGCCCAAGATCCGCCGCTTCCAGCCCACGCTGCTGGCCGCCGCCTGCCTGCTCGCCACCACCACCGCCCACGCGCAGAGCGCGCCGCCCGTGCTCGTCGCCGCCGCCGTGCTGGAGAAGGTCGAAGTCACCGGCCGCCACTACGACAACGCCATCGGCAGCGCCGACGCCGCGTCGCAAGGCAGCATCCGCGCCGAGCTGCTGAAGAGCCGCCCCGCGCTGCGCCCCGGCGAGGTGCTGGAGTTCGTGCCCGGCGTCATCGTCACGCAGCACTCCGGCGACGGCAAGGCCAACCAGTACTTCCTGCGCGGCTTCAACCTCGACCATGGCACCGACTTCGCCACCACCGTCAACGGCCTGCCGGTCAACATGCCCACGCACGGCCATGGCCAGGGCTACTCGGACCTGAACTTCCTGATCCCCGAGCTGGTCGAGCGCATCGACTACCGCAAGGGTCCGTACTTCGCCACCACCGGCGACTTCTCCGCCGCCGGCTCGGCCCACATCGCCTACCGCCGCACGCTGGACGAGGGCTTCGCCACGCTGACGCTTGGGCAGCGCCAGTTCCAGCGCTTCGTCGGCGCCGGCTCGTCGGCGCTGGGGGGCGGGCTGAACCTGCTCGGCGCCGTCGAGGTGCAGCACAACGACGGGCCGTGGACGCTGGCCGAGCACCTGCGCAAGAGCAACGGCGTCGTCACGCTGTCGGGCGGCACGCGCGCCGAGGGCTGGAGCGCCAGCCTGATGGGCTACGACGCGACGTGGCGATCGACCGACCAGGTGCCCGAGCGGCTCATCGCCGCCGGCACGTTCAATGGCCGGCCGTTCGGCCGCTTCGACGCCATCGACACCAGCGACGGTGGCGAGACCCGCCGCGCCAGCCTGTCCGGCGAATGGCATCGCGTGACGGATGCCGACGCGACGCGCGTCGCAGCCTATGCGATGAACTACCGCCTGAAGCTGTTCTCCAACTTCACCTACGCGCTGGAGCGCCCCGACGACGGCGACCAGTTCTCGCAGCAGGACCGGCGCAGCGTCTACGGCGCCAGTGCCAGCCATGCCGTCGAGCACCGGCTGGGCGGGCTGCCGGCGCGCAGCGAGGTCGGCGCGCAGCTGCGCCATGACCGCATCCGCGTGGGCCTGTTCGACACCGTGGAGCGCCGCGTCACCGGCACCACGCGCGATGACGACGTGCGCCAGACGCAGCTGGGGCTGTACGGCCAGACCGCCGTCGAGCTGACGCCCTGGCTGCGCGCCATCGCCGGCCTGCGGGCCGACCAGGCGCGCTTCCAGGTCGACAGCCTCACCGACGGTGCCAACTCGGGCCGCAGCTCGGCGCGGCTGTTCTCGCCCAAGCTGTCGCTGATCGCCGGGCCGTGGGCCAGGACCGAGTTCTTCCTCAACGCCGGCCGCGGTTTCCACAGCAACGACGCGCGCGGCACGACGGCCACCGTCGACCCGCGCACCGGCGAGGCCGTCGACAAGGTGCCCGGCCTCGTGGCCGCCCGTGGCCTGGAGCTGGGCGCGCGCACCGAATGGCTGCCGGGCCTGCAGAGCTCGCTGGCGCTGTGGAAGCTGGACTTCGATTCCGAGCTCGTCTACGTGGGCGATGCCGGCGCCACCGAGGCCGGCCGGCCCACGCAGCGCCGCGGCATCGAGTGGAACAACCGCTACGTGCCGGTGCCGTGGCTGCTCATCGACGCCGACCTGGCCTGGACGCATGCGCGCTTCTCCGACGCCGACGCGGCCGGCAACCGCATCCCCAACGCGGTCGACAAGGTCGCGTCCGTCGCCGTCACGCTGCGCGAGCTGGGCCCGTGGTCGGCCAGCCTGCAGTGGCGCTACCTGGGCTCCGGCGCGCTCATCGAGGACAACAGCGTGCGCTCGCGCTCGTCGCTGACGACCAACCTGCGCGTCAGCCGCAAGCTGTGGGACAGGGCCGAGGTGACCCTCGACGTCTTCAACCTGGGCAACCGCAAGGTCAACGACATCGAGTACTTCTACGAGTCGCAGCTGCCGGGCGAGCCCGCGCCTGTGGCCGACCGGCACATCCACCCCGCCGAGCCGCGCACGGTGCGCGTGAGCGTCAAGCTGGGGTTCTGACGCCTGCCCGGCGGCGCGGATGCTGCCGCCGGCACAGCCCGGAGATGGGGATGAACATCGACGACTTCGACGCGGTCGAGGCGGGGCGCCGCCTGGGCCACGACCTGCATCGCCTCAGCGCCATCGCGCCGCAGCCCCATTGGCCGCTGGCGGTGCGCGAGGGCTTCGCCGCCGCTGCCGCGGGGCGGGGCGCCCGGCCGCGCCAGGACGACCGCTTCGTGCGCAAGTGGCTGCAGCTGCGGCTGGGCGCGCTGGCCCGGGGGCGGGCGGTGGCGCCCGACGTCACCGTCGAGCTGCTGCGCCGGCTGGACGTCAGCCACTGCCCGGTGACCCGCCAGCCGCTGACGCATGCCACGCGGCTGGGCAGCGATGCGTCGGTGGACCGGCTCAACAACGACGGCGCCTACGCGGCGTCCAACCTGGCGATGCTGTCGGCTCGCGTGAACCGCGCCAAGGGCACGCGCGGCTTCGCCGAGGTGTGGGCGCTGTCGCAGCGCGCCGACGCGGCCCATGGCCTCGCGCCCGTCGAGTGGCTGCGGCTGGCGGTGCTGATGCTGGGCCCGGCCCATGCCGACCGGCCGCTGGACGTGCCCGCGCTGCCGCTGTGCGCGCCGCTGCCGCCCACGTCGGTGCGCACGGCGCTGCAGCAGGTGCAGCGGCTGCTGACGCTGAATGCCGGCGTGGCCGCGTCACGCAACCGGCTGCTGCGCGGCCTGCTGCGGGCCTGCGGCGGCGCGGTGGCCGAGGCGCGGCTGCGGCTGCTGGCCGACGCGGTGCACACGGGGCTGAAGCGGCTGGCGCCGGATGAGCCCTGCTGGGACGTCTGGCTGCAGCCCGGGCTGATGGCGGCGCTGAGCGCGTGGCGCGACGCGCTGGGCGACGGCGCCTGGGCGCGCGTGGCCTGGGCGGCCGGCCAGCTGGCCGGCGGCCACCCGGTCAACCGCCGCGAACTGGACCCGTGGCGGCTTGCCACCCGGGGCTATCTGCCGCATGCCGGTGCTGCCGGTGGCGCTTTGGCTGCGCGCCGCTGACGCTGGCCTCGCCCGCTGCACCGCCGGGGCGGTGCCCCGGCTCACCAGGGCGGCGCTTCCTCGCTGACCGCTGCGGTGGGTTCCGGCAGGCTGGCCGGCACGGGCGCCGGCGCGGCGCCGGCGGCGAAGTCGTGCTCGCCGCCCAGGCCCTCGATGAGTGCCGGGATCAGGCCGCTCAACTCGCCGGTGGCCAGCGCCATGTCGGCGTCGAAGGCCTCGTCGCCGCTGGCCTCGGCCCGGCCCTCGAAGGCCAGGTCCAGGAAGCTGATCTTCTTGATCGCGAAGCCCTCGGTCAGCGTGAAGGCGACGCGTTCTTTGTAGCTCAGCGCCAGCCGCGTGGGCATCTTGCCGCTGGTCAGGTGGGCGCGGACCTCGTCGATGTCCAGCGGGTGGCGCGCGTAGCGCACGACGGACTTCTGCTCGTCGCTGCCCTTCAGTTCGCACTCGCGTTCGATCTGGAAGCCCTCGGGCGTCACGCCGTCCATCAGCCAGGCGGCCATGCAGGCGGCGGGGCTCTCGGCCGTCTGCACCAGCTGCAGGCTGAGGCCGGGGCTGGCCTGGATCAGCATCGTGACGACCTCGTCGGCGCGGCTGCTGGAGCCGGCGTCGACGAACAGCAGGCCTTGCGCGGGCGCGATCCACACCTGCGTGGCCGAGGTCTTCGTGAAGGCGCGCGGCAGCAGCTCGTGCGTGGCCTGTTCCTTCAGGTCCTTCTTGGCCTTCTTGCCGGGCTTGCGGCCGGTGGTTTCCTCGATGTGCTCGGCCAGCTCCTCGACGCGCTCCTGCACGACGGACGACGGCAGCAGCCGCGCCTCGCGCTTGAGCTTGATGAGCCAGTGGCCGTCGACGACCTCGACGAGCGGCGCGTGCTCGACGCCACGCGGCGGCGCCCAGCCCACGGCCAGCGGCTGGGTGGGGGCGCAGGCCAGGAAGGGTTCCTTGGCGAGTTGTTCGCCGAGCAGTTGGGCGTCGGCCGTCCAGCCTTCGCCGATGCGGTAGGTGATCAGGTTCTTGAACATGGGCGCTGAAGAAACGAGAAGCCCGCCAGCGGCGGGCTTCGGAATGCAGGGCGTGATTGTCTCAGGTCCGGCGCGGCGCGCCGGCCGGGTCAGCCCTGGGCCTGCACCTGGCGCAGCAGCTGCTCGAACACCTCGACCGACTGGCCGCCCTGGATCAGGTGGCGCTGGTTGACGACGATGGCCGGCACCGCGTGGATGCCCTGGGCGTGCACCTGGGCCTCGGCCTCGGCCACCTCGGCGTCGTAGCGCCGGCTGGCGAGCAGCTCGCGCGCCTGGGCCTCGGGCAGGCCGGCGGCCACGGCCTGCTCCAGCAGCACGGCGGGGTCGGACACGTTGCGGCCGTCGGTGAAGTAGGCCTTCAGCAGCCCGACCTTGAGCGTGCGCTGCACGGCGCCGCCGAAGGCCTCGTCGGCCCAGTGCAGCAGGCGGTGCGCATCGCGGGTGTTGTAGATGCGGCTGCGCGCTTCCATGCGGAAGTCGAAGCCCAGCGCCGCGCCGCGCTCGCGGATGGCCTGGCGCGTGCCGGCCAGCTGGGTCGGGCTGGCGCCGTACTTCTCGGCCAGGTGTTCCTCGATGTCCTGCCCGTCCGGGCCCATGCCGGGGTTCAGCTCGAAGGGGTGGAAGTGGATGTCCAGCGCCAGGCCCGGGATGCGTGCGGCGGCCTGTTCCAGCGAATACAGCCCGATGGCACACCAGGGGCAGACGATGTCGGAGATGAAGTCGATGCGCATGGCCGGCATTCTCGGCGTTGGCCCCGAGCCCCTGGGCTTGCAAGGCGGTCGCAAATGTGACGGGGTGCCGCCGGGGGCGCCGCGGGGGCTTGTGAACCCGGGAAACTCGGGGGCTAATAGACGCCCACTGCCGGCCAGCGCGCTTTTTCATGCTTTTCATGCCTTCCCGACATCGCCTGTTCCTGACCCGCGGGCTGATGGCCGGCCTGGTGGCCTGGGCCGGCGCCGCCGCCGCCCAGGACGCCGAGCGGCCCGCCACGACCGGGCTGCGCATCAGCGGGTTCGGCACGCTGGGCGTCAGCGAGGTGCAAGCGCCGCCGACCTGGGGGTTCCGGCGCGAGCTGACGCAGCCCGCCCGGCCCGGCCGCTGGCGCGCGGACGTGGACAGCCGGCTGGGCGTGCAGGCGAACTACAGCATCGGCACGTCGCTGGAGCTGGTGGCCCAGGGCATCGCCAAGCGGCGCGGCGCGTTCGCCGCGGACAGCGACGCGCTGGAATGGGCCTACGCCAGTTACCGGCCCGACGCCGAGTGGACGCTGCGCGCGGGCCGCGTCAATGTCGACACCTTCCTGATGGCGGACTACCGCAACGTCGGCTTCGGCTTCCTCAGCATCCGCCCGCCGGTGGAGTTCTATGCCCGGCTGCCGACGACGCTGGATGGCGGCGACGTCGCGCGCAGCTGGATCGTCGGCGATGCGCAGTGGCGCGCCAAGCTGATGGCCGGGGCTACGCGCATCGGCGACGTGAATTTCTCCGAGGCCGGCCGGCTGAACTCGGTGCTGGGCGGCATGGTGTCGCGCGAGCAGGGCGGCTGGCTGCTGCGGGCCAGCATCGCCCGTTCGCGCATCGACTTCAAGCAGGACGGTGCCCAGCGCGCCGCGCTGGCGGCGCTGGGCCAGCTCGGCGCGCTGCCGCTGCCCACGGTGGCGGCGCCGGCGCAGCAGCTGCGCGAACGGCTGGGCGCCAACGGCATCCAGGCGCTCTTCACGGAGGTGGGCCTGCGCTACGAGGGTAGCGACTGGCAGGGCAGCGCCGAGTTCGTGCATGTGTCGGCCGCGCCGCTGACGGTGGAGCGCACGTTCTACGTGATGCTGGGCCACCGCTTCGGCGACTGGACGCCGTTCGTCGGCCACGGCCGCTCCCGCAACGCGGTGGCGGCGCTCGATCCGCCGGCCTGGCAGCAGGTGCTGACGCCGGTGCTGGGGCCGGTCGCCGCGGCCGAGGCGCAGGGGCTGGGCACGGCGGTGGCGGCCGTGCTCAACGGCGGGCGGCTGGTGCAGGCCAGCTGGTCCTGCGGCGTGCGCTGGGACTTCCACCCCCAGGCGGCGCTGAAGCTGCAGTGGGACCGCGTGAAGGTGGCGCGCGGCGGCGGGTCGCTGTGGTCGGGCGCGGACGGCTCGGCGGGCCGCGCGCGCGTGGCGACGGCGGTGGTGGACTTCATCTTCTGACCGCCATGCCCGCCCGCGCCCTCCGTCATTCCCTCGCCGCCGCACTGCTGGCCCTGCTGCCGGCGCTGCCCGCCTGGGCGGACTTCTATGTCGTCGTCAACGCCAACAACCCGCTGCGCGCGCTGACGCAGAAGGAGGCGGTGGACCTGTTCATGGGCCGAAGCCGGGCCTTCGCCAACGGCGATCTCGCGCTGATCTTCGACCTGCCGCGCGACCACCCGCGCCGCGCCGCCTTCTACCAGGCGCTGACGGGCATGAGCGCCGCGCAGGTCAACAGTTATTGGTCACGGCTGATGTTCTCGGGCCAGAGCGTGCCGCCGCAGGCGCTGCCCGACGAGACGGCCATGGCCGGCATCCTGCGCCGCAACCCCAGCGCGCTGGGCTGGCTGGGGCGCGAGCCGACGGAGCCGGGCCTGCGCACCGTGCTGGTCCTGAAGGAGGCGGCCGCCAAATGACGACGCCTGCACCGCGGGTGCGAGGTGCCAACAGCCTGCAGCTGCGCTTCATGCTGCTGGTGTTCGCCAGCGCCACGCTGCTGGCGCTGGTGGCCGCCGGCATCGCCTACCAGCTAGGGCAGGCGCGCGCGCTGGCCAGCGGCCGCAGCAGCGTGCAGGCGCTGGCCACGGCCGTGGAGGCGACGCTGGCCATCGGCGCCTATGCCCGGGACGAGGTGCTGCTGCAGGAGGTGGCCGGCGGCCTGGCGCGCAACGAGCTGGTGGACGTGGTGGAGGTGGTGGCCGCCGACGGCCGGGCGCTGGCCAGGGCGGTGCGCAAGGGAGCCAGCGAGCATGCGGACGCGACGCTGCTGACGCGGCCGCTGGTGTCGCCCTTCGACGCCCGGGAGAACCTGGGCCAGCTGCGCATCCGGCTGAACGACGCGCGGGTGCGCGCCGACGCCAACCAGGAGGCCTACACGCTGGCCGCGGCGATGGCCGGGCAGGCGGCACTGCTGGCGCTGATGCTGTACCTGCTGGCCGCGCGCCTGGTGTCCAGCCCCATCGTGCGCCTGGCCAGCGCACTGCGCCGCATGACGCCCGGCAGCGGCGAGCGGCTTCAGACGCCCGACAGCCACGCGGCCGACGAGATCGGCGTGCTGATCGCCGGCGCCAATGCGCTGCTGGACGCCAACGAGCGGCAGCTGCAGACCGAGCGCGCGTTGCGGGCCGAGGTGGAGGCGATGGAGGCGCAGTACCGGCAGATCTTCGACGCGAGCAGCGCCGGCATCTTCGTGCTGGACGAGGCGGGCCACCTCATCAACGGCAACCCGATGGTGTCGCGCCTGGTGGGCCTGCCAATGGACGAGCTGCGCCTGCTGGGCCAGCACGATTTCGTCGGCCGCGTCTTCAGCCGGCCCGAGCAGGTGCGGCAGATGATCGACGAGGCGGCGCGGCGCGGCGAGACGGTGTCGGCCGACCTGGAGCTGGCGCCGCAGGGCGACCAGCGGCGCTGGGTGCACTGCCTGGTGTCCGTGCCGCGCGAGGGCGCGCGGACGGTGGAGGGCGTCATCTACGACATCACCGAGCGCAAGAGCGACGAGAACGCCGTGCGCCACCTGGCCGAGCACGACGCGCTGACGCAGCTGAAGAACCGCGGCGCCGGCCAGGCGGTGCTGGAGCGCTTCGTCGCCGACGCGCGCGACCGCGGCGGGCTGCTCAGCGTGGCCTGCATCGACCTCGACGGCTTCAAGCAGATCAACGACACGCACGGTCATGCGGCCGGTGACGAGGTGCTGGTGGCCTGCGCCGAGCGCATGCGGGCCGCGGTGCGGCGCTCGTCCGACCTCGTGGCGCGGCTGGGCGGCGACGAGTTCCTCGTCGCGCTGCGCGACGTGGGGCCGGGCGATGCGGTGCTGGCGCAGGTCATGCAGGCGCTGCTGGACGGGCTGTCGCGGCCCATCCCGCTGTCGTCCGGCCTGACGGTACGCGTGGGCGTCAGCATCGGCGTGGCCTGCCTGCCCGCGCACGGCGTGGAGCCGCAGGCGCTGATGCAGGCGGCCGACGAGGCGCTCTATCACGTCAAGAAGAACGGGAAATTGGCTTTTGCGTTAGCGTTGCCGAACTGAACCGCCCCTCGTCCAGTCTGGCCGCGTTGAACGCGGTCCTGCCTGGCCGGTCCCCCGAGGGGACGGCGATGCTCGCGGGGTATGCCCCCCTCGCACATCGCCAGACGGGCCGGCTTGGGAGCGGCCCGGCGCTCGGCCCGGAATACCGATTGAAAACCTGTCATGACCGACTACACCCCGCCCCAGGTCTGGACCTGGAACAAGGCCAATGGCGGCCAGTTCGCCAACATCAACCGGCCCGTCGCCGGGCCCACGCACGACAAGGCGCTGCCTGTCGGCGAACACCCGCTGCAGCTGTACTCGCTGGGCACGCCCAACGGCGCGAAGGTGACCGTCATGCTGGAAGAACTGCTGGAGGCCGGCCACACGGGCGCCGAGTACGACGCCTGGCTGATCCGCATCAACGAGGGCGAGCAGTTCGGCAGCGGCTTCGTCGCCGCCAACCCGAACTCCAAGATCCCGGCGCTGGTGGACCGCAGCGGGCCCGAGCCGGTGCGGGTGTTCGAGTCCGGCGCCATCCTCGTCTACCTCGCCGAGAAGTTCGGCGGCGCCTTCCTGCCGGCGGGCGGTGCGGCGCGCGCCGAGTGCCTGAGCTGGCTGTTCTGGCAGATGGGCAGCACGCCGTTCCTGGGCGGCGGCTTCGGCCATTTCTATGCTTACGCGCCCGCCAAGCAGGAGTACCCCATCGACCGCTATGCGATGGAGGTCAAGCGCCAGCTGGACGTGCTGAACCGCCTGCTCGCCGAGCGCCGGTTCCTCGCGGGCGACGACTACACCGTCGCCGACATGGCCACCTGGCCCTGGTACGGCGCGCTGGCCAAGGGCCAGCTCTACGGCGCGGGCGAGTTCCTGTCGGTGCACGAGTACGGGCACGTCATCCGCTGGGCCGACGAGATCGCCCAGCGCCCGGCCGTGCAGCGCGGCCGCAAGGTCAACCGCACCTGGGGCGAGCCGCACAACCAGCTGCACGAGCGCCATGACGCCAGCGACTTCGAGCTGCGCACGCAGGACAAGCTGGCGCCAGCAGCATGATCACCCTCTACGACTGCGCCACCGCGCCCAGCCCGCGCCGCGCGCGCATCCTGCTCGCGGAGAAGCGCGTGCCGCACGAGACCGTGCAGGTGGACCTGCGCAGCGGCGAGCAGCTGGGCGAGGCCTTCCGGCGCATCAACCCGCAGTGCACGGTGCCGGCGCTGGTGACCGACGAAGGCCCGGTGCTGACCGACAACGCGGCTATCGCGGCCTACGTGGAGGCACGCTTTCCCGAGCCACCGCTGCTGGGCCGCACGGCGCTGGACAAGGCCGAGATCGCCGGCTGGCAGTGGCGTGTCGAGTTCGAAGGGCTGGCCGCGATTGCGGAGGCGTTCCGCAACAGCAGCCCGGCGATGGCTGGCCGCGCGCTGACCGGGCCGGTGGACTATGCGCAGATCCCCGAGCTGGCGCAGCGCGGCCTGGCGCGCGTGCAGCGGTTCTTCACGGCGCTGAACGACCACCTGGCCGGCCGCGACTTCATCGCGGCGGGGCAGTTCAGCGTCGTCGACATCACGGCCGTCGTGGCGGTCGACTTTGCGCGGGTGGTGAAGATCAAGCCCGGCGACGAGCACCCGCACCTGCGCCGCTGGCGCGAGGCGATGCAGGCGCGCGGCACGATGGGGTGAACGGCTCGGGCCGGTGCGTCAGCGCACCTGCCAGGTCAGCCGCGGCCGCCACACCGCCAGCACGACGTTCACCACGCACAACGCCACCAGCAGCCACAAGGTGTTGCGCTCCGCGCGCAGCAGCGCCTGCAGTGCGGTCGGGTCGGCCGTGAAGGCCGCCAGCAGCGCCGCCTGGCGGCTGCCCGAGCCCACCACCACCAGCGTCGCCTCGAACACCGTGATGCCCAGCAGCGCCTTCAGCCAGGCCCAGCCCGCGTCCAGGTAGCCGCGCGTGGCGGCCAGGGCCACCAGCCCGCTGACGACGACGACCGCCATGCACGGCACCAGCAGGTACTGCGCAATCGCTGCGTAGAGCCAGCGTGCGCTGGCGAACGCCTCGGGCGATGCCCGGTCTGCCAGCCCGTTGATCAACAGGCAGGCCGCCAGGCCGCCGCCGAAGCCGATGGCCGCCACCTCGTGCAGCACCTTGGCCGCCAGCCGCACCCACCGGCGGCGGCGCGGGGCAGGCGCGGGGGCGGTGCTCATGGCGGCGGCGGGTCAGCCCAGCTGCCGGTCGCTGGGGCGCGCCAGGTAGAACCACTCGGTGCCCGGCTGCGACTTCACGTTCGGGAAGACGATGCGGCCCTCGCTGGGCGCCAGCACGGCCTCGCCGCTGGCGCGCGTGCCGATCTTCTGGCCGCGCTCGATGGCGTCGAAGCTGGCCCAGGGCTGCTCGAACGCATCGCCCATGTCCTCGCGGTCGATGACGTCGTAGAGCTGCAGCACCTCCGGCGGCTGTGCGGGGCGGTGCGGCTCGACCGCGTCCTCGGCCAGCATGCCCAGGAACACCAGCGTGCGCAGGATGGCCAGGCGGGCCACCTCGGGGCCGTTCGGGTCCAGGTGCTGGCCGCATTCCAGCGTGATGGCCCAGCCGCCGGTGGAGCGCATGTACTCGGTCGTGCCGACGCCGTAGTGCGGATCCGACACCAGCGTGGCGCGGCGCGAGCCGTCGTGCGCGCGCTGCTGGCGGCGCTGCAGGCCCAGCGCGTAGGTGGACAGCCAGCCCTCGACGATGCGGCCCACGCCCAGGCGCGCGGCCAGCGCGGATTCGGTGGCCTCCTGCGAGAACGGCTCCAGCTCGCCGGTGTTGTTGCGCGGGCCGATCATCGCGAACGCCGGGCCCTGGCTCTGGAAGCTGTGCAGGTCCAGGATGCCGTCGTGCTGCGCGATCAGCGGGCACAGCACGCGCGCGATGCGGTCCTCGTAGTCCTGTGCGATGACGGGCGGGCGCAGGTTGCGGTTCAGGTTGCGGTCGCCCTCGCGGCGGTCCAACTGGTGGGCCAGCGGGTTGACGATGGGCACGAAGGTCAGCGTGCCGCGCAGCAGCGTCAGCTCGCCGGCATCGAGCTGGCGGGCGATCTCTGCCATCGCCTTCGTGCCATGGACCTCGTTGCCGTGCACGGCGCCGGTGACGAGCAGGCGGGGCCCGGGCTGCAGGCCGGCGAACTGGTGGATGCGAAGGTGGGCGGTGGGTGTCATGGCGTGAGCAGGGCGGAGGACAGTGCCCGGTCGGCAGGGAAGAGGCGGCGCGGCAGGTCGGCGACGGGCTGGCCGGCGCGGCACGCGACGAGGCGGTAGAGGGTGGCGAAGGCGATGTCCGGCGGCGCCTCGCCGGCGCCCAGCAGCAGCTCGCCGCCGCGGCGCACGGCGTCGGCCAGGAAGGCCGGCAGCCGCAGGTGGTAGGGGTTGCGCGCGATCTCACCGGTGTGCCGCTCCAGCGCGGTGATGAGCCGGGCGGTGTCGGCGATGCTGGATTCGACGAGCGCGTTGGGCGCGGCCTGCGTGGACCAGAACTCGGTCAGGGCCAGCACCGTGTCCAGCTTCGCGGCGGCAAGGGCCTGCAGCACCAGCTCATGCACGCCGCGGTGGCTGGGGTTGTCGTCCAGCGGGTGCGGCGCCAGCACGAGGGCGGGGCGGTGCTCGACGAGCAGCGCCGCGATCGCCGCGACCTGGGCCGGCTGGATGGCGCCGGCACGCACGGCGGACAGGCCCTGCTCGCCGACGCGCAGGCAGCCGAAGCCCAGCACGCCGCAGGCGTCCAGCAGCTCGGCCCAGCGGGGCTCGCGGCGCTCGGCCTGGCTGCCCAGCGTGACGGCCACGTTGGTGACGCGCCAGCCGGCCTCCTGGCGCAGCCGCAGCGGCAGCGCGCCGACGATGCATTCGTCGTCGGGGTGGGGCGCGAAAATCAGGCAGTGGCCCGGCGCGGTCTCGGGCACCGGTGCGGCTTGGCGGTCCGGCGGGCTGCCCAGCAGGGCGGCGAATCGGGTCAGGTGCTCGCGCCAGCGCGCGAGGTCGGCTTCCAGGGACATGCCGGCATCCTAACGAGGCGCCGGTTTCGCCGGCCAGGTGGCCAGCAGCACGCCCGCCAGGGCCAGGCCATAGGCCAGCGCCTGCTGGGGCGACAGCGCCTCGCCCAGCGCCAGGCCGACGAGCGCCGTCGTGATGGGCAGGAACACGCTGAAGACGCCGGCCTTGGCGGCGGGCAGGCCCCGCAGGCCGGCCATCCAAAGCCACACGGTGATGACGCTGGCCGTGGCCGAGTAGTAGGCGAGCAGCCCCCAGTCCTGCACGCGGGGCGCCGAGAAATCGAAGCTCAGGCCCTGCCAGATCGCCAGCGGCGTGACCAGCACCAGCCCCCACAGGTTGATCAGTGCGCTGATGCGCTTCGGGCCCAGCCCGGCCGTCAGCTGCTTGCCGATGACGACGTAGCAGGCCTCGCACAGCACGGCGGCGATGAGCAGCAGCGCGCCGACGAGCGTCGTGTCGGCGCCGCCATGCTTGCCGGTGGCCACCAGCGCGATGCCGCCCACGGCGCAGGCGATGCCGGCCAGCGTGCGCGTGCCCAGCTGTTCGCGCAGGAAGACGCGGCTCAGCAGCGCCACCGCCGCCGGGATGCCGGCCATGATGACGCCCGCGACGACGGCCGAGCTCTGCCGCAGGCCGAACAGCATGCAGATCGAGAACAGGAAGTTGCCGAGGAAGGACTCGAGGAACAGCAGCAGCCGCGAGCGCGCATCCAGCGGCGCTTCGTGCGCCGGCTTCTTCAGCCAAGGCAGCATCAGCAGCGCCGCAAAGCCGAAGCGCAGGCCGGCCAGCAGGAAGATCGGGAACGCCGCGACCAGCAGCTTGGACAGGCCGACATAGCTGCCCACCAGCGTCATGCTGGTGGCCAGCAGCGCGTAGGAGCGCCAGGGAATGGGATGCATCTGAATGGGTCTTTCGGGCCGAGCGCCGGGCCGCCCCAAGCCGGCCCGCCGGGCGATGTGCGAGCGGCTTGATGCCGCGAGCATCGCCATCCCCTCGGGGGATCGACTGGGCGCGCCCGCGTTCAGCGCGGCGCGACCGGGCGAGGGGTCAATCAATCTGTAATGCGATGAACTGCGTGAACTGCGCCGGATTGAAGTTGTTGTCGGACACCAGGATCAGCGTGCGCTTGCCGTCCACCAGCGGCCCGAAGGTGATGCCCTCGATGTTGTCCAGCGCCAGCACGCTGCCGTCGTCGTTGGTCAGCGAGGACAGGTCCAGCAGCATGGTGCGCTTGACCGGCACCACGTCGCGGCCCTTGATGCTGGGCCAGCCGGACACGTCCGTCGCGCCACGCGTGTCGATGCGGTAGAGCTTGATGGTGTTGCTGGTGGGCTGCTTCGTGGACGCGGCGATGCCGGGCGTCACGGCGCCCACCGCGAAAGCGCGCTCGATGACGATGAACTCGGTGCTGGACAGCGCCAGCATGTCGGGCACGCCGTTGGTGGCGAAATCACCGGCGCGGGCCGGCGCGAACGGCACCGGCGCCACGTCGTAGACGTACTCGGCGCCGGGCTTGCCGGTGTCCAGGTCGAACGACAGCATGCGCGCGCGGCTGGGCCGGCCCACCGCGGTGGGCGCGCTGTCCTGCGCGAGGCCGTTCTCGCTCATGGTCCACAGCGTCTTGCCGTCGGGCGTGATGGCCACGCTCTCGAAGGCCAGGTTGTTGTAGACGCCCTTGTCGCCCGCGGCCAGGCCGCCGGCGCTGCCCACGGGGTTGTAGTAGCTCGGCACCGCGAACTCGCCGGCCGGGCGGCCGTCGGGGTGCATGCGGCGCATCGTCGGGTTCTGCATGCCGCCCGCGCTGCGCTGGCCCTCGTTGGCCCAGTAGATGAGGTTGCGCCGCGTGTCCAGGCGCAGGCTTTCGGGGTCCACCATGTTGCGGCCGAAGGGCTGGCCGTTGGTGTCGAGGATGGGGGTCATGTTGACCCAGCCCACGCCGGCGTCGCCGGGGTCGGCGCTGCGGCGGAACTTGGACAGGTCCAGCGTCAGCTCATAGAAGCGCGCCGGGCCGCGGTCGCTGCGGTCATCGCAGATGGCGAGGTAGTGGCCGGTGGCGGCGACAAAGTCGATGCTGGACAGCCCCCCGAGCGGCAGGCCGCGGAAGGTCGCGCTGGTGGGCACGATCTGCTGGCCGAGGTAGCTGAGGTTCTGCGCATGTGCGGACCCTGCAAGCAGCAGGGCGAGTAGCCATTTCATGTTCTATGCGGCGCGGCGCAGGGCGCCTCTGAGGGTGTCGATGATGCGTTCGATGTGGCCGCTCTCGATGATGAGCGGCGGCGACAGCGCGATGGTGTCGCCCGTCGTGCGGATGAGCAGGCCTTGTTCCCAGCAGTCCAGGAAGATGTTGAAGGCGCGCTTGGCCGGCTCGCCGGGCAGGGGCTTGAGTTCGATGCCACCGACCAGGCCGATGTTGCGCACGTCGATGACGTTGGGCTCGTCGCGCAGCGAGTGCAGGGCTTGGGCGAACTCGGCCTGCATTGTCGCCGCACGGGTCAGCAGGCCGCCGTCGGCGTAGGTGTCCAGCGTCGCCAGCGCGGCCGCGCAGGCCAGCGGGTGGGCGGAGTAGGTGTAGCCGTGGAAGAACTCGATGAGGTGCTCGGGCCCGGTCATGAAGGCGTCGTGGATCTTCTGCTGCGCGAACACCGCGCCCATCGGCACGCAGCCGTTGGTGATGCCCTTGGCCACCGTCATCAGGTCGGGCGTGACACCGAAGGTCTGCGCGCCGAAGGGGTTGCCGGTGCGGCCGAAGCCGGTGATGACCTCGTCGAAGATCAGCAGGATGCCGTGCTTGTCGCAGATGTCGCGCAGCCGCTGCAGGTAGCCGGCCGGCGGGATCAGCACGCCGGTGGAGCCCGCCACCGGCTCGACGATGACGGCCGCGATGGTGGACGCGTCGTGCAGCGCGATGAGGCGCTCCAGGTCGTCGGCGAACTCGGCGCCGTGCGGCGGGATGCCCACGGAGAACGCGTTGCGCGCCGGGTCGTGCGTGTGGCGGATGTGGTCCACGCCGGCCAGCAGCGTGCCGAACATCTTGCGGTTGGCCACCATGCCGCCCACCGAGATGCCGCCGAAGTTGACGCCGTGGTAGCCGCGCTCGCGGCCGATGAGCCGCGTGCGGGCACCTTCGCCACGCACGCGGTGGTAGGCGATGGCCATCTTCAGCGCCGTCTCCACCGCCTCGGAGCCGGAGTTGGTGAAGAAGATGCGGTTCAGCCCGGCGGGCGTCAGCGCGGCCAGCCGCTCGGCCAGCTCGAACGCCTTGGGGTGGGCCATCTGGAACGGCGGCGCGAAATCCAGCTCCGCCGCCTGCTGCTGGATGGCCTGCACGATCTTCGGCCGGTTGTGGCCGGCGTTGACGCACCACAGGCCGGCGATGCCGTCCAGCACCTCGCGGCCCTTGTCGTCGCGGAAGAACATGCCGTCGGCCTGCGTCAGCAGGCGCGGCGCCTGCTTGAACTGCCGGTTGGCCGTGAACGGCATCCAGTAGGCATCCAGCTTGGAAACGTCGGCGCTCATGCGGGGCTCCTCCTAGGCAAGGGAGCCCGCAGTCTAGTCAATTTGACGGATTGGTCAGAATCCGCCGGCGCGTCCACGTGCCGGCCAGCGGCACCCACTGCACGAGCAGGATGCAGGCCAGCATCAGCCCGCAGCCGGCCAGCCCGGCGGTGTCCAGCCGCTCGCCCAGCAGCACCGCGCCGAAGGCGGCGGCGAACAAGGTCTCGGACGACAGGATGATGGCCGCGTCCGCCGCCTGCGCGTAGCGCTGCGCGACGACCTGCGCCGTGAACGCGACGCCCACTGACAGCACGCCCGTGTAGAGGATGGGCCCGGCCGCGGCCTGCAGGCCGGCCCAGCGCACCGGCTCGGTGGCGAAGGCCGCCGCCAGCGACAGCACGCCGCACACGGCGAACTGGCCGCAGGCGACGAGGAAGGGCGCGCCCATGCGGTCGGCCCAGCGGCCCACCATCAGCACGTGCACGGCCCAGGGCACCGCGGAGCCCAGCACCCACAGGTCGCCCAGGGCTATGCGCAGCTCGTGTGCGCCCGACAGCAGGAAGGCGCCCACCAGGCAGCCGCCGGCCGCCGGCCAGGCAGACCAGTGCGCCACCTGGCGCAGCAGCAGCCAGGCCAGCACGGGCACCAGCGGCACGTAGACGGCCGTCAGGAAGCCGGCGTTGGTGACGCTGGTGTGCTGGATGCCCACCTGCTGCATGACGGCGCCCAGCGTCATCAGCCCGCCCAGCCCGGCGATGTGCCAGCCGTCGGCGCGCGTCAGCGGCCGGCCTTCGCGGCCCAGCCGCCGCCACTCCGCCACGGCCAGCGGCAGCACGACGGCCGCGCCGATCAGGAAGCGCACGCCGGTGAACAGCAGCGGGCCGACGTCGGCCATGCCCTGCTGCTGGGCGACGAAGGCCGAGCCCCAGATCAGCGCGACGAAGGTGAGCAGCAGGTTGGCCTGGATGCGGGTCATGGGGCGCGTCATCCGGCCTGCAGCGCGGCCAGCTCGGCCTCGTCGAAACCGGCGGCGCGGCGGGCTTCGAGGTTGAACGGCGCGCGCAGCCTGGGCGCCTGGTAGCGCGCGGCGAGTTCGGCATAGGTGGCCACCGGCTCCAGCCCGCGCTGCTCGCACAGGAAGCGGTACCAGCGGTTGCCGGCCAGCACGTGGCCCACCTCGTCGTGCACGATGACGTCGATGATCTCCCCGGCGCGGTGGTCGCCGGCGCCCACCAGCTTGGCGCGCACGGCGGGCGATGCATCCAGCCCGCGCGCCTCCAGCGTGCGCGGCACCAGCGCGATGCGGGCCAGCAGGTCGTGCTTGGTGCGCTCGGCCATGTCCCACAGCGCGTTGTGCGCATCGAAGTCGCCGTAGTCGAAGCCCAGCGTCACGAGGTGCTCGCGCAGCAGCGTGAAGTGCCTGGCCTCCTCCTGCGCGATGCGCAGCCAGTCGCGGTAGAAGGCGTCGGGCATGCCGGGGAAGCGCCAGCAGACGTCCAGCGCCAGGTTGATGGCGTTGAACTCGATGTGGGCGATGGCGTGCACCAGCGCGGCGATGCCGGCCGGCGTGCGCATGGAGGGCGGCTTCAGGCGGATGTGCTCGACGAGCTGGGGCCGCTCGGGCCGGCCGGGCACGCCGGCGGGCTCGGCCAGCTGTGCATCGGGGTCCAGCGGCGCGGAGAGGTCCAGGTCCAGCGCGCGTGCCGCCTTGGCCAGCGGATCAGTGAGGCAAAGGATGTGCAGGGCGAGGGCGCGGGCTTCCATGCCCGGGATTATCGGCAGGCTCAGCTGCGCAGCCGGGCGCTGACGAGCGGGTGCCACAGCCGCTCGTCCCGCAGCGGCGTGTCGGCCGGCAGGCCGGGGTTGCGCAGCTTCAGCCAGCGCCGCTCCGGCAGTGCGGCCCGCTGCAACTGCGGGCCCAGCCGCTGCTCGAACAGCGCGGCGAAGCTGCCGTCGGCCAGCGCCAGCTCCCAGCCGCGCCGCAGCCGCTCGGCCAGCTCGGGCCGGCGCGGGCTGACGAAGAAGTACGACGGCGCCACGTAGGCGATCAGCCAGCCGCCCAGCACGGCCAGCGCCGGCAGCGCGTCGACAAGGGGGTAGACCTCGATGGCCGCCAGCGCGAACAGGTCGATGCGCTCGCGCACCAGCAGCTCGGGGAAGCTGTCGCGCCGCGTGATGGCCTGCACGGGCCAGCCGTTGGCCTTCAGGATCTGCGTGTCGGGCCAGCTCTCCACCTGGGCCAGGCGCAGCCGGCGGGCTTCGTCGAGGCTGGCAACGCGCTCCAACTCGGCGCGCCGGCGCGCCAGCCCGATGGGCAGCCGAATGCCGATCAGCCCGCGGTACAGGCACACGCGCACGGCCAGCGCGCGCGCCTCGTGCTGGGCGGTGGTGATGGAGGTGGCGACGTCCAGCTCGTCGCCCGCCAGCTGCAGCAGCGCGCGGCTCTGCGACATCGGCGGTGCGAAGGCGAGGCGGTAGGGGCCGTGGCTGGCACGCGTGCGCTCCAGCAGCAGCGTCAGCACGGCCAGCTCGTAGTTGGGCGCGTCCTGCGGCAGCTGCACCAGCGAGTGCCGGATCAGCGGCCCCGGCCCGGCCAGCGGCGCGGCGGAGCCCAGGGCCGGCAGCAGGCCCAGTGCCGTCAGACAGCGCCTGCGGTCGCGGCTCATCGACATGCGGGCAGGGTACCTAAAATCGCCGCTTTGCGGTCAAGGGAGAACGGGCATGGCCATCTACCAACTGGACGACTGGCTGCCCGACGTGGCCGACACGGCCTTCGTCGCCGACAGCGCCGAGGTCATCGGCCGGGTGACGCTGGCGCAGGACGTCAGCGTCTGGTTCAACGCCGTGCTGCGCGGCGACAGCGACACGCTGACCATTGGTGCGGGCAGCAACATCCAGGACGGCTCGGTGCTGCACGCCGACCACGGCTTTCCGCTGGTCGTCGGCCAGAACGTGACGGTGGGCCACCAGGTCATGCTGCACGGCTGCACCATCGGTGACGAAAGCCTCATCGGCATCGGGGCCGTGGTCTTGAATGGTGCCCGCATCGGCCGCAACTGCATCGTCGGTGCGGGGGCGCTGGTGACCGAGGGCAAGGCATTCCCCGACGGCTCGCTGATCGTCGGCGCGCCGGCCAAGGTGGTGCGCGAGCTGACCGAGGCGCAGATCGCCGGCCTGAAGGCCAGCGCCGCCCACTATGTGAACAACGGCCGCCGCTATGCGGCCGGCCTGAAAAGAATCCGATGAGTGAACTCCACAAGTTTTTGTTCGATGGCCTGCCGGTGCGCGGCATGCTGGTGCGGCTGACCGACTCCTGGCGCGAGATGCTGGGCCGCCGCGAGCCCGGCCAGGACTACCCGCCCGAGCTGCGCGACATGCTGGGTGAGATGAGCGCCGCGGCCGTGTTGATGCAGGCCAACATCAAGTTCAACGGCGCGCTGGTGCTGCAGGTGTTCGGCGACGGCCCGGTCAAGCTGGCCGTGGCCGAGGCGCAGCCGGACCTGGCGTTCCGCGCCACGGCCAAGTGCGTCGGCACGGTGGAGCCCGGCGCGACGCTGGAGGCCATGGTCAACCTGCGCGGCCAGGGCCGCTGCGCGATCACGCTGGACCCGAAAGACAAGTTCCCCGGCCAGCAGCCCTACCAGGGCGTCGTCCCGCTGCATGGCGACCAGCGCGAGCCGCTGCAGAAGATGAGCGAGGTGCTGGAGCACTACATGCTGCAGTCGGAGCAGCTGGACACCAAGCTGGTGCTGGCCGCCAACGGCGACATCGCCGCGGGGCTGCTGATCCAGCGGCTGCCGGTGGAGGGCGAGGGCAATCTGGAAGGGCGCCGGAACGAGGACGACATCGGCCTGTCCGACGCGTTCAACCGCATCTCCATGCTGGCCGCCACGCTGACCGCCGAGGAGCTGCTGACGCTGGACGCCGACACGGTGCTGCGCCGCCTGTTCTGGGAGGAGACGGTGACGCGCTTCGAGCCCTTGTCTGGAAGTACAGCACCGCACTTCGCCTGCACCTGCTCGCGCGAGCGTGTCGGCCAGATGCTGCTGGGCCTGGGCCGCGAGGAGGTCGACAGCGTGCTGGCGGAGCGCGGCGACGTGGAGATCGGCTGCGACTTCTGCGGCCGCCACTACCGGTTCGACGCGGTCGACGTCGGCGCGCTGTTCACACCGGCCGGCCAGCAGCCCGAGGGCGGTGCGGCGGCATCGACGCTGCAGTAGGCGCGCGTCTCCTCCGTTGTGAGGATGTCTTCGCGGCTAGTGATTGACGCTGCCGCGGCCAGCTGAGAACTTTGCCGCCGGGCCTGTCCGGCCTGGCGGTGGGAGTTCGGCATGGCGGATGCGAAAGGTGGCGGTCTCGGCGGCTTCCCGTGGGCCAGCGCCGCGGTGCTGCTGGCCTTCGTCGCCAGCACGCAGCTCGTGCCGCATGCCTTCGATGCGCTGCGGCCCGCCGAGAAGGCCCGCGCCCAGGCGCCGCTGGACCCGGACCTGGAAGTCAACGCACGGCTGTGGGAGGACCCGTTCGCGGCCGTGCGCCGCTACGAGGTCGAGCGCGCCGAGCGCTGCGAGCGCCTGCGCAAGCAGGCCACGGCCCGCCCCGATGTGGACTGCCAGGGCGGCACGGCCGATGCGCGCAACCCGCGGCAGCTGGTGGCGCGGCTGGATGGCGACCACGACCAGCAGCTCGACGACACGCTGATCCTGCTCGGGCTGATGCCCGGCGCCGATTTCGTCGGCGCCGAGGAGGCCCGCCGCCGCATCCGCTACGCGACGCTGGCCGGCCTGCTGGCGCAGGACTATGTGCCGGACAACGCCGAGCGCCTGAGCCTGCTGGAGTTCGACCTGCTGACGCCAGGCCTGGCCTCGTCCACCGCGGTGTCCAAGGACCCGGGCACGGCGCGCGGCAGCTACGTGGTGCCCTACGAGCTGCTGTCGCTGCGCCGGCGCGACGCCGCCGCCCGGGACGGCGCGGCCGGTGCCGAGCGCTACAGCCAGGTCGCCGTGCTGTGGGTGGACGAAAGCTCGCTGCCGCTGCGCAAGCTGGATGCGCTGGCGCGGCTGGTGGAGCAGCTGATGGGCGACGCCGCCCGTCGCCAGGCGCGCGAGCGCTTCGGGGAGGGCGAGGCCGTGCCGCGGCTGGCGGTCATCGGGCCGTCGTCCACCGACGCGCTGCGCACGGCGCTGCGCGACCTGCGCTGTGCGGCCGAGCTGAACAACGTGGCCGGCATCCGCACCAGCAAGCTGGCGCGCGACGACGCCACCCGCTGCGCCACGCGCGACACCCGCGTCGGCGCGGGGCTGCCGGACGATGTGCTGGCCGGCTACCGGTTGCTGTCGCGCGCGCAGTTCTACAACCCGGCGTCCACCGCGCCCATCGCGATGCTGGCCGAGCTGGATGCGCAGGACCACCTGCTGGGCGACCTGGGCCGCCACAGCCTGGACCAGTTCCTCAGCCACCAGTTCGGCCGGCTGACTGGCGACGACCCCGTGGCCCACCCGGTGCGCATGCACCGCACGGTGGGCGACGACACGGACCTGATCAAGCGGCTGGTGGGCGAGCTGCAGCTGCGCCTGCCGGACGAGACGCACCGCATCGTGCTGGTGGCCGAGCGCGACTCCATCTACGCGCAGGCGCTGGTCAGCAAGCTCAAGGAGTCGCTGCCCGGCCCGCTCGCGGAACGGCTGCAGGTGATCTATTTCTTCCGCGGCATCGACGGCGCCACCACCAAGGAGGGCGCCGCCGTCGCCGCGCCGGCCTCGCCCAAGGCCCAGCCGACGTTGGAATGGCCGGAAAGCCGCGACCAGCTGGACTACCTGCGCCGCCTGGGCGCACAGCTCAAGCAGAGCGAGGGCGACCCGCGGCTGGCGCCCATCGGCGCCATCGGCATCTTCGCCAACGACGTGCACGACAAGCTGCTGGTGCTGCAGGCGCTGCATGAGGACTTCTCGGACCGCATGTTCTTCACGACCGACCTGGACGCGCGCTACCTGCACCCGCGCACGCAGGCGTTCACGCGCAACCTGGTCGTGGCCAGCAGCCTGCCGCTGGCGTTCTACCCGGTGCCGCCGGGCCGGTTCGACCTGCAGGCCGGCACGCCGCCGCTGCGCGACAACTACCAGACCAGCACCTACGCCGCCGCGCGCCGCGCCGGCTGCCGCAACGATGCCTGCCGGGAGCGCGAGCGCGAGGCGCTGGATGCCGCGCTGAGCCGGCCCTCGGTCTACGAGATCGGCCGCACGCTGAGCGTGCCGCTGGCGGGCTACGCGCTGGCGGAGGCGCCCGACAGCGGCGATGCGGACCGGGTGACCATCGCGCTGGCGATGGCGGCGCTGGTGCTGGGCGGGCTGTTCGTGTGGCCCGGCACGCCCGCGCTGCGCCAGGCCGGCGGGCTGATGAGCGCCGGGCCCGGTGCGTCGCCGCTGTCGCCCACCGCGCGGGTGCTGGTGGCGCTGCACGCCGCGTTGCTGGCCTTCATGCTGGCCAGCCTCGTCGAGTTCGTGTGGCCCGGCCGGCCGGGCGTCTGGCATGCGCCGGCGATGGCGGCGGCCGCCGCGGCGACGCTGCTGGTGCTGGGGCGGCTCGCGCTGCGGCCGCTGGTGCTGGCCGTGCTGGTGGCGGGGCTGCTGGCCTGGGCCTGGCCCGTGCGCGTCGCCCAGCCTTGCCCGCACTGCGAACCCATGGCGTGGCTGCAGGGCGTCAGCGCCTGGCCCTCGCACCTGGTGCACCTGCTGGGGCTGTTCCTCATCGTGTGGACGCTGGACTGGGCCTGGGCGAATGCGCAGCAGCGGCTGCGCCAGGACTCGCGCTGGCTGCAGCTGGACAGCCCCATCGTGCACACCCACCTGGGCCGGCTGCTGCGCGCCTGGTGGACGCATGGCAGCGTGCTGTTCTGGAAAGCCGGCGTGGGCTTCAGCTGCGACTTCCGCGTGCTGTGGGCCGAGTACGGGGAGCGCGGCGGGGCGCTGCCGCGGGCCGCGCGCTGCCTGTTCTGGTACGGCCTGACGGTCGCGGTGGTGCTGCTGATCTTCGTCAGCGTCAACGGCGTGCAGGTGCCGGCCGTGCCGGTGCGCGGGCAGGAGCACCGGCATCTGGTGGCCGCCGGGCTGTATGCGCTGCTGTTGCTGCTGCCGCTGCTGATCGTCGCCGTGGCCGACTCCATCACGCTGCTGACCCGCTTCGTGCGCCACCTGAACGCCGGCCGCAGCTACTACCCCGAGGCCACCGTGCAGATGTTTGCCCGTGCGCTGGGGCCGGAGCATGCCGAGCTGTGGGCAGACCGCTTCGCCGCCCGGCCGCAGGACCGGGGGCGCACGGCCGCGGACGGGGGCGACGACTTCCTGGTGCACACGCTGCTGGACGACTGGATCGACGTGCGCGTGGTGGCCCGCCGCAGCGCACCGGTGGCGCGGCTGGTCATCGGCCCGTTTGTCGTCATCGCGCTGCTGGTCGTCGCGCGCAGCCGGCTGTTCGACAACTGGGCGCTGACGCCGGCCATCGCGGTGGGCGTGAGCTTCTACGTGGCGGTGCTGATCGGCCTGACGCTGCTGCTCAAGCAGTCGGCCGAGAACACCCGCCGCCGCGCGCTGGCGTCCATGCAGGCCGACCTGCGCTGGCTGGCCGGCAGCGGCAAGCCGCGCGCGGACCTGGTGGAGCCGTTCAAGCGGCTGATCGCGCAGGTGGAGAACGAGTCCGAGGGCGCGTTCGCGCCGTTCTTCGACCAGCCGCTGCTGAAGGCCATGCTGGTGCCGCTGGGCGGCGCCGGCGGCACGCAGCTGTTTGACTACCTGCTGCTGGGGCGCTGAAGCGCGGTGATGGCCGTCGCCAGGCGCTCGCCATCGGCGCCCCGCACGTCCACCCAGGGGATGCTGGCGGTCGTCAGCGCGTTGCGCAGCCGGGCATCGAAGGCCGCGCGCACGCCCGGCCCGTCGCGCAGGAAGCCGTCGGCCTGCCAGGGCAGGTCGGGCGCGCACAGCAGCGTCAGGTCGCAGCGGCGCTGGAAGGCCAGCGCGTCGGCGGTCAGCGACGGGTCGTCGAAGTAATGCTCGCTGCACAGCGCGGTGATGAGCGGCGTGGTGTCGCAGATCACCAGCGCATGCTCGCGCGCGGCGGCCTCGATGCGGCGCGCCTGCTCGGCGGCGATATGGGCCTGCTCGTGCTGCTGCGGCGTGCGGCCGTGCGTGTCGCACCACTCGCGCAGGTACTCGGTGACGAGCCCGGCGCTGAAGCGCGCGGCCAGCGCCTCGGCCAGCGTTGACTTGCCGGTGCACTCCGCACCCAGCAGCGCGACGACGATGCTCAAGCCCGCCTCCACGCGCGCCAGCCGATGACGCTCAGCGGGATGAAGCCGGCATACAGGATGACCGTCAGCCAGTAGCCCTTGAGCCCGAACAGCACGACGCTGACCGCGTTGACGACGATCCAGGTCGGCCAGTTCTCCTCGTACTTGCGCGCCAGCAGCCACTGGCCCAGCAGGCTCGCGACGGTCGGGAAGGCGTCCCACCAGGGCAGGGGGCTGTCGGTGGCCTTGGCGAGGAACAGCCCGAGCAGTGGCCATGCGGCCAGCGTCAGCAGCACGGGCCGCAGCAGACCTCGCGGGCCCAGGCGCCGCACCGTCAGCACGTCGCCCTCACGCGTGCGGCCGAAGCGCCATTGCCACCAGCCCCACAGCGCCAGCGCCGCGAACACCAGCTGCAGCGAGGCCTCGCCGTAAAGCCTGCCGTCCCAGAACAGCGCGAAGTACATCAGCGAGCTGACGAAGGCCAGCGGCCAGGCCAGCAGGTGCACCCGCATGTTGCAGATGACCATCCACACGGCCAGCACGAAGGCGATCACCTCCAGCCACGAGGCCGGGCTGCCGAAAGCGGTGAAGGCCGGCGCCAGCAGCGCCGCCCAGAGCGTGGCCAGCATCAGCGCTGACCGGCCGGAGTGGAGGCGGCCGTCTTGGCCGCGACGGGCACGAAGACCTCGTCGGACTTGATCATGCCCAGCTCGAAGCGGGCCTTCTCTTCCACCATCTCCAGGCCTTCGCGCAGGTCGCGCAGTTCAGCCTGCAGCTGGGCGTTGCGGGCGCGGGCCTGGTCGTTGTCGGCGCGCGCGGCAGCCACCTCCTCCCGGAGGTGAGCCACGTACGGAAGGCTGCCCCGGCCCACCCAGAGCTGGGCTTGGATGGCAATCAGGAAGATCGCCAGGACCGCGGCAAGCACCTTCATGGAGCCCCTCGTCCCAGGAGTACCTTGGCCGGTCCCCCAAGGGGACGGCGATGCTCGCGGCATGGAGACGCTCGCACATCGCCAGCGCGGGCCGGCTTGGCGAACTGGAGTCGGACACAAGCAGTCCCTGCGGACTGTTTGTGCCTACGACAGGCCAAGGGCCTCTGGCCCTTGCCAGCCCGGCGCTCGGCCCGCAACGACACCATCACTTCAGGTTGTAGAAGGCGGCACGGCCCGGATAGACGGCCACGTCACCCAGGTCTTCCTCGATGCGCAGCAGCTGGTTGTACTTGGCCATGCGGTCCG
>JAYSCT010000036.1:0-33927 GCA_041914785.1 Roseateles sp.
GACGCTCAGGCCTCGCACCAGTCGGATTGACGAGAGGTTTTGCAGACCTTCCCTAGAATGCGCCGCCATGCCCCGCCTCAGCC
Organism: Roseateles sp.; assembly: GCA_041914785.1. GTDB lineage: Bacteria > Pseudomonadota > Gammaproteobacteria > Burkholderiales > Burkholderiaceae_C > Pelomonas. The sequence goes on from JAYSCT010000036.1 coordinate 84, forward strand.
ACGCCCGCGCGCGCCGCCAGTCCTGGTGGTGGCTGGCCGTGCTGGTGCTGGGCCTGCTGGCGCCGGGCATCAGCGCCGCGCTGGCGCATGCGCGCGGTGACTTCAGCGCCTGGCAGGACGTCTGCCGGGCACCGGTGGCCGGCAGGGCCGAGCAACCCAAGCCCATCGAGAAGGCGCTGGACCTGCTGGCCCACGGCCACTGCGCAGCCTGCCACCTGCATGCCACCGACCTGGCACCGCTGCCGGCCGCGCCCGAGCTGGCTATGCGCTCGGACCTGCTGCTGCAGGCCCCCGAGCGCTTCTGGACCGCACCGATCACCGCCCACGCCTGGCGGCCTGCCAGCGCACGCGCGCCCCCGGCGCTGATCTGAGTCCCCCCGACCGCCCGAGGCCTGCCACGGCCCCGGGGACCGCCGCGCGCCTTCGGCGCCGGCCCGACTCCGATCCGCCCTCCATGAACAAGACTGCCCTTGCGCGCGCGGCTGCCGCCTGCGCCGCCCTGTCCAGCCTCGCGCTGGCCCCTGCCACCTCCCTCGCGTGCGACGACTGCGATGACGCCGCCGCCCCTGAACCCACCACGTTGGCCGCGCAGGCGGACAGCCCCGACGCCGCCCCGCGCACGAAGCTGGGCCTGGTGCGCGTGCAGGGCTCCGCGCCCAGCTCGCTGCCCACCAACATCCCCACCACGCGCGAGACCGTCACGCGCGTGGACATCGAGCGCAGCATCAACGCCACCGATTCGGAAGACGCGCTGAAGTACCTGCCCAGCCTGCTGGTGCGCAAGCGCTACATCGGTGACTACAACCACGCCATCCTGTCCAGCCGCGCCTCGGGCACCGGCAACAGCGCGCGCTCGGCCGTCTACGCCGACGGTGTGCTGCTGTCCAACTACCTCGGCAACGGCGTCGGCGGGCTGTCCTTCCCGCCGCGCTGGGGGCTGGTGACGCCGGAGGAGATCGAGCGCGTGGACGTCATGTACGGCCCGTTCTCGGCCGCCTACCCGGGCAACTCGGTGGGCGCCGTCGTGGACTACCAGACCCGCATGCCGACCCGGTTCGAAGCGCATGCCAAGCTGGGCTACAGCACCCAGCCCTCCGAGCTGTACGGCCGCAAGGCCACCTATCGGGCCTGGCAGGCCAGCGCGTCGGTGGGCAGCCGCGACGGCGCCTTCAGCTGGTGGCTCAACGTCAACCGCACCGACAGCGACGGCCAGCCGCTGACCTTCGCGACACGCCCCGCCAACACGGCTACCGCGGGCACCGTGGGCACGACCGTCACCGGCGCCGTGGCCGGCCTCAACAACGCCAACGCGCCCTGGTACTTGATCGGCGCCGGCACGCAGTACAGCACCACGCAAGACCACCTCAAGCTCAAGCTGGCCTACGACATCAGCGCCACCGTGCGCGCCAGCTACGTGCTGGGCCTGTGGCGCAACGCGGCGGATGGCAACTCGGTGAGCTGGCTGCGCGACGCGGCCGGCAACCCGGTCTACAAGGGCACGCTGGACCCGGTCTCGAAGAAGGAGTTCATCTTCATCGACGGCAAGCAGTTCGCCGGCCCCACCGGCGGCGACTTCGCGCTCACCCGCGAGAAGCTGCAGCACGCCATGCATGGCGTTTCGGTCAAGAGCCGCACGGGCGGCGAGTGGGACTGGGAAGTCGCCGCCAGCCTCTACGACTACCGCAGGGACGACAAGCGCCAGAACGCCACCACCAACCCGCAGCCCGGTGCCCTGAGTGGCGGCGCCGGCACGCTGGCCGACGGCAGCGGCACGGGCTGGAACGCGCTGGCCGCCAAGGGCATCTGGCGCCCAGCCGGCACGGCCCATGTCGTGGACTTCGGGCTGCAGCAGGACAGCTACAAGCTCAACTACCTGACGTCCAATATCGCAGGCAACTACCTGGCGGACGGGCCGGGCGAGATGGTCAACAAGGTGCGCGGCAAGACCCGTCTGCAGGCCGCGTACGCCCAGGACGCCTGGCTCATCACGACAGACTGGAAGGCCGTGCTGGGCCTGCGGGCCGAGCACTGGCAGGCGTTTGATGGCCGCACGGACTTCTCCGCTACCGGCACGCCGGCGCCCAGCATCTACGCGGCGCGCAGCGCGAACTTCCTCTCGCCCAAGGCGGCGCTGTCCTGGCAGGCCGCGGCGCAGACGGTGCTGAAAGCGTCGGTGGGCCGCGCCGTGCGCATGCCCACCGTCAGCGAGCTGTACGGCGCCACGTCGACCACCAACTCGCAGTACATCAACGACCCCAACCTCCAACCCGAGAAGTCGTGGACGGCCGAGCTGAGCGCCGAGTCGGCCTGGGGCGCGCTGCAGTCGCGCGTCACGCTGTTCGCCGAAACCACGCGCGACTCGCTGTACTCGCAGACGCTGCTGGACCCGGTGCTGAACCGGAACGTCAGCCGCGTGCAGAACATCGACCGCATCGCCACCACCGGCCTGGAGGCCACGCTGGCCGCGACTGACTGGGGCCTCAAGGGGCTGGACCTGTCGGCGAGCGTCACCGTCACCGATTCCAAGATCAAGGCCAACCGCGGCTTCGTCGTGACGGCGGGCGACACCCTCGGCAAATGGCAGCCCAACATCCCGCGCTGGCGCGCGACGGCGCTGGCCGCCTACCGCTTCAGCGACGCCTGGAGCGCCAGCCTCGCCGCCCGCTACAGCGGCCGCCAGTACCGCACGCTGAACAACGCCGACGTGAACGGCTTCGCCTACCAGGGCGTCAGCAAGTACGCCACCGCCGACCTGCGCGTGCTGTGGAAGATCAGCCGCCAGTGGAGCGCCGCGGCGGGCATCGACAACCTCAACAACGACCAGTACTGGAACTTCCACAACTACCCGCAGCGCAGCTATTCGGCCGAGCTGAAGTTCGACCTGTGAGGAGAGCCGCATGAAAGCCTTCTTCATCACTGCCCTGGCCCTGCTGAGCGCCTCGACCCAGGCCCACGTCGTGCTGGACCCGCCCGAGGCCGCGGCCGGCAGCAGCTACCGCGCCGCGTTCCGCATCGGCCACGGCTGCAACGGCGCGGCGACGACCGTCGTCATCGTCACGCTGCCCGCCGGCCTGCGCGGCGCCAAGCCCAGCCCCAAGCCCGGATGGACGCTGACCACCAAGCGCCGCCCGCTGAAGAGCCCGTACGAGAGCCACGGCAAGCCCGTCACCGACGAGCTGGCCGAGGTGCGCTGGACGGCCAACACGCCGGCCGACTTCCTGCAGGACGACTGGGTTGACGAGTTCGTCATCCGCGCCAGCCTGCCGGCCGAACCCGGCACGCTGTGGTTCCCGGTGAAGCAGCTCTGCACACAGGGCGAATGGCACTGGGCCGAGCTGCCCAGCGCCGACAACCCCAAGCCGCGCGCGCCGGCCGTCAAGCTGACGGTGACGCCGGCAGCCCCGGCCGCGCACGCGCACTGAGCGCAAAAAAGGGCGGCCCCGCCCCGCTGATTGCGGCTTTGTACACGGCGGGCTGCGCCGATGATCCGTTCTGTCACCAGTGCACGGCCCCCGGCAACGCTGCGGCCCCTGGCGAGGCGGAACTCGAGCCCGCCCGCGACCATGAAAGCATGAGCTTCCCGGCCCGCCAGCGTCACCCCGGTGTCGCCCGCGCCAGCCGCCTGCGCTGTGATGCACACCGCAGCCCCATGTCCACCGCGAGGTGGATGTCCCGGGCGGTGTGAAGCGCTTTTGCGCCCCGACCGGTGAACGCCGGTCGGGGCTTTCCTTTGCACCGCCACCGGACAGGGCATCAGCGCGGGCGGCAGCACCGGGCCGTCACCGCCCGGCGCTGCGACGGCGCCGCTGCAGCACAGCCAGGCCCACCAGGCCGCTGGCCATCAGCGCCATGCTGGCGGGCTCGGGCACGGGCGCCGCCACGGGCGAGAAATGCCCGGAGGCCGAGGTATACGTCCAGCCCGGCGGCAGGTCCCAGTGGAACGACATGGTGTGGCTGTAGTCGGCCACGGCGCCGTCACGCGCCGACACCGACAGCGCGCCGTACACGTACAGCGTGATGGGCTGGCCGTTGCGCGCCTGCACGGTGCCGGCCGCCTCCATCTTGCCGTTGCCCAGCGTGCGCGTGTTGGGCGTGTACCAGCCGTTGGCGTCGGTGCCGATGTAGTACCACGCGTTGGCCGTGGTGCCGCTGCCGTAGGCCCATGGGCCGCGCTTGCGGAAGCCGTCGATGCTGAACCGGTAGTCCAGCGTCTCGGTGCTGCCTGCGGTGGGCGTGATGGTGACGGTGTCCCACACCGACACGCCGGCATGGGTCTGCCACGAGCAGGTGTAGACCGTGCAGTAGATCGGCAGCGTCGGGTTCTCGGACGTCCAGGCCCGCGCATGGACGCTGAAGGACTCCGAACTGCCCCAGGCGCTGGCTTCGGTATTGCCGCTGGCACTGCCGTGCGAAGCGCTCGCCGTCGACTGGTACCAGCCGCCGGCCTTGACGCTGCCGGCCTCGGCCGTGGCGCCGAAGCTGCTGCCCTGCTGCACTGCAGCAAGGCCGGGAAGGGACAGGGTGAACAGGCACAGGGCCGTCAGTGCGTGGCGTCGATGAAAGGACATGGTTTGCTCCTGAAAATTCTGGGTTGCGGGGAATCGGGGGGAGAACGTGGATGCCGGCCCTGCGTTCAGGGCCGGGCGGCCATCGGGGAGTGGCCCACCGACGGCACCTCGTCGCGGCGGCCGCCGGGCAGCGTGCGCACCCGGCCGCACGCCGGCGCGAGCAGCGGTGCGGCCGGCCAGGGCTTCATTGCGGCCGCCCCAGCGACCAGCTGCGCTCGCCACCGGTGACGCTGTCGGCACCCTGAATGCCGCCGCCGGTGACCACGCCCTGCGCGGCCCAGACGTAGCCGCCCAAGGTCGGCGAGGACACGCTGCCGCGCGGACAGCGCACGGTCAGCACCGAGTCCCAGCGGGTGCTCAGCGACAGCGTGTAGCGCGCCGGCTGCACGGACTCGTCCACGACCAGTTCGCCCATCGTGTCCGCCTGCGACAGCGGCAACTGCTGGGGCGACACGCTGTGGGTGCAGACCGGGTCGGCCATCGTGTAGACGTGCGTGGCGTCGCCGCTGGGTCGGTAGACGCGGCGTGTGTCCGTGCTCTGGCCCGCATCCAGGGACCAACGCGTGTTCAGGCGGAACACGTGGCCGGCCAGCACGTCACCGATGCTGGCGCGCAGCTCGCCGGTCCAGACGTCCTCCACGACGCGCACCTGGGCGGTCAGCACCAGGCGCCGCCCGCTGGCGACATGGGTGCTGGTGAAGCGCAGCGTCAGCGGGTTGGTGGCCGGCACCTGGGCGGGCGCCGTGTAGACGACGCCGCTGCCCGCCTCCACCGTCAGCGCGCCCAGCGCCGGCGCGGGCGTGGTGCTGTCCTGCAGCTCCCACTGGCGCTGGTAGCCGGCCTTGGTGTTGCGCACCGGCATCGTCACGTCGCGCAGCACCGGCGTCGGGATGCAGAGGTCGCCATCGGCGGGGCTGTCGCAGGCGATGTTGTCGCTGACCGTGTAGATGGACACCGGCACGAAGCGCTGGCTGCCCAGCACCCGCACGCTGGCGGCGGCCGGCAGCAGCTTGTGCGCCTTCACGCGCACGAGGTTCAGCGTGGCGAGCGGCGTGGGCAGGGCCGTCGCACGCGCCTGCAACGCCTGGGCGGTCGCGGCCTGCGGCCACAGGGACACGGGCAGGTCCACCGTCAGCAGGCGCTCGCCTTCGCCGTGCGCCACCAGCGGCAGCAGCCACCAGCTGCCGTCGGCCTGCTGCACCGCGAGGCGGTCCGCGGTCACCTCGTCCGGGTTCTCGTTGATGCCGTAGCGCAGCGACAGCCGCAGCGGCTGCGCCGGGCGTTCGGGCAGGCTCAGCGCGAAGCCGGTGCCCACGCCGTCGGGCAGCGGGTTGCTCACCGGCTGCACGGTGGCGGTGCCAGCCTGGCTGAAGGCGCCGGCGGGCAGCGACAGCGCCAACGCGCCGTCGGCCATCGCGAGGCGGCGGGTGTCGGGTGTGAACGGCAGCTGCAGGGCGTCGCCGGCCGGCTGGGGCGCCGGCGTCGCCAGCGCGGCGTCGCTGCCGGTGCGCGCATCCGCCGTGGCGGCGACGCTGCCGTCGGCTCGCGTCAGGCGGTAGCGGTAGACGGTGTCGGCGCCAAGGCCGGCGTCCATCCACAGGCCGGCACCGCTGTCGACATCGGCCACGGTGGTGAACGCCCCGCTCTCCCCGGCGCGGCGTTCCAGCCGCCAGGTCTGGCCGGCGCTGCCACCTTGCCAGCGGAGGGTGACGTGGGCGGCGGAGCCGGCCATCGCCGACATCGTCGCCGCCGGCGGCAACGGGGACGGCGTGTCGGGGCTGGCGGGCGGCGCGGCGCCGTCACCGCCGCCGCCGCAACCGGCGAGCAGCAGCAGGCCGGCGCACAGCGGCGCCAGCAGTCGCAAGGACAGGGACATGGGGATCTCCAGGATGGGGGCAGGAGCGCCGGGCCGCAGCCCGGCGCTGCGCGGTCACAGCCAATGGCGCATCAGCACGACGTCGAGGTCGTTCGTGCCGCTGGCCTCGCCGGCCTGCAGCACGCGCACGGTGGGCACGCGGTCGTCGGCCTGCAGCGCGAGTGCGCGGCCGGAGTCAGTGCGGGTGCCGGCGGCCACCGCCGTGGTGCGCACGCCGCCGGGGCCGAAGCCGGCGTCAGCGCTGCCGTTGGCGTTCAGGCGCACCAGCACCGTGTCGGCGCTGGAGCTGTTGCCGGTGTAGACCCAGCCGCCCAACAGCAGCTTGCCGTCGGCCTGCTGAACCAGTGCGGTGGCTTCGTCCCAGTTGGTGGCGCTGACCGGCAGCGTGACGCGCCCGCCGGTGCCGAAGCTGGCATCCAGCGCGCCGCTGGGGCTCAGGCGCACGGCCGCGAAGTCGTGGTCGTGATGACCGGCCAGCACCAGCTGGTTGTCGGCCGTGACGACGACACCGCGCGCTGCGCCGGTGACGCTGCCGAACAAGGCGTTGACGATGCCGCCCGTGCCGAAGCTGGTGTCCAGCGTGCCGTCGGCCCGGTAGGCGGCCGCGATGAAGTCGCCCTCGCCGCCGACGGCGACGAGGCGCTGCGCGCCGCCGACGGTCTGCAGCGCCAGCGCGTAGACGCTCTCGCTCGCGCTGCCGGCGCCGATCGCGGTCAGCACCTTGCCGCCGGTGCCGAAGCTCGCGTCCAGCGTGCCGTTGGCGTTGTAGCGGGCCAGCGCGAAGTCGTTGCCGCTGGCGCCCTGGTTGCTGTCACCGGCCAGCACGATCTTGCCGTCGGGCTGCAGCAGCAGCGCGTACGCCTTGTCGGCGCCGTTGCCGAACGACGTGGTGACGCGGCCACCGGTGCCGAACGTCGTGTCCAGCGTGCCGTCGGCGTTGTAGCGGGCCAGCGCGAAGTCGTAGCCCGTGGCGCCCTGGTCGCTGGTGCCGGCCACGAGGATCTTGCCGTCGGGCTGCACGGCCACGGCCAGCGCCTCGTCGCTGCGGCCGGCATTGTTGAAGGCGGTGGCCACCTTGCCCCCCGTGCCGAAGCTGGTGTCCAGCCCGCCGTCGCGCAGGTGGCGCACCAGCAGGAAGTCGGTGCCGGTGGCCGTCGCGGTGACGCCGAAGCCCGCCACCAGCACGCGGCCGTCGGCCTGCACGGCCACGCCGCGAACGTAGTCGTCCGTCAGCCCGCCGGGCGCCACCATCGTGCCGCCGCCGAAGCTGGTGTCGATATCGCCGGCCTGGCCGCGCACGGTGACGGTCAGCGGCTTGCTGGCGTTGACGGTGCCGGCCACGCCCTTGACGGTGACTGCGGTGGGCAGCGAGTGCGGCGCCGTCGACGTGGCCTGCAGCGTCAGCGTGCCGGTGGTGCTGCCGGCCGCCACGCTGAGCGCGCCCGCCGTGGTGCCGGTGGGCAGGCTCTCCGCGCTGAACTGGATGGCGTCGGTGAAGCCGGCATCGCGCTGCACGGTGACGGCCACGGTGGCCTGCTGGCCCTGCCACACGATGGCCTTGCTGGTGTCCAGCGTGAAGCTGAAGCCGGCGCTGCCGCCGTTGCCGGGCTGGGGTTGCTGGGGCTGGGGTTGCTGCGAGGACGCGTCGGTCGGCGTCGAGGAGCCGCCGCCGCAGGCAGTCAGCGCGGCGGCCAGCAGCGCGGCCAGGCAGGGAGCGCGCAGCGCGCGGCGGGCAGAGAGTCGGTGTTGCATGGGATGTCCTGGGTGAGAAGTGTTGGGAGCCCTGCTCGGGCCGGACGCCGCTTCAGGGTTGACGGCACTGTGCCGAGCGGGGGGCCCGCAGCCATCGCCCGGACGGGCCACGCGTCGCAGCGGCGAAGAGCCATGCCGCGCCATCGCCCGAATGGCCCATCGGAGCGATGGCAGCCGCGGCCGGCGCCGGAACACTGGCGGCCATCGGGCATTCCGCCCGGACCACCAGGAAGCCCCATGACCTCACCCGCCCCCCGCCTCGACCTCTACGCCCACATCCACAAGGCCTTGCGCCTGTTCATGAGCGACACGCTGCAGCAGCTCGGCCGCCTGGACATCGACGACCCGCTGGACCTGGCCGCCACGCTGGGCCAGCTGGATGCGCTGCTGGACGCCGCGCGCCACCACCTGGACAAGGAGAACACCTACGTGCACCCGGCCATCGAGGCGCGCCGCGCCGGCGCCAGCGCGGCCGTCGAGGCCGAGCACGACGAGCACCTGGACAGCCTGGCCGCGCTGCGCGCCGAGGGCGCGGCGCTGCGGGCCATGCCGTCAGCCGCGGCGGCGCAGCGGCTGTACCGGCGCTTCGCGGCCTTCGTCGCGCACAACTTCGAGCACATGGGCGTGGAGGAAAGCCGCCACAACCAGGCGCTGTGGGCGGCCTACACCGACGAGGAGCTGATGGCGCTGCACGGCCGCATCCTCGCCAGCATCGGGCCGCGCGAGATGAGCGAGACGTTGCGCTGGATGATCCCGGCGTTGACGCCGGCCGAACGCGCCGAGTTGATCGGCGGCCTGCCGCCCGAGGTGCAGCCCACCGTACTGGCGTCGGCCCGCGCGCTGCTCAACGACACGGCCTGGGCCAAGCTGTGCCGGGCGCTCGGTCAGCCCAGCGCGCCAGGCCTCGTCGCCGTGGCCTGACGCTGGTTCCACCACGCGGCGGCCTCGCCGCGCGAGTTCAGGCCCAGCTTGTCCAGGATGTTGGCCACATGCCGCTTCACCGTGTGGGGGCTCAGGTCCAGCGCGCGGGCGATGTGCTTGTTGCTGGCGCCCGCGGCGATCTGCGCGATGACTTCGGCCTCGCGTTGTGACAGCCGGTCATCCGTCGGCGCGGCGGCGCCCGCGTCCGGCTGCGTGGCGGGGCGCAAGGCTTGTCCCCAGGCCCGCAGCCGCGCCAGCGCGGCGGCGTCCAGCAGCTCGCCCCAGTCCTGGCCGGCCAGCTGCAGCAACCGGGGCACGGCCCACAGCAGGCCGGCTGGTTCGCGCCGGGCGAGCGCCGGCGCCAGCACCTGCGCGGCGCCCTCACGGTCACCGCGGTCTAGCAGCGCGCCGGCCAGCCGCGCCCGCGTCTCGCCCAGCTGGCCCAGCAGGTCGCCGCTCTCGCCGTCGGCCAGCAGGCCGCGCCAGCCGGCGATGGCGTCGTCCAGCCGCCCGTCCAGCGCCGCCAGCTGCGACTGCAGCCCGAGCAGCGGCCGCGGGCGGTGCGGCAGCGCGAGGTCGGGCAGGTCGGCGCCCAGGCGCGCCAGCCGTGCCAGGCCCTCGGTCAGCGAGGCGCGGTCCCCGCAGGCCGCGGCCACTCGGGACATGAAGAACGTGGCGTGCCACTCTCCCCACAGTCCGTAGCCGGGCACGTGCTCCGCCAGCCGCAGCTTCATCAGCGCGACGGCCGACTCGTGCCGCCCGGCGATGAGGTCCAGCATCGCGTGCAGCGCCTGGCCATGGTTGCGCGCAATGACGATGCGGCCGCACCAGGCGGCATCGGCCTCGGCGCGCAGCAGCAGCTGCTGCGCCTCCTCCAGCCGCCCTTGCCAGAACAGGTTCCAGGCCTGCGCCATATGGGCATTGACACCGAACGGCAGCGGACGCTCGCCCACCAGCTGCAGCGCGCCGAGGTACCAGCGGTCCACGACGGCCGACATGCCCAGACAGCTGATCTGGCGCGGCGGTGGTGAGCCCGCGTACCACGCCTCCAGCGACGCGCTCTGCAGCAGCTCGGTGACGAGCGCGTCGTACAGCGGCGCCACGGCGTCGAAATGGCAGCTCTCCAGCGCGTGCCAGGCCCTGCCCAGCAACGTGATGCGCTTGAGTTCGCCGCTCAGCGCAAAGGGGTCCAAGTCGCGCAGCAGTGTCTGCGCCTCCTGCAAGCGCCCCTGTGCGATGAGCAGGATGCTGTGGTGCGCACGGGTCGTGCGCAGCCCAGCCTCGTCCGCGCGCGCCTCGAACAAGGCTTCGGCCCGGCCCAGGTGCCACTCGGCCTGGCGCACTTCCCACAGCACCCACAGCGCCAACGCCTTCACGCGGTGCAGCTCGGGGCTGGCGTCCGCGAATGCGGGGTCGAAGCGCCGGGCCAGCTCCATGAGGCCCTGGGCGCCCAGTTGGTTCATCAGCAGCGCGCCGTCGCCCAGCAGCAGTGCGGCGGCACGCTCGGGCCGCCGGGCCGCCAGCAGCAGGGCCTGGCGGCGCACCGGGTCGGCCTCCAGCAGCGCGGCGCGCTCCAGCAGCTGGCGGTGCAGCGCCGGCTGCTCCTGGCTCAGCCGCTGCTGCAGCATGTCGCGGAACAACTGGTGCAGCCGCAGCGTGTGCGGCGCCACGTCCACCACCGTGACGAACAGCGACAGCCGCTCCATCTCGGCCAGCCAGTGCGCGGCGTGGCTGTCTTCGCCCAGCGCCTGGCAGCGCGCGGCATCCAGGTCGTGCAGCACGCTGGTGCGCAGCAGGAAGCCGCGCAGCCCGGGGTCCAGCCGGTCCAGCACCTCGGCGGCGAGGTAGTCGAACGTGGCGCGGTCGATGGCCGACGGCTGGCGCTGCGCGCCGGGGGTCATGCCCAGCGCCAGTCGCAGGCCGGCGGGCCAGCCCTGGCAGCGCGCGTACAGGCCGTCCGCGGCGCTGTCGTCCAGGCCCGCGGCCTGGGCCAGCTGGGCCACCTCGTCACGCGCGAGCGCCAGCGCGTCAGGGCCGATGTCGGCCAGTTCACCGGCGGCCCGCAGCCGGGCCAGGCGCAGCGGCGGCTCATGCCGGGCCGACAGCACCAGCCGCCAGCGCCAGCCCATGCGGGCCAGCCAGCGGTCCAGGAACTGCTGGGACGCGGTGTCCGCGAGGTGGTGCGCGTCGTCGAGCACGATGAGGCCGCGCGGCACCTCGCAGGCCTCCAGCGCGTTGAGCATCGCGTCGGCCGCCGTGATGAGCTCGGCGCCGCCGCGCAGCACCGCATCGCGCAAGCCCTCGGGCGCGGTGCGCCACGGCGGGTCGTAGGGCTCGAGCGCGGCGAACAGGCAGTCCAGCAATCGCCCCAGGTCGTCGCCTTCGTCCAGCGCCACCCACGCGATGGCGACGTCAGCCGGCTGGGCCGCCAGCGCCTGGGTCAGCAGCGCAGTCTTGCCGTAGCCGGCGGGCGCGCACAGCAGCAGCACGCGCTGCTCGTCCAGCGCGCGCGACACCTGCGCCAGCAACGCCGGCCGGGGCAGCAGCAGGCCGTGGCGGGGGCGCGGCGCGCGGGTCTTGGTGTGGGCAAGGGCCATGGCGCGAAATGATAGGTGGCGCCCCGGCGCCCAACGCCGGGTTCAGCGGCGCCTCAGCCGGCGAAGAACACCGACACCTGCACCTCGGCCACGCCCGGCTGCAGCGGCGGGCTGCCCAGCACGCGCACGACGCCGGCCGCCTCGTCCTTGCGGCAGCTGATCTCGGCCTCATAGGTCCAGGACTGGTCGGCCTGCAGCGGCGTGGCCGATGCGCGCAGCACCTCGTAGCGGCACTGCCGCGTACCACCGAAATCCTGCGCCTGCCGGACCGCCGCCGCAACGACAGGGTTGGCCTTGATCTGCGCCACGATGCGTGCCTTGTCCGCGGGCTTCACCTCCGCCGCCTGCGTGGCGGCTGCCAGCGCCAGCCCGGCCAGGGCGCACAGAGCTGTCTTCATCACTCGTTCTCTCCGGTGCGGCCCATCCACGGCCGCGTTGCTGCCCATCGCGGGCGGCGCGCGATGGTCCACGGCGCCGCCGGCGCGGGCAATCCCCAGCTTCCACATGACCCTGGTCATGGTCCGGCCCATGCCCGGGCTGTCGCACGGCGGTCAAACGGCGTCGCGATAGTCGCGCTCCCACAAGGAGAAACGTCGTCATGGGTCGTCCGAAACAAGTCCAGCCCGCGCGCACCGGCAGCAGCCGCCGCGATTTCTTCAAGCGCTCCGGCGCCGGCACGCTGGCGCTTGCCACCGCGCCCGCGCTGCTGCCCCTGGCCGCCGAGGCCGCCGTCAACACGGTGTTCCAGCATGGCGTGGCCAGCGGCGACCCGCTGGCGGACCGCGTCATCCTGTGGACGCGCGTGACGCCCGCGAGCGTGAAGCCGGCCGTCAGCGTCAGCTACGTCATCGCCACCGACGCGGCGCTGACGCAGGTGGTGCAGCGCGGCAGCGCCAAGACCAACCCGGGCCGCGACTACACGGTCAAGGTCGATGCCGCCGGCCTCAAGCCCGCGACGACCTACTACTACCAGTTCAGCGCCGAGGGCGCCACCAGCCCCGTGGGCCGCACGAAGACGCTGCCCACCACTGGCGCCAGCAGCCTGCGCATGGCCGTGGTGAGCTGCTCCAACCATGCCTACGGCTACTTCAACGCCTACGCCCGCATCGCCGCACGCGCGGACCTGGACCTGGTCATGCACCTGGGCGACTACCTGTACGAGTACGGCGCCGGCCAGTACGGCAGCGTGCGCACGCCCGAGCCGGCGCACGAGATGGTGACGCTGGCCGACTACCGCGCCCGCCACGCGCAGTACAAGCGGGACGCCGACGCGCAGGCCCTGCACCGCCAGCACCCGATGATCGCGATCTGGGACGACCACGAGGTCACCAACGACTCGTACCGGGACGGCGCGCAGAACCACCAGCCCGCCACCGAGGGCGACTGGCCGGGCCGCGTCGCCGCCGCGCTGCAGGCCTACTACGAGTGGATGCCGGTGCGCCCGGCCGATGTGGCCAACCTGCGCGACAACCACCGCAGCTTCGCCTACGGCGACCTGGCCGAGCTGCTGATGCTGGAGGAGCGCCTGAACGCACGCTCCAAGCAAGTGGGCACGGCCACGCACGCCACCGCCTTCGGCGCCGGCTTCGCGTCCACCGACCCCGGCTACAACGACCCCAGCCGCACGCTGCTGGGCGATGCGCAGGAGCAGTGGCTCGTCAACCGCCTGCGCACCACGCCGGCGCAGTGGAAACTGCTGGGCCAGGGCGTCATGTTCGCGCAGCTGAAGGCCCCGGGCAGCAACCAGGCCACCGACCCAGGCCTGTACTTCATCAACGGCGACCAGTGGGACGGCTACGAGCCGGCCCGCAACCGCATCTACGCCGGCATCCAGGGCGACGCCACGCGCGCCAAGGTCGACAACTTCGTCGTGCTGACCGGTGACATCCACAGCAGCTGGGCCGCCGACCTGCACCCCAACCCCTACAACCCCGCGCTGTACGACAAGGCCACCGGCGCCGGCTCGCTGGCGGTGGAGTTCGTCGGCACGTCCGTCACGTCGCCCGGCATCGATACCGACACCACCGGCGCGGTGGCCGGCGCCATCCGCTTCTACAACCCACACCTCAAGTACGTGCAGCTGACGCGCCGCGGCTACCTGCTCATTGACGTGAACCGCGAGCGCGTCGTCGGCGAGTGGTGGTACGTGGACACCGTGGCCAGCCCCAGCAACGTGGAGACCTTCGGCACCGCCTTCGAGGTGCGCGCCGGCGAGAACCACCTGCGCCCCTCGGCCCAGACGCCGTCGCGTGCCAACCCGCCGCTGCTGGCACCCTGACACCTCAAGGACACGACATGCACAAGCCCCCCCACAAGCACCTGCTCTCACTCGCCCTCGCCGCCTCGGCCCTGGGCGCCCACGCCGCCGACTTCAGCTTCTCGGGCCAGGCCGCGAACCACAACGACAAGATCGTCATCGACTTCCAGGTCGCCGCCGGCAGCTCGGTCAGCCTGTGGACCGACTCCTGGCAGTCGGGCCTGAACTTCGACCCGCAGCTGTTCCTGGCCTCGGGCGGCACCATCGTGCAGGCCGACGACGACGGCGGCAGCCTCGTCAACGCCGGCGCCGGCTACTACGACGCCGGCCTGCAGTTCACGGCCACCACGGCCGGCAGCTACCGGCTGGTGCTCAACGCCGCGTCCAACAACGCGCTGGGTACGACGCTGCAGCACGGCTTTGTCTACGACGGCGACACGCCCATCGCGCTGGCCGCCTGGAACCAGCCCAGCTACGACATCAACGCCAACGACCAGAAGGGCGGCTTCTGGCGCCTGCACCTCAGCGGCGTGGAGCAGGCCGCCGCCGTGCCCGAGCCGGCCAGCGTCGCACTGCTGCTGGCCGGGCTGCTCAGCCTCAGCCTGGCCGTGCGCCGCCAGCAGCGCCGCTGATCCCCTGTCCGCGGGGGCTGCACGGCCCCCGCCGCTAACGTTTGCCTAACGGGCGCTGCCAACACTGGGCCTCCCTTGCCGAGGAGACGCCCGATGACCACCGCCCGACACCTGTTCGCCGCCGCCCTGCTGGGCGCCGCGCTCGCCTCCTGCGCCCATGCCGACCCCGGTGTCAGCATGGCCTGGAGCTACCGTGACTTCACGACCTGGCAGCGGTTCGGCACCGCCACCGCGCAGAACGACGTGCCTGGCAACGGCTTCATGTACAGCAACCTGGTGCTGACGGCGCCGGCCTCCCACGACGCCGCCGGCGCCGGCTTCGCGCCCGGCGCGCTGGCGCTGGACTTCAACCAGACCTTCAGCTTCGACTTCCACTTCTTCATCCCCGCCAGCCAGGACACGCGCGGCGACGGTCTGACCTTCACGCTGACCGACGCCACCGGCGTCGGCAACGGCGGCTCGGGCCTGGGCTACGAGGGGCTGAGCGCCCGCAGCGTTGCGCTGGCCATCGACACCTTCCACTTCGACGGCGAACCCGTCTCGCCCAGCCTGCAACTGCTGTCCGGCGGCTCCGTGACGCCACTGGCCGCCACCGAGACCGGCCTGGGCGACGCCATCCGCGGCAGCACCTACCAGTGGTACGCGGCGCTGCACTACACGCCGTCCGGCAACGGCGACAACACCGGCCTGCTGACCGGCACGCTGGAGAACCTGGACCACGGCAGCTTCAGCGTCAGCGCCGCGGTGGACTTCGACGCGCTGGGCCTCGTCGGCGTGCCGGTGTTCTACGGCTTCACCGCCGCCAACGGGCTGGCCGCCGACGGCCACTTCGTCACCAGCGCGATGCCGGTGCCCGAGCCGGGCCGCTGGGCGCTGGTGCTGGCCGGCCTGGGCTGCCTGGCCGTGCTGGCGCGGCGCCGTCGCGCGGCCTGACCGGGCCGAGCCTGAACCTCAGCCACCGGCCACGAAGGCCAGGGCCTCGCGCGACAGCGCCAGGCACACCGCCGGCGTGGGCCGGGCCAGCTGCAGCCACTCCTTCATGACGCGGCCGTGGCCGGGGTCGAACCGCTCGCCGTCGCCCTGCGCCACCAACGCCTCGACGCGGGCGCGCGGCAGCTTGACGACGAAGTGCCCTGCCGACGACACCATCGCAAAGATCTTGCCGTGCACCTTCAGCGTGCCGGCGCCGAACGACTTCTTCGCGCTGTCGGCCAGCTCGACACCCGGCTGGCCCGCCAGTTCACGCGCGACCTGGTGGAAGACGGGGGTGAGATCGGTGCTCATGCGGGTCCTCGGTCAATGCGGGCCGGGTCAGGCTCAGTCTTGTCGCTCCACCAGCCGGCGGCCCGCGTCGGTGTGGCTGGCGTGCAGCGGGTCGATGGCCTGCCGCAGCCGCAACAACACGTCGGGCGGCAGGCGCTGGCCGTGGTGGTTCAACGTGGCACGGGCCAGGTTGATGATGCGTGCATTGAGGCTGGTGCTGGCCAGTTCGGCCAGCGCCTCCAGCGTGCGCTGGTGCTGCTTGCCGACCAGGTGCGACATCGCCTCGTTGGCCTGCGCGTTGATCGCCTGGGCCATGTCGCGCACCAGCAGCTCGACGGCCGGCATGGGCGCGGCGGCCAGCTCCAGCAGGTGGGTGCGCGGCCGTGACACGCAGAACCGCCGCGCCAGCTGTGCGACCCAGGTCATGGCTTCCGGAATGGGCTGCTGACCCGCGCTGCGCACCAGCAGCTGCAGCAGGCTGCTGGCCATTTCGTAGCTGAACTCGGGCTGGGCGATCTGCGCGGCCAGCTGCCGCAGCCCGGCGTGGGCCGACGCCGCCCGCCGCAGCGCCAGCTGCAGCGCCACCTCGGTGGTGAGCTTGAGCATGCGCACGCGGTAGCTGTCGGGGTGGCGGCCCAGTGCGGCCTCCAGGCAGCGGAAGGCCCGCTCGGCCCCCTCGACCTGGGCCTGGTCCAGGCTTGCGATGGCCAGCGCGACGACGCCCTGGTAGTCCAACACCCGCGACTGCGCGCCGATGGCCAGCGCCGCGCCCAGGTGCCGGGCCGCGTCCGCGCTCTGGCCGAGATACAGCTGCAGCGAGCCCAGCTTCTGCAGGCGCGAGACGTTGCCGGGCGTGATCTGCACCGCCTTGGCGAACACCTCGGCGGCCGCCTCGACCTTCATGTCCTCCAGCAGCGCGTGGCCGTAGACGTCGTAGGCGTCGGCATAGGCCGGGTTCTCGGTCAGCAGCGTCTCCAGCGCGCGGCAGGCCTTGTCGGCATCGGCACCGCTGAGGTCCAGCCGGGCCAGGCCCAGCTTCGCCCACGGCACGGCCTTGTAGGCGAGCACCGCCTCCAGCATGCGCCGCGCCGCGTCGAGCCGGCCCAGGCGCAGGTAGAGCTCCGAGGCGATGCGGGCGGCATAGACGGCGTAGCTCGTGCCATCGCCGAACATGGCCTCGCACAGCGCGGCCGCGCTCGCATAGTCGCCCGCCTCGATAGCCTGGAACACCGCGCGGAAGGCCTGCTTGCGCGCCATCACCACCTGCAGCCGCTCCTCGAACTGGCGCGCCGTGATGGGCTTGAGCAGGTAGTCGTCCAGTGCCCCTTCCAAGGCCTCGGCCACGTGCTGGTAGCGGGCCTCGCCGGTCACCATGATGAAGGCCGTCTGCATGGGCAGGCCCTTGGCCTGGCGCAGCTCGTCCAGCAGGTCCTGGCCGGTCATGTCATGCGGCCCCTGCTGCCGGAACGTCATGTCGCTGACGATGAGGTCGTAGGGCTGCGACGCGCTGCGGATCAGCCGGCGCGCCTCCTCCGGGCGGCGGGCCAGGTGCAGGTGCTGGTGGCGCACGCCCAGGTCGCGCAGCATGCTGGCCAGCACCGAACGCGACAGCTCGACCTCATCGATGATCAGCACGAGCAGCTGATCGACAGGCACCCCACCCGACGGTTCTTGCGCTGGATCGGCCCGGAACATCGTCGGCCAGCCCGGTCACGCCAGCAGCTGTTCCAGCCGCTGCTCGCGCAGGCCGTAGAAGCGCTTGATCTCGGCGATCTGCGCCAGCAGCTCGGGCCGGCGTGCGGCCAGCGCCTCGGCGGCCGCGCCCTGCGCCTTGACGGCCAGGATCATCTTGTTCTTGCTGGTGTGCTCCAGCGCGATGAACTCGAACACCTGCGTGCGGTAGCCCTGGCTCTCCAGCAGCAGCGCGCGCAGGCTGTCGGTCACCATCTCGGCCTCCTGGCCCAGGTGGATGCCGTGCTGCAGCATGGGCCGCAGCACCGCGGGCAGCGTCATCTGGGGCCGCAGCTCCTTGTGGCAGCACGGCGAGCTCATGATGACTTTGGCGCCGGATTGCAGGCCCACGTGCAGCGCGTGGTCGGTGGCGATGTCGCAGGCATGCAGCGCGATCATCACGTCCAGCGGCTGCACAGGCTGCGTGCGCACGTCGCCCTGGTCGAAGCGGATGCCGCTCAGCTGCTCGCCGTCGATGACGGCATTGCACAGCCTCACCATGTCGTCGCGCAGCTCGATGCCGGTCACGCGCGGCTGCAGGCCGTGCGCCTGCAGCCAGTCGTGGACGGCGAAGGTCAGGTAGCCCTTGCCGGACCCGAAGTCGGCCACGCGCACGGGGCCCTGCAGCTGGGCTTCGTCGACGGCCGACGACAGGATCTCGACGAAGCGGTTGATCTGCTTCCACTTGCGCGCCATCGCCGGCACCAGCGCCGGCTCGCCCTTGACGAGGTGGGTCAGGCCGAGCGCGCGCCACACCGGGTGGGACATCTCCAGCGGGCGCTGCTTGGCCTTGTCGTGCGCGGCGGGTGCGGGGGCGTCCTCGGCGCCGTCCAGGCGTGTCACGCGCAGTGTCTCGCGGCCCTTGCGGCTGACGGCGAACTGCACCTCTTCGGACGCCGTGTGCAGGTGCGCGTTGCGAAAGCGCGCCCCCAGCAGCGTGGCGAGCTCCGCGAGGCCGGCCTCGGGCGCGTGGTTCTTCGTGATGTCCTTTGTGCGGTGCCGCCACAGGAAGCTCAGCGCCGGCTCGCCGCGCAGCTCGACGAGCCGCACGGTCAGGCGCTCGACGTTCTCGTCGTCACCGTCCCCTGCCACAGGCCCGGACAGCAGCAGCTTGCCGAACTGCCCCCCGGCCAGCGCCAGGCGCACCAGGTGCAGGAAGCGCTCGTGCGCGGGCGCCGTGGCGGCGGGAGGGGGGGTGATGAGCGAAGTGAAAAGCGGGGCCGGCATCACTGAATTGTCCGGGATCGCCCGTCGCCGCCTAGCGCCTCGGTCGTGCGGCCCGGTCGCCGGCAGGCGAGTCAGCGTCACTGGACCGCCTGCCAGCCCTTCTCGGTCTTCATGAAAGCCGCCCAGGCCTGGCGCGGCAGCCCGCTGCCGACGGCCGCGTCGTCCTTGAAGCCCAGTTCCTCGAAGAACCCCCAGGACGAGGCGAACGTGGCGAAGCGCGCCCGGCGCTCCTTCTCGGGCAACTGCTCGTCGGACAGCCAGGCCGCGCAGGGCGTGCAGCCGGCGAGGAACCTCCGATAGCGCGGCGCGAACGCGTCGCCCTGGTTGCCTATCCACTGGTTGACCGCCATCGCCTGCCCCATGGCCTCCACGCCGTTCTGCAGCGCGCCGAGGTCGAAGAAGCCACCCTTGCCCGAGGTCTTCGCCGCCTGTTCTTCCTCACCCTTGAGGCGCTTGGCATTCAGCAGCACCACCTCGGCATAAGGCTTGGCCAGTTGCAGCTGGTAGTTGTAGCGGACGTTGTATCGGTTGGCTGACGTCTCATCGACCCAGCCGTTCTCGCGCTCGAACCTGGCGATGACCAGCCCCTCGTGCAGGTCGCGGTCGGCGTACTTGCGCACCGTCTGCGACGCCAGGCTGTCGCTGGGCGTGTCGCTGCCACAACCGGCCAGCAGCACCGTCAGCGCCGCACCGGCCACGCCGGCCATCAGGGTTGCCACACCAGTCGCCATCATTCCTCCGTCGTCATCGACACAAAAAAGCCCGCGGTGCACGGGGCACGGCGGGCTGATCACACAGTCATTGGGACGAAGCGTCCCAGCGGCCCCGCTGCCTTAGGTGGTCACCCGTAGGCCGGAAGCTTTGCGTCACGGCCTTTCGACCGTTTTGCCCAGATTTGCGGGCGAATATAACGGCGCCGTCAGGCGTGCGTGGCCAGTTCCCTCGTCTCCGCGCTATCCAGGTGCGGCAGCGTGTTGAAGGTCACGAGGTGATGCCGCCTGGGGTTGAACGCGAACTCGGTGACGGCCGCGTTGCGCAGCCGCAGGTTCAGCTCGACGACGCTCTCCGCCGGGCAGGCCAGCACCTGGCCCACGGCGGTGGAGATGGGGCCGCCGCTGGAGACGATGAGCACCTGTTGGCCAACGCCCAGCGCCAGCACGCGGGCCAGCGCGTCGGCCACGCCGGCGGCGAAGTCGGCGTGCGTGGGCATGCCCGCGGGGGCCGTCTCACCGCGCATCCAGGCCAGCAGGCCCGTGCGCAGCAGCCGGAAATGCTGCTTGACCGACTCGGCATCGGTGGGCTTGCCCAGCGGCCCCGGGTGGATGGCGCGCACGATGGCCTCGCTGTCGTACTCGTTGAGGCCCGGCAGCGCGACGGCCGGCAGGTCGTCGCCCAAGCCCTCGACGATGCCCGCCAGCGACTGCGCATGCCGGCGCAGCGTGCCGGTGAACACGGCGTCGAAACGCTGGCCGCGCGCCCGCCAGTAGGCGCCCAGCAGCCGGCATTGCTCATGGCCGCGGGGGCTGAGCTGGTCGTAGTCGGCCGCACCGAAACTGGCCTGGCCGTGGCGAACGAGGTAGAGGCTTCCCATGGCCGCCATCATCAGCCGGCGCGCCGGCGCCGGCTGTCGCGACAATGACGGCATGTCACGCCTGCGCCAAGCCACCCGCGACGACACCGCCGAACTCTGGCGCGTGCGCTACGCCGTCACCGAGAACACACTGACGCCGGGCCGCATCTCCGACGCCGAGCTGCATGCCTGCCTGGAGGAGCTGGGCCGCGGCTGGGTCGTCGAGCTCGAGCCCGCGCCGAACCTGAGGATTGCCGGCTTCGCCATCGCCGACGCGCGCGACGGCCACATCTGGGCCCTGTTCGTGGACCCGGCGCTGCACGGCCGGGGCTACGGCAGGCAGCTGCACGACGTCATGGTGGGCTGGCTGTTCGCGCAGGGCCATGAGCGGCTGGACCTGGGCACGCAGCCCGGCTCGCGGGCCGAGGCCTTCTACCGCCGCGCCGGCTGGCGCCCCCTCGGCGACGGCGTGGACGCGCACGGCGACAGGCTGTTCGAATTGCTGAAAAAGGACTGGAACCCCCATGCTTGAGACCCACGTCATCGAGACCGCCCCCAACCCGCGCACGACGATCATCGTGCTGCACGGCCTGGGCGCCGACGGCTACGACTTCGTGCCCATCTGCAGCGAGCTGGACCTGGCGGCCATCGGCCCGGTGCGCTACGTGTTCCCGCACGCGCCGCAACGGCCGGTGACGATCAACGGCGGCTACGTGATGCGCGCCTGGTACGACATCCGCGTCACCGACCTGGTGCGCGAGGAAGACGAGGGCGGGCTGCGCGAGTCGTGTGCGCAGATCAGCGCCCTCATCGACGCGGAGCGGGCCCGCGGCGTGCCGGCCGACCGCATCGTGCTGATGGGCTTCTCGCAGGGCTGCGCGATGACGCTGATGACGGCGCTGCGCTACCCCGAGCGGCTGGGCGGCGCCGTGGGCATGTCGGGCTACCTGCCGCTGGCCGCGACGACCGCCGCCGAGCGCCATGCCGCCAACGCGGACCTGCCGCTCTTCCTGGCGCACGGCACGCAGGACCCCATCGTGCCGCCGGCCCGCGGCGCCGCCAGCCGCGACGCGCTGCGCGCGCTGGGCCATGACGTCGAATGGCACGACTACCCGATGCCGCACTCGGTGTGCGCCGAGGAGATCGAGGCGATCAACGCCTGGCTGCTGAAGCAACTGGCCTGACTTCGGGTCGCTGTTCGCGCGGTCGTTCGACACCCGACTCAACGAACATCAAGCCGTCATGGAGCGCCTGCCCGAACAGATCGTCGACTGGCACAACCGCCACCCGCTCGCCCGCCGCATCGGCGTGGGCGACGTGCACACGGTCGGCGTCGTCGCGCTGCCGTTCGTGCGCGCGACGGCGCAGGCGGGCGGCTTTGCCGAGCCGGTGCTGACCGACGCCGTCAGCGCGTTCGACGAACTGCACGGCTCGCCGCCGGTGTCGCGCGGCGCCGTGTGGCTGCAGCGCCTCAAAGCGCTGCCGGCACGGTTGGCCGGCCTGTTGCCGGGGCGCAAACCGCGCACGCAATGGCGGGCCTTCAGCGAGAAGTTCCTGCCGGGCTTGGGCGCCGGCCGCATCGAGCGCTTCGCGCTGGCCCACGGTTTTGCCGAGCCGCCCGCGACGCCCGAGTCCCAGCCCTGGCGCGTCATCGTCATCGACGAAAAGCTGGCCAGCGCCCACGGTGGCTGGCCGTTCGAGCTGTACCTGATGAGCGCCGGCATCGACGTGGGCAGCGCGCGCACACGCGTGCTGTGCGGCCGCGGCATCCCGTCGCAGATCATCGGCCGGCGCCTGTGGGACCCGCGGCGCGTGGCAATCGCCGCTGCGGTGGCCGCGCTGCTGGGTGGCGCGGCGGCCTGGGCGCTGTGGCCACGCCACGCGGCCGAGCCCGTGTCTGCCCCGCCGGCGGCAGCCGCCTCGGCACCGGCCGCGGCGGTCACGCCGGTCCAACCAGATGAGCCGGCATCGGCGGCCAGCGCTGCAGAGGCCGCCTCCGCACCCGCCTCGGCGCCTGACTCGCCAGTGACGCCACCCGCCGCAGTGCCACTGCCCGCCGCGTCACTGCCGGAGCCGGGCGACATTGCCGCCTCGCAGGCCGACATCCGGCCGCGCCTGGTCGAGCGGGCCGACGGCATCGCCCGGCCGCCGCTGCGCGCCGACAAGACGGCGCAGCCGCCCGCCGGCGAAGCTCCCGGCAAGCCGCCGGAAAAACCGGCCGCCGGACCTGCGGAGAAGACCGCGGAGAAGCCTTTGGACAAGACTACCGACAAAGCGGCCGACAAGGCCGCCGACAGGGCGACCGAGAAGCCCGCCACACCCGTCGATCCGCGGCTGGCGCGCCTGGCCGAGTCGCCCGCCAAGGTGGCCGTGGCGCTGGTGGGCCCGCCGGGCAGCAAGGCCGACGCCGAAGCGCTGCTGAAGAAGATGAAGGAGGGCTTGAAGGGCGTGCACAGCAACCCCGACGCGCTGCAGGCCGATGTCATCCAGACGCCCGAGGGCTGGCGCGCCACGGTCTGGCCCTTCCCCAGCCGCGAGCAGGCGCAGCTCATCAACGCGACGCTGGTGGCGCGCGGGCTGAAGACCAAGGCCGTCAACTTCTAGGCCGCCAACGCCGCCGCGCTGATCGGCGCCCTGCAGCAGGCCTAACCGGACGCGGGCCTCGGCATCGCGCTGGACATCGGCGCGAAGGTCAACAAGGGGGAGATGACGTGGTGATCAGCCTGCCGGGCGGCGGATGACGAAGGCGCGCTTGTCGCTGCTGTCGAAGCCGCAGCGCTCGTAGAAGGCCCACACGGCGGGGTCCTTGCGGCTGGTGGTCAGCACCACCTTGTACGCATCCATCGCCCAGGCTTGCGCAATGGCATGCCGGATGACGGCCTGGCCGTGGCCCTGGCCGCGGTGGTCGGCGTGGGTCACGACGTTCTCGATGACGCCGTAGGCGCGGCCGCCGCGCGTCAGGTTGGGGATGACGGCGAGGTTGCAGCTCGCAATGAGCTGCGCCCCGTCGAACCGCCCGAAGTGGCGCAGGCCCGGATGCCCGAACACACGGCGCACGGCCTCTGGCGAAGGCGGCGCGTCGCCGGCGTTCAGGTGCTGGTACAGCGCCACGAGGGCGTCGACATCGTCGACGCCCAGGTCGCGGATCGCGACCTCCGTGCTCACTTGACTTCGAGTTTCATGGTGTTCGCGATGAACGCCAGGATGTCGCTGCGCTCCTCGATGATCTTGGAGGTCGGCTTGCCCGCGCCGTGGCCGGCGTTGACCTCGATGCGGATCAGCTTCGGCGCCGGGCCGGTGTCAGCGGCCTGCAGCGCGGCGGTGTACTTGAAGCTGTGAGCCGGCACGACGCGGTCGTCGTGGTCGCCCGTGGTCACCATGACGGCGGGGTAGGTCGCGCCGTTCTTGATGTTGTGCAGCGGCGAGTAGGCATACAACGCCTTGAACATGTCCGGCTTGTCGCTGGTGCCGTAGTCGGTGGCCCAGGCCCAGCCGATGGTGAAGTTCTGGTAGCGCAGCATGTCCATCACGCCCACCTGCGGCACGGCCGCGGCGAACAGGTCGGGGCGCTGGTTGGTCACCGCGCCCACCAGCAGGCCGCCGTTGGAGCCGCCGTTGATGGCCAGCGTGGCGGGGCTGGCCACCTTGTTCTTGACCAGCCATTCGCCGGCGGCGATGAAGTCGTCGAAGACGTTCTGCTTCTTCAGCTGCGTGCCCGCCTCGTGCCAGGCCGAGCCGTACTCGCCGCCGCCGCGGATGGACGCGATGACGTAGACGCCGCCCATCTTCAGCCAGCTGGCCGACGTGACGCCGTAGCTCGGCGTGATGGAGATGTTGAAGCCGCCGTAGCCGTACAGCAGCGTCGGGTTGGTGCCGTCCAGCTTCAGGCCCTTCTTCGCGGCGATGAAGATCGGGAAGCGCGTGCCGTCCTTGCTGGTGACGAACTCGCGGCGGGTCTCGAACTCGTCGGCGTTGAAGGCGGTCTTGGGCTTCTTGAACAGGGAGGTCCTGCCGGTCTTGACGTCGTAGCGATGGATCTCGGCCGGCGTCGTCAGACTGGTGTAGCTGAAGAAGGTCTCGGCGTCGCTCCAGCGGCCGCCGAAGCCGCCGGCCGTGCCCACGCCGGGCAGCTTGACCTCGCTGAGCGGCTTGCCGTCGGCACCGTGCACGCGCACCAGCGTGGCGGCGTCATGCAGGTAGCTCAGCAGGTAGCGGCCGCCCACGGCGGACGCGCTGGTCATCGCGTCGGGCCCCTGCTCCACCAGCGTCTTCCAGCCGGCGGGCGCGGGGTTCTTCAGGTCGATGACGATGAGCTTGCCGCGCGGCGCGCCCTTGTCGGTCTTCACGACCAGCTTGCTGCCGTGCACGGCAACGGGGCTGTAGAGCGCGTCGAAGTCCAGCGTGACGGGCTGCGGCTTGCCGCCGGCGAAGCTGCCCTTGGGGAGCGGCAGCACCAGCAGGCCGTTCTTGCTGCCGGCGCTCTTCCAGACGTTGATCAGCAGCAGCTGGCCGTCGTCGGACACCTCGGCGCCGAAGCCCCATTCCTTGTCGTCACGGTTCTCGGTGACGAGCACGTCCTCGCTCTGCGGCGTGCCCAGGCGGTGGTAGTACAGCTTCTGGAAGTAGTTGGCGCCCTTGAGCTTCTCGCCGTCCTTGGGCGCGTCGTAGCGCGAGTAGAAGAAGCCACGGCCGTCGGCCGTCCAGGCGGCGCTGCTGAACTTGACCCATTCGATCTTGTCTTCGAGGTCCTGGCCGGTGGCGAGGTCGCGCACCTTCCAGGTCTGCCAGTCGGAGCCGGCGCCGGCGATGCCGGAGGCGATCAGCTTGCCGTCGCGCGACGGCACCAGGCCGGACAGCGCCACCGTGCCGTCCTTGGACAGCAGGTTGGGGTCCAGCGCCACGGTGGGTGCGTCCTTCAGCGTCTTGGCCGTGTAGATGACGTTCTGCTGCTGCAGGCCGTCGTTGCGGCTCCAGAAGTAGCGGCCGCCCTCGCGGAACGGGATGCCGAAGCGCTCGAAGTTGTAGAGCTCGGTGTAGATGCGGCGCGCCGGCAGGCGCTGCGGCATCGCTTCGAGGAACTTGTCCGTGACCTTGTTCTGCTCGATGACCCAGGCCTTGGTCTCGGCGCTGTTGTCGTCTTCCAGCCAGCGGTAGGGGTCGGCGACGGCGGTGTCGTGGTAGCCGTCGATCTGGTCGACCTTGCGCGTGACGGGGTAGGTCAGCGACTGGGCATGGGCCGAGGTGGCGAGCGTGGCCGCGAGGGTGACGGCGGTCAGGGCGAGCTTCATCGTGCGAAGTCCTGGGGGTCTAGAAGGCGCGGATTGTCTCCGCGCCGCCCGCCCCGGCCGATGGTCACTCCGGGTTTCACCCGGCGCCGGCCTCCGTGTCGAAGGTCAGCTCCGGTAGTCGGCGTTGATCGTCACGTAGTCGTGACTGAGGTCACAGGTCCAGACGGTGGCGCTGGCCGTGCCGCGGTTCAGGCCCACGCGGATCGTGATCTCGCTCTGCTTCATGACGCGCTGGCCGTCTTCCTCGCGGTACTCCGGCCGGCGGCCGCCGCGAGTGACGACGTGCACGTCTTCCAGGTGCAGGTCGATGAGGCCCTGGTCCAGGTCCGCGATGCCGGCGTAGCCGACGGCCGCCAGGATGCGGCCCAGGTTCGGGTCGCTGGCGAAGAACGCCGTCTTGACCAGCGGCGAGTGGGCGATGGCGTAGGCCGCCAGCCTGCACTCGGCCTCGTCACGGCCGCCTTCGATGGTGATGG
This sequence comes from Roseateles sp., assembly GCA_041914785.1. GTDB lineage: Bacteria > Pseudomonadota > Gammaproteobacteria > Burkholderiales > Burkholderiaceae_C > Pelomonas. The sequence continues at coordinate 26,242 of JAYSCT010000036.1, forward strand.
CGATGAACTTGGTCGCGCCTTCGCCGTCGCGCACGATGGCCTGGGCCAGTTCCTGGCTCAGCGCGATGAGCGCCTCGCGCAGCGTCTTCGCGTCGGCACTGTCCAGCGACGTGATCTCGGCGTGCTTCGCCTGGCGGCTGGCGATCAGCAGGAAGCAGTCGTTGGTGGACGTGTCGCCGTCGATGGTGATGCGGTTGAAGGACGCGTCGGCCGCATCCTTCACGAGCGGCTGCAGCAGCGCCGGCGCGATGTTGGCGTCGGTCGCGACAAAGCCCAGCATCGTCGCCATGTTGGGGCGGATCATGCCGGCGCCCTTGGAGATGCCCGTCAGCGTGACCGGCACGCCGCCGAGCGTGATGCGGCGCGACGCGGCCTTGGGCAGCGTGTCCGTCGTCATGATGCCGGCGGCGGCCTCGCCCCAGTTGGCCGCCTGCAGCGCGGCCAGCGCACCGGGCAGGCCGGCGGCGATGCGGTCGACGGGCAGCGTCTCCATGATGACGCCGGTAGAGAACGGCAGCACCTGCTGCGGCTGGCAGCCGATCAGGCCGGCCAGCGCCTCGCAGGTCTGGCGCGCACGGGCCAGGCCGTCAGCGCCGGTGCCGGCGTTGGCATTGCCGGTGTTGATGACCAGCGCGCGGATGGCGCTGCCGGCGGTCAGGTGCTCGCGGCAGACCTGCACCGGCGCGGCGCAGAAGCGGTTGGTCGTGAACACGCCGGCCACGGCCGCGCCCTCGTCCAGCGCGATGACGGTCAGGTCGCGCCGGTTGGCCTTGCGCACGCCGGCCATCGTCACGCCGAGGCGCACGCCCGGCACGGGCAGGAGGGAGGCGGGATCGGGGGCGGAGAGATTGACGGGCATAGCGCGCTCTGGAGGAAGTCGAAAGGGGCGCGCGCATTCTAGAAAGCGACAAAGGCTCCCGAAGGAGCCTTTGCAGGGAAGCGCGGGTCGATCAGGCCTGTGGCTTGCGACGGCGCGTGGTGAGCAGTGCGCCCACCATGGCCACACCAGCCAGCGCGAGGCTCGCGGGTTCGGGCAGTTCACCGGCCGCGGGCGCCAGGTTGATGCCGCCGCTGTAGCTGTAGCTGTTGCGGGCCGCCTGCTGCGGCGTCTGATGCTCTTGGGGTCGGCCAGCCACGCCTTCGACGAAGAACAGGAAGTCGCCGTGGGCGTAAACCGGGTCGAGGCTGTAGCCGAAGGTGAATCGGGTGCCCGCGACGTTGTCGATGTCGAAGAGGAGTTCGGAACCATCGATGCCCACGAAACCAGCGCGCGTGAAGCTGATGCCCTGGTTGGACCACTTGGACATTTCCGCGCTCGTGTCCAGCCAGGCGTCGATCTGGGCAAAGCCGTCGAACTTGATCAGGAACTCGTCGCGGAAGGCGCCGGCCTGGGTGCGGGTGACGACCGTGGAGCCGGCTTGCGTGCTGAGGCCCGCCGAGAAGCCGCCGCCCTGGGATTCGAGTGCCAGCAGATGCGGTGCGGCCTGGGCGCCGTGGACGGCGGCAGCCAGAAAGGCCGCGGTGATGAAGGTCTTGATCGACATGATGCGAAAGCGTTTTTGTAGGAACTTCAGGCGGCGCGGCGGCGGGCCACGTAGCCGACCGCCAGCAGGCCGGCGGCGAAGAGGGCGTAGCTCGCGGGCTCCGGAACGGGCGCCACCGTGGGTGTCATGCGGAAGCTGAAGCTGTAGGTGCCGACCTCGCTGCCGTTGTTGCCGGCCAGCAGGTTGCCCTTGACCACCAGCGTCAGCGGGCCGTGGAAATCGGTGGCGGGCAGCGAGTAGGTCTCGCGCCCATCCGCGTTGCCCCGGAAGAAGGACAGGGTCTGCAGGAAGTTGACACCGTTCAGCGTGACGCTGGAGATGTCGATGTCGGCGCTGCCGGAGTTGAGGATCTGCGTGCTGAGCGAGCCGTTGACCGAACTCCAGCCGCTGTAGCCGTCCAGCGTATAGACGTCCTCGAAGCTGCCGGCGCCGGTGATGGTGTGCGAGCTGCCGGCCGACAGCGTGCCGCCGAGCGTGCCCGTCGTGTTGACGACGATGGGCGTGACGGCCTGCGAAGCGCCGGCAGACAGTGCCGCGGCAAGGGCGAGAGAGGCTGTGAGAGACGTTTTCATCCTAAGCTTTCTAGCTTTCCATCAGGGTCTACCCGAGATACTGGCCGGGACTGGGCTTCACTCTAGGGGGATGCGTCACTCCGGGGCACCCCTCATGCGCGTGCCTAGGGTGGGTGGTTCGTGCCGAACCACACGCTTCCCCCCGAGATGGGTGGGGTTCGGCGCGCCGCCGGCCTCATGAAAAACGGGCCGGCAATGCCGGCCCGTCGGTCGCCAAGCCTCGGGTGGGGTCAGGCCAGCTTGCCGTGGCAACTCTTGAACTTCTTGCCGCTGCCGCACGGGCAGGGATCGTTGCGGCCGACGTGGCCGAACTGCTCCAGCAGCGTCTCGGGGTCGACGTCCTGGCTGATGGAGCCGTCCTCGTTGGGATGCTGGTAGGTGACGTTGGAGACGGCCTCGGCGCGGCGCTCGATGGCCTCGGCGGCGCGGTCGGCCTCTTCCTGGCTCTGGATGCGCACGTTCAGCAGGATGCGCGTGACTTCCATCTTCACGACGTCCAGCAGCTGCGAGAACAGCTCGAAGGCCTCGCGCTTGTATTCCTGCTTGGGGTTCTTCTGGGCGTAGCCGCGCAGGTGGATGCCCTGGCGCAGGTAGTCCAGCGAGGCCAGGTGCTCGCGCCAGTGCTGGTCGATGGACTGCAGCAGGACCATGCGCATGAAGGGCGTGAACTGCTCCTCGCCGACGAGAGCCAGCTTGGACTCGAACACGGCGTCGCCGGCCTTGGTGACCATCTCGACAATGTCCTCGTCCGTCACGGCGTCGCGCTTGGCGACCTCGGCGACCAGGGGCACGTCCAGCTGCCATTCGTCCTTGAGCACGCGCTCCAGGGCCGGCAGGTCCCATTGCTCTTCCAGGCTCTCGGCCGGCACGAAGGTGCGCACCACGTCTTCCAGCGAACTGGCGCGCAGATTGCCGATCTGGGCCGTGAGCTTCTCGGCCTCGAGGATGTCGTTGCGCTGCTGGTAGATGACCTTGCGCTGGTCGTTCGACACGTCGTCGTACTCCAGCAGCTGTTTGCGGATGTCGAAGTTGCGCGCCTCGACCTTGCGCTGCGCGCCTTCGATGGAGCGCGTGACGATGCCGGCCTCGATGGCCTCGCCCTCGGGCATCTTCAGCCGGTCCATGATGGCGCGCACGCGCTCGCCGGCGAAGATGCGCATCAGCTGGTCATCCAGCGACAGGTAAAAGCGCGAGGAGCCCGGGTCGCCCTGGCGGCCGGCGCGACCGCGCAGCTGGTTGTCGATGCGGCGGCTCTCGTGGCGCTCGGTGGCGATGATGCGCAGGCCGCCCTCGGCCTTGACCTTGGCGTGCAGCGCGGCCCACTCGTCCTTGAGCTTCTGGATGCGGGCCGCCTTCTCCTCGGCGGGCACCGACTCGTCGGCCTCCAGGAACTCGACCTGCTTCTCGACGTTGCCGCCCAGCACGATGTCCGTGCCGCGGCCCGCCATGTTGGTGGCGATGGTGATCACGCCCGGGCGGCCGGCCTGGGCGACGATCTCGGCTTCCTTGGCGTGCTGCTTGGCGTTCAGCACCTGGTGCGGCAGCTTCGCCTTCGTCAGCAGCTGGGAGATCAGCTCGGAGTTCTCGATGGACGTCGTGCCCACCAGCACCGGCTGGCCGCGCTCGTGGCAGTCACGGATGTCGGCGATGACGGCGTTGTACTTCTCCTGGGCGGTCTTGTAGACCAGGTCCAGCTCGTCCTTGCGGATGGTCGGGCGGTTCGGCGGGATGACGACGGTCTCCAGGCCGTAGATCTCCTGGAACTCGTAGGCCTCGGTGTCGGCCGTGCCCGTCATGCCGGCCAGCTTGCCGTACATGCGGAAGTAGTTCTGGAAGGTGATCGAGGCGAGCGTCTGGTTCTCGCTCTGGATCTGCACGCCTTCCTTGGCCTCGACGGCCTGGTGCAGGCCGTCGCTCCAGCGCCGGCCGCTCATCAGCCGGCCGGTGAACTCGTCGACGATGATGACCTCGCCGTTCTGCACGACGTAGCTCTGGTCACGGTGGTAGACGTGGTGGGCCCGCAGCGCTGCATTCAGGTGATGCATCAGCGTGATGTTGGCCGCGTCGTACAGGCTCGCGCCTTCCGCGATCAGACCGGCCTGGGCCAGCAGGCGCTCGGCGTTCTCGTGGCCCTCTTCCGTCAGGTGGATCTGGTGCGACTTCTCGTCCACCGTGAAGTCGCCCGGCTCGATGACGCCCTCGCCGGTGCGCGGGTCCAGTTCGCCGATCTGCTTCTTCAGGCCGGGGACGACGCTGTTGATCTTCAGGTAGACGTCGGTGTGGTCATCGGCCTGGCCCGAGATGATCAGCGGCGTGCGCGCCTCGTCGATGAGGATGGAGTCCACCTCGTCGACGATGGCGTAGGCCAGGCCCCGCTGCACGCGGTCGGCCGTCTCGTAGACCATGTTGTCGCGCAGGTAGTCGAAGCCGTACTCGTTGTTGGTGCCGTAGGTGACGTCGGCGGCATACGCGGCCTGCTTCTGCTCGCGCGGCATGTGCGGCAGGTTGATGCCGACCGTGAGGCCCAGGAAGTTGTACAGCTTGCCCATCCACTCGGCGTCGCGGCGCGCGAGGTAGTCGTTCACCGTGACGACGTGGACGCCCTTGCCGGTCAGCGCGTTCAGGTAGACGGGCAGCGTCGCCATCAGCGTCTTGCCTTCGCCGGTGCGCATCTCGGCGACCTTGCCGGCGTTGAGCACCATGCCGCCGATCAGCTGCACGTCGAAGTGGCGCATCTTCAGCGCGCGCTTGCCGCCCTCGCGGCAGACGGCAAAGGCCTCGGGCAGCAGGTCATCCACCGTCTCGCCGGCGGCGATGCGCTGCTTGAACTCGGCCGTCTTGCCGCGCAGCTCGTCATCGGTCAGCGCCTCGAACTTGGGCTCCAGCGCATTGATCTGCTGCACGGTGCGGCGGTAGCCTTTGAGCAGGCGCTCGTTGCGGCTGCCGAAAATCGAGGTGAGAAGCTTGGGCAACATGCTGCAGGGTGACGAAACAGGGCTGGGGCACGGGCCGGCGGTGGCCGGTTGACGCGCTAATCTGGGGGCGGGCCGGTGCAATGCAAGGCAGCTTGGCCTGGCCGCGCAAAGCGGCGCAGTTTAGCAGCGGGCCCGTGCCAGCCCGCCCGCTGACTACACTGCCGCCATGGCCCTGCCCCGCTATCTCAGCCCCACGCGCGTGCGCAGCAGCGTCCCGTCGCCCACGCCGGTGGCCGACGCGCTGCGTACCCACGAGGGTCTGGCACGCCTGAGCGAGCGGCTGGAGGCGTCGCAGCGCCGGCTGCGCGTCATCGCGCCCGCGCTGCCCGGCACGCTGATGGCCAGCATCCAGCCCGGCCCGCTGGACGAGGACGGCTGGAGCCTGCTGGTCGCCAACGCCGCCGTGGCCGCCAAGCTGCGCCACCTGCTGCCACGCCTGGAGGCCTTGCTGGCCCAGGCCGGCCTGCCCGGGCGCATCCGCGTTAAGCTGGCGCAGAAATAGTAAAGCCACGATCGCGAGGCCGTGGGTTTTCGTTGATGCCGGCTATCGGATTCGAACTGACAACCTACCGCCTGCCTCGCGCAAGCTCGGCGGATTCAACCGGTCGACGCAACACACGTCGCCTGCTCATCCGGAAGGAGTGTTGCAATACGTGAGCCACCGCCCAGGTAAACCAAGAATTCGCCCCCCCCTCGATCCCAGGTCGCTGTCGGAGGTGGTGCGGCGCTTGCAACAGGCCGGCGACTCACAATCGACCCTAGATGCTGCGTCGCCCCTTGCCCTCTGACCACTGGATCGCCCGCCGTGTTGCTTGACCTGTTCGTACGACTTGCAGGGAGCGTCGTCCACGGTGCGACCGTGCGGCTCGGGGTTGGCGTCGCCAGCATGGTGTGGGCCAACCTGGCGCACGCCCAGCCGGCGCTGAGCCTCGACCAAGTGCGCGCGCTGCCGCCACTGCCACCTGCGTACGCAGAGGATCCGTCGCTGGACTCGCGGCTGCTGTGGCTGCAGAAGCGGCTGGCCGCGTCGCTCGACCCTGCGGAGCGCTATCGGAGCCAGCGCCTGCTCTTCGGCGAGTACTACGACGCGCATCGCCTCAGCGAAGCCGCAGCGGTATGCCGACACAACCCGCCGTTGCGCGACGACACGATATTCCGTGCGCGCTGCGTGCTGGCAACGACTTCCCAGCCCGAAGAGCAACTGTCCCAGCTGCGGGAACTGGTCGGCGAGGCTCGCAGCCGCGGCGACCGCGGCGCAGCCGCCCTGTTGCTGAAGGAGATCGGTTGGCTGCAATCGCAATTCGGAGACATTGGCGGTGCCTTCGAGAACCTGGAGGCGGCCCTGGCCGTGGCACCGCCGGACGATGTGGCGCTGCTGACCGAACTGATGATGGACACAGCGACCAGCTACATCGTCAATGGAGACGATGGATATGTCCGAAAGGGCGTCGCATTGCTGGCCAGTGCCCGTGAGCGGCTGGAGCGGGCGGTCGAGGACGCTTCCTCCGGCATCGACAAAGCAGTGCTGCGTGAAAACATCCAGCTGTCCGAGTTCAACCGCGGTGTTGCCTACGCGCTCCACCTTGGCGACTACACGAGCGCACTGACGCACTTTGACCGTGTGCTGGAGGAGCCGAATCCGTACATCCAGGACGCGCTGGCCTTCGCGGCGCTGTCGGCGGCCGAGCTGCACCAGTACGAGCGAGCACGGACCTACCTGACGCGCGCGGAACGGGGGCCGCCAGGCAATGGCGGGCCGGCGGTGCAGCAGTACCTGAGTTGCTATCGGCAGTTGGCGGCCCGCCACTGGCATCCGGCGCAGGGGTTGAATGCCTGCCTGAATCTGCAGCGCGACACCGCGACCGAAGTGCAACTGGACATCTACAAGCGGTTGTCGCAGATCGACGAGCAGGCGATTGCGATGGCCGGTCTGAGGGGCCTCAAGACCTTGTTCATCGAGAAGCTGGAGCCGCAACTGCGTCGACGCGGATCGACGGCAGCCTCCAACGCCGAACTGCGCCGCCTGCAGCGCGAATCGGATCTCAAGAGCACCGTGCTTGAGCAGCAGGCAGCGCTGCAGCGCGAGCGCGACGCGACCAACGCGCAGCGGCAGAACTACTTCATCGCGCTGTCGCTGCTGCTGCTTTCGGTGGTGTTGCTGGTGGCGCTGAGCTGGCGAGCCAAGAAGAGACTCGCCGAACAGTTCGAGCGCCTCAGCCTCATCGACACCCTGACCCAGTTGGGCAATCGGCGCTACCTTGAGCAGCACATCGGCCGCGAGCTGGCCCACCTGGAGCGAGCGCGGCGCCGCAATGCCGACGCTGCGCTCGGTGTCTACCTGTTCGACGTCGACCACTTCAAGTCCGTCAACGACCGCTTCGGCCATGGCATCGGTGACGAGGTGCTCGTCGAGCTGGCACGTCGCATCCAGGCAGTGACGCGTGACACCGACCTGCTGGTGCGCTGGGGTGGGGAGGAGTTCCTGCTCGTCGCGCGACTCGACGTCCCGGCACACGCCGCGCAGGTCGCCACGCGCATCCTGCAGGCGATCAACGGCAGCCCATTTGCGCTCAGCACCGGCGAATCACTCCCGGT
>JAYSCT010000036.1:33938-35742 GCA_041914785.1 Roseateles sp.
ACTTGCACCATCGGCGCGCTTTGCCTGCCCTTCCTGGCCGGCAGCGACGCGCAACTGTGGCCCGAACTCGTGGCTCTCGCCGACCTGGCGCTCTACGAGGGCAAGCGCACCGGCCGCAACCGTTGGGTCCTGGTGCAGAACCTGGGGCTGTCCACGGGCGATGCGCTCAAGCAAGCGGTACAGATGCCGTTGCAGGCATCGCTGGATGCCGGGTTGCTGGGTCTCGGCACGACTGCCGATGCCAGCCGGTGTTGAGCGACGAGCCGGCTGTGCGCTCCTGCCAGGCTGCCGTCGGCGCAGAGTCAACCGGTGTGGCGGCACGTCGGACGCGAGGCAGGCCAAGCGGCGCGCCAGCACGGTGATCCCGCAGCCGCCACCTGAAGTCCGCACGGCCAGCGACGCGCAGGATTCAATGGCGCGACGCGCCGGCCGACGGCCCACTGGGAGGACGAGCAACCCGCCTGAGGACGGACACGATGAACACGACACCGGTGCCCACCACCCGATGCGGCTGGCCTTGCTGGCGGGAATGGTGCTGTTCCTCGCGCCGGGGCAGCGGCATGCCTTCGGCCTGCACCTCTTGCCCGTCACCACCGAGTGGGGATGGCGGTCGTCGTACCAACTCTGAAACTGGTGGATAGCCTGGCCGGTCGCAGAGGGCAGCTTTCGAAGGTTGCCGAGAGCGTCAACACCCTTGAAGACGACGAAACCCGCAACGCACCCCAGCACCGGCCACATTGCGATCCCACCGCAGGATCGTCTCTGCGGCTTTGCTTTGTTGGCGTCTTCGCGGCGACGCCAATGGAACACTGGCTTTTTTATCCGCGCTCCATCCCGTCAAACAATTTCCCGAGACGCCGCACCGCATTCAACGCAGGTGCGCTCAATGGCCCAGCGGTTTTGGCAGCCGCAAGGGTATCCAGATAAGGCATGGGCCCCAGAAAGTCAGCAAATGCTTTCCTTCTGAGGCCCACAAACATTGGTGCCGGCTATCGGATTCGAACTGATGACCTACCGCTTACAAGGCGGTTGCTCTACCAACTGAGCTAAGCCGGCGCAAACAGGAAGTGCATTCTAGACCGCCGCCGCACGCGCTCGACGCGCGGCTGGCCTACTTGATGCGCTTCAGCGCGGGGCGAGGCGCGCCACCGGGCGTGTCGGGCGGCGGCGGAGCGTCGTCACCCGCGTCGTCGCCGGCTTCGCTCGCCAGGCGCAGGCCGCTGCGGCGCGGCTCGGCCGGCGCCGGGGCGGCGGCCGCCGGCGGCACACCGTCGGCCGGGGCCTCGGGCGCCGGGAAGGCCATGCCCTGCCCGTTCTCGCGGGCGTAGATCGCCACGACGTGGCCCACCGGGACGAGGATCTCCCGCGCCACGCCGCCGAAACGCGCCTTGAACTGGATGAACTCGTTGCCGAGGTCCAGCCCGCTGGTCGCGTCGAAGCCGATGTTCAGCACGATCTCGTCGTTGGACACGTACTCCATCGGCACCTGCACCGAGCGGTCGACATGGACCGCGATGTAGGGCGTGAAGCCGTTGTCCGTGCACCAGTCGTGCAGCGCGCGGATCAGGTACGGCCGGGTGGACGTGCCGTTGCCCGCGCCGGTAGCGGGGGTCTGGTCCATCAGCGGCGCATCACCTTTTCCGAGGGCGTCAGCGCCTCGATGTACGCCGGGCGGCTGAAGATGCGCTCGGCGTACTTCAGCAGCGGCAGCGCGTTCTTGGACATGTCGATGCCGTAGTAGTCCAGGCGCCACAGCAGCGGGGCGATGGCCACGTCGAGCATCGAGAAGTCGTCGCCCAGCATG
>JAYSCT010000037.1:0-35672 GCA_041914785.1 Roseateles sp.
CCCCGGCAAGATGGTCAAGGGCATGGGCGGCGCCATGGACCTGGTGGCGGGCGTGAAGCGCGTCATCGTGCTGATGGAGCATGTGGCGCGCAAGAAGGACGGCACCGAGGACCTGAAGATCCTGCCGAGCTGCACGCTGCCGCTGACCGGCGTGGGCGTGGTGGACCGCATCATCACGGACCTGGGCGTGTTCGACGTCGTGCCCGACGGGCTCAAGCTCGTCGAGCTGGCCGAAGGCGTGACACGCGAGTTCGCGCAAAGCAAGACGGGCGTACCCCTGATTTGAATTGTGTGATGTGTTTCCGGCGGTAAGACTCACGACGTTTGTCACAAGCGGTGTGTGACAGGCGCGTGGAAGGGGGCGGCGTTGGCGATCATGCGCGCCGTCTTCTTTTGCGCCCGCCATGCCTGACCTGCTTGCCGCCCCGCTCACCGAGCCGCCCATCCCCGGCGACCTGCCGACATCGCTGACCCCCGCGGCCGCCCTGGCCGCGGCCGCGTTGCTGAGCGCCTGTGGTGGTGGAGGCGGCAGTGGCAGTGACGGCAGCCCCGCCACCCCGGCCACCGGCGCGACCGCCGCGCCGCCGCCCCCGCCGCAGCCCACTGACGCCGAGGCGGCCCGCTTCCTCGCGCAGGCCGGCTTTGCCGCCACCAGCGCCGACATCGCCACCGTGAAGGCCAACGGCTATGCCGCGTGGCTGGACGCGCAGTTCGCCATGCCGGTGAGCGCGGGGCACGTCGACTGGATGGTGGAGAAGGGCTACGCGGTGGAGGCCAACCGCAACAGCTTCGCCGGGCTGGACAACACGTTGTGGCGCAAGCTGATGTCGGCCCCGGACACGCTGCGCCAGCGCGTGGTGCTGGCGCTGTCGGAGATCTTCGTCGTCTCCATGAACGGCCTGCCGGTGCAGTGGCGCGGCATGATGGGCGCCGCCTACGTGGACCTGCTGGAGCAGCATGCGTTCGGCAACTACCGCACGCTGCTGGAAGCGGTGACGCTGTCGCCGGCGATGGGCGTGTACCTGAACCTGCGCGGCAACCAGAAGGAAGACACCCGCACCGGCCGCGTGCCCGACGAGAACTACGCCCGCGAGGTGATGCAGCTGTTCAGCATCGGCCTGGTGCAGCTCAACGCCGACGGCACCGCCAAGCCCGGCAACGATGGCAAGCCGCAGGAGACCTATTCGCAGGCGCAGATCACCGAGCTGGCGCGCGTCTTCACCGGCTGGGACTTCGACGGCGCCAGCGCCACCGACCCGGCCTACGTGAGGAAGCCGCTCGTCAACATCGCGTCGCGCTTCGCGACGGGCGCCAAGAAGGTGCTGGGCGTGGACATCCCGTCCACCGCCGACGGCCCCGCGGCCATGAAGACCGCCATGGACACGCTGGCCAACCACGCCAACGTGGGCCCGTTCATCGGCCGCCAGCTCATCCAGCGGCTGGTGGCCTCGCACCCCAGCGCGGCCTACGTGGCGCGCGTGGCGGCGGTGTGGGCCAACAACGGCGCCGGCGTACGCGGCGACCTGAAGGCTGTCGTGCGGGCCATCCTGCTCGACACCGAGGCCCGCAGCGTGCCCACCGGCAACGCCGGCGGCAAGCTGCGCGAGCCGGTGCTGCGGCTGCTGCAGTGGGCGCGCAGCTTCGGCGCCACGTCGCCCACCGGCCTGTGGAACATCGGCGATACCAGCAACCCCGCCACGCGGCTGGGCCAGAGCCCACTGCGCAGCGGCTCGGTGTTCAACTTCTTCCGCCCCGGCTACGTGCCGCCGGGCTCCACGCTGGGCAGCAACGGCGTCACGGCGCCCGAGTTTCAGCTCTGCAACGAGAGCACGGCCGCGGGTTATCTCAACTTCCTGCAGACCGCCATCGCCAGCGGCATCGGCGAGGTCAAGGCCAGCTACACCGCCGAGGTGGCGCTGGCCACCGACCCGCCCGCGCTGGTCGCGAGCCTGGCGCTGCGGCTGGGCGGCGGCGGCATCTCCGCGGCCACGGAGTCGGCCGTCGCGACAGCCATCGCCACCATCGCCGCCACCACCGATGCCGGCAAGCTCAACCGCGTGTACGCAGCCATCCTGATGCTGATGGCCTGCCCCGAGTACCTGGTGCAGAAATGAAACTCAACCGTCTCCCCGAACTGCAGCGCCGCGAGTTCCTGCGCCGCGCCTCCGCCGTCGGCATTGCCGGCACCGCCGCGCCGTGGGCGCTGTCGCTGGCCGGCATCGGCGAGGCCGCCGCGGCCACCGTGCCGGGCGACTACAAGGCGCTGGTGTGCCTGTTCCTGTACGGCGGCAACGACTACGGCAACACGCTGGTGCCCTACGACCAGCCCAGCTACGACGCCTACGCGGCCATCCGCCAGACGCTGGCCACGCCGCGCGACAGCCTGGCCGCCACCGCGCTGCCCGCCGTGGGCGGCCGCCAGATGGCGCTGGCGCCGCAGCTGGGCAAGCTCAAGGGCCTGTGGGATGCCGGCAAGCTGGCCGTGCAGCTCAACGTCGGCACGCTGGTGCAGCCCACCACGCTGGCGCAATACAAGGCCAAGAGCGTGCCGCTGCCGCCCAAGCTGTTCTCGCACAACGACCAGCAGTCCGTCTGGCAGGCCAGCTCCCCCGAGGGCGCCACGTCCGGCTGGGGCGGGCGGCTGGGCGACCTGTTCATGGGCGGCAACGGCACGTCCACGTTCACCTGCATGAACGTGTCGGGCAACGCCGTCTTCATGGCCGGCCGGCAGGCCGTGCAGTACCAGGTCTCCACGTCGGGCGCGGTGCCCATCAACGGCGTCACGAAGTCGCTGTTCGGCTCGGCCGCCTGCTCCACGGCGCTGCGCGCGCTGATCACGGCGGACCGCACGCACTGGATGGAGGCCGAGCTCAACCGCGTCGTCAAGCGCTCGGTGGACGCACAGGCCACGTTGTCCACCGCGCTGGCCGGCGCGCCGGCGTTCACGACGGCCTTCGACACGAGCAGCCTGTCCACGCAGCTGCAGATGGTGGCCAAGCTCATCGCCGCGCGCCAGGCGCTGGGCGCGACGCGGCAGGTGTACTTCGTGTCCATCGGCGGCTTCGACCTGCACGACCTGCTCGTCGCCCAGCACCCGGGGCTGCTGACGCAGATCAGCGACGCGATGGCCAGCTTCTACGCCGCCACCGCCGAGCTGGGCGTGGCCGACAAGGTCACCACCTTTACCGCCAGCGACTTCGGCCGCACGCTGACCAGCAACGGCGACGGCAGCGACCACGGCTGGGGCAGCCACCACTTCGTCATGGGCGGCGCCGTCAAGGGCGGGCGTTTCTACGGCACGCTGCCGTCGGTCAGCGTCAACGGGCCCGATGACGTCGGCCAGGGCCGGCTGCTGCCCACCACGTCGGTGGACCAGCTCGCCGCGACGCTGGCGACCTGGATGGGCGTGTCCGCCACCGACCTGCCGCTGGTGCTGCCGCAGATCGGCAACTACAGCCAGCGCGACCTGGGCTACTTCTGACACGGCGCGGGCCGGCTGCCTAAGATGGCCGCATGCCCCCCTTGAAAATCCTCTGCCTCGCCGCGCTGCTGGCCGCGGCCAGCACGATGGCGCAGCCCGTCGAGCAGCCCGAGGCTGCCACCACGCGCACGGCCCCGCCGGCCGCGATGACCGCGCCGGCGCAGCGCTTCGCCGTCACGGCCGCCAACCCGCTGGCCGCGCAGGCGGGCCTGCAGATGCTGCGCGCCGGCGGCTCGGCGGTCGACGCGGCGATTGCCGTGCAGGCCGTGCTGGGGCTGGTGGAGCCGCAGTCCAGCGGCATCGCCGGCGGCGCCTTCCTGCTGCACTGGGACGGCCGCGAGGTGCAGACCTTCGATGGCCGCGAGACGGCGCCGGCCGCCGCCACGCCCGAGCTGTTCCTCAAAGCGGACGGCAAGCTGCTGGCGATGCGCGACGCGATCATGAGCGGCCTGTCCACCGGCGTGCCCGGCGTGCTGGCCATGCTGGCCGACGCGCACCAGGCGCACGGCAAGCTGCCGTGGGCGCGCTTGTTCGAGCCCGCCATCGCGCTGGCCGAGCAGGGCTTCGCGCTGAGCCCGCGGCTGTTCGAGCTGGCGTCCAGCGAGGCCGCGCTGCGGCTGGACCCGCAGGCCGGCCCCTACCTGTTCGACGCCGCCGGCAACGCCAAACCCGTCGGCACGTTGCTGAAGAACCCGGCCTATGCCGCCGTGCTGCGCGGCATCGCGAAGCAGGGCGCCAAAGGCTTCTATGAAGGCCCCGTGGCGGACGACATCGTCCGCCGCGTCAAGAACCATGCGCGACCGGGCCTGCTGAGCACGGCCGACCTGGCCGGCTACCGGCCGCTGCAGCGCCCGCCGCTGTGCAATGACTGGCGGGGTTATCGCGTCTGCGGCTTTGGGCCGCCGACGTCGGGCCACCTGACGCTGATGCAGATCCTGGGCCTGCTCGACACCCAGCCGCAGGCGCGTGCGGCCCGGCGCGTCACGGTGGACTGGATGCACGCCTACGCCGAGTCCGCCAAGCTCGCGTTCGCCGACCGCGCGCAGTTCATCGGCGACCCGGCCTTCGTGCCCGCGCCCGGCGGCGACTGGCAGAACCTGCTCGCGCCGGCCTATCTGAAGGCGCGCGGCGCGTTGATCGGTGAGCGCGCGATGCCGCCGGCCGTGGCCGGGCAGCCTGGCGTCAGGCTGGCGTTCGCGCCGCAGGCCGAGCAGCTGGAGTCCGGCACCAGCCACATCAGCGTCGTCGACGCGCAAGGCCATGCGGTGGCGATGACCACCAGCGTCGAGTCCGCGTTCGGCAACCGCGTGATGAGCGACGGCGGCACGGGCTTGGCCGGCGGCTTCATGCTGAACAACCAGCTGACCGACTTCTCGCTGAACCCGTCGGGCGCCGATGGCAGGCCGGTCGCCAACCGCGTGGAGGCGGGAAAAAGGCCGCGCTCCAGCATGGCGCCCACGCTGGTGTTCGACCGTACGGGCCGGCTCGTCATGGTGGCCGGCTCGCCGGGCGGGCCGGTCATCATCCACTACGTCGCCAAGGTGCTGACCGGTGCGCTGGCCTGGGGCCTGCCGGTGCAGCAGGCGGTGGACCTGCCCAACTTCGGCCACTTCAACGGCGGCTCGCTCATCGTGGAACGCGGTGCGCTGACGGCCTCGCAACTGGCCGACCTGCGTGGCCGCGGCCATGCCGTCATCGAGACCGACCTGACCAGTGGCCTGCAGGTGCTGTTGCGCACGCCGGACGGCTGGGTGGGCGGCGCGGACCCGCGCCGCGAGGGCGTGGTGCTGGGCGAGTAGCCGGCCGCCCGGCCGTCCTGCACCGGGACGGCGCCTTGTCCCACACCGCGCGGGGGGCTGCGACACCTAGTCTGCGTTGCTAGCCAGCTGTGTGGAGCAAGCCATGAACGATGCCGGGGTGGGCGTGTCACGCCGTGAAGTGCTGATCGCGACCGCCGCCTCGGCCGCGCTGCCGACGGCCGAGGCCGCCGACGTGCAGGCGGCCTTGACGCCCGCCGCCGCGCTGCCCGCCACGCAAGCCCGTGTGACGCTGGAGGTCAACGGCCAGCCGCGCACCGTGGACGTGGACACGCGCGCGACGCTGCTGGACCTGCTGCGCGAACAGCTCCAGCTCACCGGCACGAAGAAGGGCTGCGACCACGGCCAGTGCGGCGCCTGCACGGTGCTGCTGGACGGGCGGCGCATCAACAGCTGCCTGATGCTGGCCGTCATGGCGCCGGGCGCCCGGGTCACCACCATCGAGGGGCTCGGCGAGCCCGGCCGGCTGCACCCGCTGCAGGCCGCGTTCATCGCCAAGGACGGCTACCAGTGCGGCTACTGCACGCCGGGCCAGATCTGCTCGGCCGTCGGCATGCTGGACGAGCTGCAGCGCGGCATGCCCAGCCATGCGACGCCCGACCTCGCCGCGCGGCCGCTGCTGTCGGCCGACGAACTGCGCGAACGCATGAGCGGCAACCTGTGCCGCTGCGGCGCTTACGCCAACATCGCCGAGGCCATCACCTCAGTGGCCGGAGGCGCGGCATGAAGGCCTTCAGCTTCGAACGCGCCCGCACGCCGGCCGAGGCGGCCGCGGCCGTGGCGGGCCGCCCCGATGCCCGCTTCATCGCCGGCGGCACCAACCTGCTGGACCTGATGAAGCTGCAGATCGAGGCGCCGGCCCACCTCGTTGACGTCAACGCGCTGGGCCTGGACCGCATCACCGCGGCGCCGGGTGGCGGCCTGCGCATCGGCGCGCTGGTGCGCAACAGCGACCTCGCCGCCGACGCGGCCGTGAAGCGCGACTACCCGGTGCTCAGCCGCGCGCTGCTGTCGGGCGCCTCGGGCCAGCTGCGCAACCGGGCCACGACGGCCGGCAATCTGCTGCAACGCACCCGCTGCCCCTACTTCTACGACACCGCGCAGCCCTGCAACAAGCGCCAGCCCGGCAGCGGCTGCAGCGCCGTGGGCGGGGTGTCGAGGTCGCTGGCGGTCATCGGCGGCAGCGCGGCCTGCATCGCCACCCACCCCAGCGACATGGCGGTGGCGATGCGCGTGTTGGACGCGCAGGTCGAGACCGTGCGGCCCGACGGCCAGTCGCGCCGCATCCCCATCGCCGACTTCCATGCGCTGCCGGGCGACACGCCGCAGGTGGAGCACGCGCTGGGGCATGGCGAGCTGGTCACCGCGGTGCTGCTGCCGGCACCCGTCGAGGGCGTGCATGTCTACCGCAAGGTGCGCGACCGGGCGTCGTACGCCTTCGCCCTCGTGTCGGTGGCGGCCATCCTGCAGCGCGACGGCAGCGGCCGCGTGGCCTTCGGCGGCGTGGCGCCCAAGCCCTGGCGCGTGGAGGCGGCCGAGCCGCTGCTGGCCCAGGGCGCGCGCGCGTTTGCGGCGCAGGCCTTTGCCGGTGCGAGGCCGGCCGACGACAACGCCTTCAAGCTGCCGCTGGCCGAGCGGACGCTGGCCGGCATCCTCCATGCTGCAAAGGCGACGTCATGAGATTCGATCAACCCGCCACCACCAACCCGATCGACCAGGGCCGCGTGGTCGGCCGGCCCACGCCGCGCATCGACGGGCCGCTCAAGACCACCGGCACGGCGCCGTACGCGTACGAGCACCACGGCGCGACGGCCGAGCCGGCGATCGGCTTCGTCGTCGGGGCCGGCATCGCGAAGGGCCGCATCCGGTCCATGGACCTGACGGCGGCACGCAAGGCGCCGGGCGTGCTGGCCGTCGTCACCGCCCGCAACGCGGGCAAGCTGGGCCAGGCCGGCAAGAACACCGCGAAGCTGCTCGGCGGGCCGGAGGTCAGCCACTACCACCAGGCGGTCGCCGTCGTCGTCGCGACGACGTTCGAGCAGGCGCGCGCCGCGGCGGCGCTGATCGACATCCGCTACGACACCCGGCCCGGCCGGTTCGACCTCGCCGCGCAGCGGCCGCACGCGCCGCTGGCCAGGAGCGACGGCATGGGCGGCAAGGGGCAGACGCAGGTGGGTGATTTCGCCACGGCCTTCGCCGAGGCCCCCGTGCAGCTGGACGCGACGTACACGACCCCCGACCAGGGGCACGCGATGATGGAGCCGCATGCGACGCTGGCCGCCTGGGAGGGACGCAAGCTGACCGTGTGGACCAGCAACCAGATGGTGGGCTGGGCCGTGGAGGACCTGGCCAAGACGCTGGGCATCCCGAAGGCGGACGTGCGCGTCCGGTCGCCCTACATCGGCGGCGGCTTCGGCGGCAAGCTGTTCCTGCGCGCCGACGTGCTGCTGGCCGCGCTGGCGGCCCGGGCCGTGAACCGGCCGGTGAAGATCGCGCTGACGCGCCCGCTGATCTTCAACAACACCACGCACCGGCCCGCCACCATCCAGCGCCTGCGCATCGGCGCCGGGCGGGACGGGCGCATCACCGCCATCGCGCACGAGAGCTGGTCGGGCAACCTGCCCGGCGGCAGCCCCGAGACGGCGCCCGTGCAGACGCGGCTGCTGTACGCCGGAGAGCACCGCCTGACCGCGATGCGGCTGGCCGTGCTGGACCTGCCCGAGGGCAACGCGATGCGCGCGCCGGGCGAAGCGCCGGGCATGATGGCGCTGGAGATCGCGATGGACGAGATGGCCGAGAAGCTGGGGCTGGACCCGGTGGAATTCCGGCTGCGCAACGACACGCAGGTCGACCCCGAGAAGCCGCAGCGCCCGTTCTCGCAGCGCCGGCTGGCGGAGTGCTTGCGGCTCGGCGCCGAGCGCTTTGGCTGGGGCCAGCGTTCGCCCCGGCCGGCGCAGTGGCGCGAGGGGCGCTGGCTGGTGGGCACCGGCGTGGCGGCGGCGTTCCGCAACAACATCGCGATGAAGTCCCGCGCGCGGGTGCGGCTGGACGGCGAGGGGCGCGTCGTCGTCGAGACCGACATGACGGACATCGGCACCGGCAGCTACACCATCCTCGCGCAGACCGCCGCCGAGACGCTGGGCGTGCCGCTGGAGCGGGTGCGCGTGGCGCTGGGCGATTCGGCCTTCCCCGTCTCCTGCGTCTCCGGCGGCCAGTGGGGGGCCAACAACGCCTGCTCCGGCGTCTACGCGGCCTGCATGAAGCTGCGCGGTCTGGTGGCGGCCCAGGCGGGCCTGGGCGGCGACGCGAGCTTCGTCGACGGCGAGGTGCGCGGCGGCGGCCGTGCGCTGCCGCTGGACGCGTTTGCCGGCCTGGCGGCCGAGGACGGCATCGAGTATGGCGACCTCGACAAGCGCTACCAGCAGTCCACCTTCGGCGCGCATTTCGTCGAGGTGGCGGTGGACGCCTTCACGGGCGAGGTGCGCGTGCGGCGCATGCTGGCGGTGTGCGCGGCAGGGCGCATCATCAACCCGACGTCGGCGCGCAGCCAGGTCATCGGCGCCATGACCATGGGCGTCGGCGCGGCGCTGATGGAGGCGCTGCACGTGGACACCCGCCGCGGCTTCTTCGTGAACCACGACCTGGCCGGCTACGAGGTGCCGGTGCATGCCGACATCCCGCACCAGGACGTGATCTTCCTGGACGAGGTCGACCCGATCTCGTCGCCGATGAAGGCCAAGGGCGTGGGCGAGCTGGGCATCTGCGGCGTCGGCGCGGCGGTGGCCAACGCCGTCTACCACGCGACCGGCGTGCGCGTGCGCGACTACCCGATCACGCTCGACAAGCTGCTGCCAGGCCTGCCCGACGTGGCGTAGCCCGTCAGCGGCGGCCCATCACCACCACGCCCAGCGCCGCCAGGCCGGCGAACAGCAGCCCGCTCCACACCTCGTAGGGCAGGCCCAGCAGCCGGTAGGCGGCCGCCTCGGCGCAGTTGGCCGTGATCATGAACACCGACGGCCACAGCTCTTCGAGGTTCAGCGCCGTGACAATCTTGTCGGCCAGGCCCAGCGCACAGCTGGCGTTCTGCGACGCCACCTCGTGCTGGAACACGGCCGCGGTCAGGCCCGCCGCGCACAACACCAGCACGACGACCAGTGCCGCCTGGCGCAGCCCGCGCCGGGCCTGCACCAGCCAGCCCAGCAGCGAGAACGTGCCGATCAGCAGGAAGAGGCCGCGCTGCAGCACGCACCAGGGGCAGGGCTTGACGCCGAACTGATGCTGCGCGACGAGCGCCACGCCCACGGCGGCAAAGCTCGCCACCGCCATGCCCAGCAGCGCGCGGGCCGGCAGCTTGGAAGGCTGGATGAACATCAGTCGGCGATCTCGGCGATCAGCTCGATCTCGACGCAGGCGCCCATCGGGATCTGCGCGACGCCGAACGCGCTGCGCGCATGCTTGCCGGCGTCGCCCATCACGGCGGCCAGCAGCTCCGAACAGCCGTTGGTGACGAGGTGCTGCTCGGTGAAATCGGGCGTGCTGTTCACCAGGCTCATGACCTTGACGATGCGCACCACCTTGCCCAGGTCGCCGGTGGCGGCCTGCAGCGTGCCCAGCAGGTCGATGGCAACGGCGCGGGCGGCCTGCTGGCCGGTGGCGGTGTCGACATCCTTGCCCAGCTGGCCCACCCAGGGCTTGCCGTCCTTCTTGGCAATGTGGCCGGACAGGAAGACGAGGTTGCCGGTGCGGACGAACGGAACGTAGGCAGCGGCCGGCACGGCCACGGGTGGCAGCGTGATGCCCAGCTCGGCGAGCTTGGCCTGGATGGCGGCGGAAGAAGTCATGCGGGGAAGCGCGGTGGCGCGGCTGAAAAACGGCGGCATGCTACACCCCGCCTCCCATCCGCAGGGGGGTGAGGGCGGGCTTTGGCAGCGCAGCGGTGGGGTGTTCGGCAGCTCCTGGTGACGGGCCTGGCCTGGCTGGCCGGGCTGGCGCTGCTGCATCGCGTCGAGCATCTGCCCGGCGGCCTCGTCATCGCCGGGCTGGGCGCGGTGGGCGCGCTGCTGCTGGCGCTGCACCGGCGGCACTGGCTGCCGCTGGCGGCCGGCGTGGCCGCGCTGGCCTTCGCGCAGGCCGCATGGCGTGCCGAGGCGCGCTTGACGCCCGAGCTGCATCCGGCCTGGGAGGGGCGCGACCTGGTGCTGACCGGCCATGTCGACTCGCTGCCGGTGGCCGTCACGGGCCAGGGCGGTGTGCCGGGCTGGCGCTTCGAGTTCGCCGTCGACGCCGTGGGGCCGACCGGGACGGCGCTGCCGCCCGAGGTGCCGCGGCGGCTCATGCTGCTGGCCTATGACGGCCCGGCGATCACCGCCGGCGAGCGCTGGCGCGTCACGGCGCGGCTCAAGCGCGCGCACGGGCTGGCCAACCCGGGCGGGTTTGACGCCGAGCTGTGGCTGTTCGAGCAGGGCCTGCGCGCCAGCGGCGTGGTGCGCAGCGCCGAGCGGCTGCAGGCCGCGCCGTGGTGGGAAATCGACGCGGCCCGCCAGCGCCTGCGCGCTGCCATCCATGCCCATGTGGCCGACCCCGGCCTGGCCGGCGTGCTGGCCGCGCTGAGCCTGGGCGACCAGAACGCCATCGCCCACGCCGACTGGGCGCTGCTGCGCGACACCGGCGTCGCGCATGCGTTCAGCATCAGCGGCCTGCACGTGACGATGTTCGCGTGGCTGGCCGCCGCCGTGGCCGGCGCGCTGTGGCGGCGCAGCGGCCGGCTGTGCCTGCGCGTGGCCACGCCCACGGCTGCCCGCTGGGCCGGCGTGGCGGCGGCGCTGGGCTATGCGCTGTTCTCCGGCTGGGGCGTGCCGGCGCAGCGCACGGTGCTGATGCTGGCCGCCGTGGCCGCGCTGCAGACGCTGGGGCTGCGCTGGCCCTGGCCCGTGGTGCTGCTGGGCGCGGCCGTCGTCGTCACGGCGGTGGACCCGTGGGCGCTGCTGCAGCCGGGCTTCTGGCTGTCCTTCGGCGCCGTGGGGCTGCTGATGGCGGCGGGCGGCGAGCCGGCCGAGGGCTGGCGGGCGCGGTTGAAGGCGGCGCTGCGCACGCAGGCCGTCGCGACGGCGGGCCTGGCGCCGCTGAGCCTGATCTGCTTTGCGCAGCTGTCCGTCGTCGGCCTGCTGGCCAACCTGCTGGCCATCCCGGTCATCAGCTTCCTCATCGCGCCGCTGGCGCTGCTGGGCGGGCTGGCGCCACCGCTGTGGGCCGTGGCCGCCGCGCTGACGCAGGCGCTGATGGCCTGGCTGCGGTGGCTGACGGCGTGGCCCGGCGCCGTGTGGTGGCTGCCGGCCGCGCCGCTATGGTCGCAAGGGCTGGCGCTGCTGGGTGCGGCGCTCATCGTCATGCGGCTGCCGTGGCGGTTGCGGCTGCTGGGGCTCGTGATGATGCTGCCGCTGCTGTGGCCCGCCGTGCCGCGGCCTGCGGCGGGCGAGTTCGAGCTGCTGGCGCCGGACATCGGCCAGGGCAATGCGGTGCTGGTGCGCACCCGCAGCCACGCGCTGCTGTTCGACGCCGGCCCGGTCTACGCGCCCGGCGCCGACGCCGGCGAGCGCGTGCTGCTGCCGCTGGTGCGCCGCCTGGGCCTGCGCGAGCTGGACGTGCTGATGCTGAGCCACCGCGACGTCGACCATGTCGGCGGCGCCGCCGCGCTGCTGCAGGCGCTGCCGGTGCGCGAGCTGCGCAGCTCGCTGGAGCCCGGCCACGCGCTGCTGCGCGCCGGTGCCACCGATGTGCGCTGCGAGGCCGGCCAGGGCTGGGTGTGGGACGGCGTGCGCTTCGACGTGCTGCACCCGCTGCCGGCGCACTACGACGCCGGGCTCAAGCCCAACGACCTGTCCTGCGTGCTGCGCATCACGTCCGTCTCCGGGCGGCGCGTGCTGCTGCTGGGCGACCTGGAGGCCGACCAGGAGCGCGCGCTGGTGCGCCGGGAGCCGGACCTGAGCGCCGATGTGCTGCTGGTGCCGCACCACGGCAGCAAGACGTCATCCAGCGCCGAGCTGCTGGCCGCGGTGCGGCCGCAGGTGGCGCTGGTGCAGGCCGGCTACCGCAGCCGCTTCGGCCACCCGGCGCCGCCGGTGCTGGCGCGCTACCAGGCGGCGGGCGTCGCGGTGGTCGACACCCCGTCGTGCGGCGCCTGGCAGTGGTTCAGCGACGGCGCCGCCGCGCGCTGCGAGCGGGCGCAGGCACGGCGCTACTGGCAGGACCGCGTGGCGCCGGCCGTGGCGCCGGAGGTGCCGATGGGGCCCGAGCCGCCCGCGCCGCCGCCGGGCGATGGCGAGTGGAGCCTGCCGCCCGGTTGACGGCGCTTGGCAGGTCGAAGACTCAGGGCACCGGCGGTCGCGCCGCCTTCACGGCCCGGCCCAGCTCGATGACGGCCAGCGCGTAGTAGGCCGACCAGTTGTAGCGCGTGACCACCCAGAAGTTCTCCGTGCCGAGCACCCGCGTCGGCGCGCTGCCGCCGTTGTGCAGTTCGATGACGGCCAGCGGGCCGGCGTGGCTGCGGGCCGCGTCCGGCAGCGTGGCGCCGGCCGCGAGCAGCTCGGCGGCCGTGAACGTGGGCTTGATGTCCGGCGCCAGCAGGCGGGCGCGTTCCGCCGGGTCGGCAGGCAGCGTGGCGTCGGCGTAGTGCGTGGTCTGGCCGGGCTTCCAGCCGAACTCGGCCAGGTAGTGCGCCACGCTGCCGATGGCGTCCACCGGGCTGGCCATCAGGTTGATGTGGCCGTCGCCGTCGAAGTCCACCGCGTACTTGCGCCAGCTGCCGGGCATGAAC
Source organism: Roseateles sp. (assembly GCA_041914785.1). Lineage (GTDB taxonomy): Bacteria > Pseudomonadota > Gammaproteobacteria > Burkholderiales > Burkholderiaceae_C > Pelomonas. Next base: position 13,112 of record JAYSCT010000037.1, read on the forward strand.
TGCGGCCAGCCCAACGCGCCGGCGTAGCTGCCGCGCACGTCCTCGGGGGCCAGGCCTTGCTCGCGCGTGAGCCGCAGGAACTCGGCCAGCTCGCTGCGGAAGAAGGCCTGCCGCTCGGCCGCGCGCGGGTGCGCGGCAGGGAAGTCGAACGCCAGCGTGGCCAGCGCGTCCAGCACCTTGAAGCCGCCCATGATGCGGCCGTAGTAGGTCTCCACGCCGAGGATGCCCATGACGACCTCGGCCGGCACGCCGTAGGTGGCCTCGGCGCGCGCCAGCGCGGCTTCGTGCTGGGCCCAGAACGCGAGGCCGGCCTCGATGCGCCGGGGCTCGACGAAGCGGTCGCGGTAGGCCGTCCAGTTCTTGGCCGTCGGCGCCGCGGCGGGCAGGATGAGCTGGCGCACCTTGGGCAGGTTGCTGGCGGCGGCCAGCTGGCGGCGCAGCGCGGCGGCATCCCAGCCCTCGGCGGCGGCCAGGTCGTTGGCGAAGGCGACGAGCGCCGGCCGCGTGCCCAGCGGCTTCGGCGGCGGCTCGCGGCGGGGTTTGGCGGTGGCGGCGGTGGCCAGCAACAGGGCGGCGGCCAGGCAGGTCAGGGAGCGGAGGCGTTTCACGCGCGCAGCATACGGGGGCGTGGCGGCCCGAGGTCAGCCGACCTTGAACTGGAACTCCTGCTCGAAGACGACATTGCCTTCGCACTCGTAGCCCGCCAGGGCCTGCAGCACCAGGCCGCGGAAGTACTCGCCGGCCGCCTCGGGCTTGTCGCCCTTGACGGAGATCACGTCGATGTCGGCCACCTCGACGATGCCGGCATTGGTCGACACGGTGGCACGCAGCAGGATGTCGCCGGTCCAGGCAATGCGCGCCAGCTCGGGCTTGCGCATGCGGCTGCAGAACATCTGGGGCAGGCCCAGCATGTCGCGGGCGGGCCGGGCGCCATGCTCGCGTTCGGCCGAGATGAACCGCATGTCCTTGGGCGGACGCATGGGCAGACTGCGCACGGAGTCCTGCGCGGTCTTGTTGAACTCGGCCTGCTTGGCGATGGCATGCGCCACCAGCGTCTGCATCAGCGGGCCCTGTTCCAGCGCGGCGCGCAGCTCCGGCGACGTGTTGGGGCAGCGGGCCAGCCAGGCGCGCTTTGCCGCCTCCGGCTGGGGCTCCGCGCCGGCGGCCTCCAGCGACTGCACGATGGCGCCAATCCCGGCGGCCTGCGTCTTCAGCAGGTGGGCCATGCGCAGCAGGTAGGGCGGCAGCAGGATGTAGCGCTCGCGCGTCAGCGCGCCGGGCTGGCAGGCGGCCAGCGTCAGCGTCGGTGCGAAGTTGGCGATCATCCAGGCGGTCTGGCCGGCCTTGTCGGCGGCATTGACCGCCAGCCTGACGCTGGCGTCGGCCAGCAGCGCGTCGACGACGAGCGGGTAGCCGCCGTTGGCCGCCAGCATCAGCGCGGTCTGGCCGCGCGCATCGGGCTCGGTCAGCGACAGGTGGCCGGGTTCGCGCTGGATCAGCGCCGTGATCTGCGCGGCGGCGGCGCGTTCGGCGTCTTCGGGCGTCCTGTCCGGCGTGGCGGCGGCCAGGATCTGGCGGATCTCGACGCCCAGGCGTTCAACGATGTGCCGGGGAGAGCGCGGCGCCTCGTCGGCCCGCGCCGCGGGCGCGAAGGTGGCGAGCGCGGCCAGGGCGGTGATGGCGCCGCGGCGCAGGGCGGCATGTGCGTGGGTTGGCAAGGCAGGCATGGTGATGGCGGTGTCAGCGGACGGCGAAATGAAACTCCTGCTCGAAAACGAAGTCGCCTTCGCACTCGTAGCCGGCCAGCGCGTTCAGCACGACATGGCGGAAGTAGTGGGTGACAGCTTCTTGCCGATCGCCGGTGATGGACAGCCGCTCGACATCGACCGCCTCCACCACGCCGCCGCGCGTGGAGACGATGGCGCGCAGCACGATCTGCCCGTCCCAGGCCAGCTCGTCCTGGAGCTGCGGCTTGGGCAACACCCGGCACAACCCCGGCTCGCGGGCCAGTTGCGACACCAGCTGGAATGTGTCGCGGGTCTGCCCCTCCGGAATGAAGCGCATGTCCTTGGGCGGGCGTTGAGCCACCTTCGGCCGCGTCGCGCGGGTGGCACGGGCGTACTCGTTCTGCCGCGTGACGGCGGCCTTGATGAGCGTCGGGGTCAGCTCGCCCTCGGCGAGCGCGCCGCGAAGGTCGGCGTCGGTGTTGGGGCAGCGCGCCAGCCAGGCCCGCTTCGCTTCATCAGGCCGACGTTGGGCGCCGGCCGCTTCCAGCGCGGCAACGGTGGCGTAGACGGCGGTGAACCCGGTCTTCGCGACGTGGGTCATGCGGCGCAGGTAGGGCGCCATCAAGTTCTGGCGTTCCACCGTCAGGTTGCCGGGCTGGCAGGCGGGCAGCGTGATCGGCAGCGCGAAGCTGGCCAGCATCCACGCGGTCTCGCCGTCGGCGTCGGCGACGTCCACCGTCAGCCTGACGCCGGGGTCGGACAGCAAGGCCTCGACGATGAGGGCATAGCCGTGGCCGGCCGCCAGCATCAGCGGCGTGCGCCCGCGCGAGTCGATGGCCGTGAGCGACGGGTGGCCGGGCGTCGTGCGGATGAGCGCCTTGATCTGCTCCGCCGCGTCGCGTTCCGCGGCTTCCGGCGTGCGCTTGAGGTCGGGCGCCTGCAGCAGGTGCCTCACGTCCAGCCCGAGGTTGTCGATGAGTTGGCGCGGCGTGGCGGCGGGTTGGGCCTGGGCGGCACCCAGCATCAGGGTCAGGCACAGCAGCGCGGTGCTGCGAAGGCGTGGGTGCAAGGGCATGGGGAGGGAAGGGGGCTCAAACGCGTCAGCGGATGTCGAACTGGAATTCCTGCTCGAACACGAAGTCGCCTTCGCATTCGTAGCCGGCCAGTGCTCTCAGGGTGACGTCGCGGAAGAAGTTGGTGATGTCGTCGTCCTGCCGCCCGTTGATGGCGACTTGATCCACGTCGACGGCCTCCACGACGCCGCCGCGCGTCCAGACGACGGCCTTGAGCCGCATCATGCCTTTCCAGCGCAGCGGGTTGTCCAGCCGCGGCCTGACCACGCGCGGGCATCCGGGCACCTCGGCGGCGAACTGCGGCACCAGGCGGGCCGCGTTGCCGCGTTGTTGCTCCGGCACGAAACGCATGCCGGCGGGCGGGCGCAGCGGCACCTTGCGTGGCGCGTCCCGCGTGGCCCTCACATACTCGGCGAGGCGCGTCGTGGCGGTGTTCACCAGCGTGGGCATCAGCTCGCCCTCGGCCAGCGCGCGGCGCAGGTCGGGCGCGGCATTGGGGCAGCGCGCCAGCCAGGCGCGCTTGGCGTCGTCGGGCCGGGGCTGGACGCCCGCGGCTTCCAGCGCGTCGATGGTGGCCGCGACGGAGGCCGCCTTGGTCTTGGCCAGGTGGGCCAGGCGGCGCAGGTAGGGCAGCATCTGCAGCTGGCGCTCCACCGTCAAGCTGCCCGGCTGGCAGGCCGGCAGCGTCATCGGCAGCGCGAAGCTGGCCAGCATCCAGGCGGTCTCGCCGTCGGCGTCGGCGACGTCCATCGACAGCCTGACGCTGGGGTCGCTCAGCAAGGCCTCGACGATGAGCGCGTAGCTCTGGCCGGCCGCGAGCATCAGCGGCGTGCGGCCGCGTGAGTCCGCCTCGGTGAGGGACAGGTGGCCGGGCGACTTGCCGATGAGCGCCTTGATCTGCGCTGCGGCGTCGCGCTCGGCGTCCTCCGGCGAGCGCTTGGGGTCGGGTTTGTGCAGCAGCTGCCGCTGCTCCAGCCCCAGCGCGTCGATGAGCTGCCGCGGCGTACCGGCAGGCTGGGCCTGCACGGTGGTGCCCAGCACCAGGGCCAGTGCCAGCAGCAGCGCGGGGCGCGCGGCGCGTCGGGGTGGCGTCATCGCAGAGATCGCGGGCATTGAGGCATCACTGGACGCGGAACACGAACTCTTGCTCGAAGACATGCTCACCCTCGCACTGGTAGGCCGCCAGCGTGCGGATGAGCAGGCTGCGGAAATGGTCGACGACGATGGCGGGCGTGCCGGCGTCCGCCTGCACGGCGAGATCGACGGCTTCCACGATGCCGCCACGGGTGGCGATGCGGGCCAGCAGGCGCAGGCTGCCGGTCCAGTCGAGCGAGCCCGCCAGCGTGGGCGGCGCCATGCGGGGGCAGGTCATGTCCGCGACCGCCAGCACGCGCCCGAGCGCGGTGATGAACCGCATGTCCGGCGGCGGCCGCTGTGGCAGTGTCGCGAGGCCGCTGCGGTAGGCCTTGTTGAACGCCATCTGGCGTTGCAGCGCGTCGTTGACGAGCGGGCTCAGCAGGTCGGCGCCGCCCAGCGCCTGCCGCAGTTCGGGCGACGCGTTGGGGCAGCGGGCGAGCCAGGCCTGCCGGGCCGCGTCGGGCGCGCGCTCGGCCCCGGCGTCTTCCAGCGCCTGCTGGATGCGGGCGATGGGCGACTTCCTGTCCGCGATCAGCTGGGACATGCGCCGCAGGTAGGGCGTCAGCAGCACGTGGCGCTCCAGCGTCAGCAGGCCGGGCTGGCAGGCCATCAGCGTCATCGACGGGGCGGTGCTGGCGATCATCCAGGCCGTCTCGCCGGCCGCGTTGCGCGCGTTGATGCGCAGCCGCACGACGGGGTCGGCCAGCAGCGCGTCGACGACCGCCGCGTAGCCGCCGCTGACGGCCAGCATCAGCGGCGTGCGGCCCTGCGCGTCGGTGGCGACGAGCGCGTCGTCGCCGACGGAGCGGCGGGCGAGCGCCGTGATCTGCGCCGCCACCGCCGCCTCGGCGTCGTCGGGTGTCAGGCCGGTGCGGCGGTCTTCCAGCGCCTGGCGCACCTGCACGCCCAGCCGGTCGATGAGCTGCGTGGGCGTGGCGGGCGCCGTGGCCTGGCCCCAGGCCGGCGCGGCGCCCGCCGTGAACAGCAGGGCGAGGGCGGCGAGCGGGCGGGTCAGGCGACGGGACAAGGGCATCGGCAACGGTGGCAGCGGCGTGGCAGGCGCGCAGTGTCACCGAAGTCGTGCCGTTACCCGCTCCGGGTTCTCAGCATGCGCGCGGCGGTGCGCAGCTCGGCCCAGTCCGGTGCCGAGGCGTCCGCCGCGTAGCGCGAGCGCTCCAGTTTTTCCAGCCACTGCGCCGCGGGTTCGCCGCGCTGGCCGTGCTGGCGGCGCAGCGCACGCGCCCAGGCCGCGGGGCTTTCGTGCGGCGGCAGCGCCACGCCGGCGCGGGCCAGCAGCGCGGTGATGCGCGCGCGCTGACGGCTCCAGGCGTCGTGCGGGCGGCTGCTCCAGCGCAGCCAGGCCATGGCCGCCAGCGTGAACGCGAGGATGACGCCGGCCAGCGCCTGGCCCAGCCCGGTCCAGTCGGGGCGCTCGAAGCCCAGCTTCTTCAGCAGGTCGAACTGGTTCTGGCGCGAGTAGTTCAGCACCAGCTGCTGCCAGCGGTTGTTCACCGTCTCCCAGCCGTTGCGCAGCGCGCGCCACAGGTCCGGGTTGAGCTGGCCCAGCACGTTGTAGGCGCCCGGCTGCGGCTGCAGCGCCAGGCCTTGCGTGACGCGGTTGGGCGCGACGGCGGCGGTGGGGTCGCTGCGCAGCCAGCCGCGGCCCTCCACCCAGAACTCGGCCCAGGCGTGCGCGTTGGCGTTGCGCACGACGAGGTAGCCGTCCTGCGGCTCGGCGTCCCAGCCCTGGAAGCCGGTGACGATGCGCGCCGGCACGCCCATCGCCCGCATCAGCACGACGAAGGCCGACGCGAAGTGCTCGCAGAAGCCCAGCCGGCGGTCCAGCCAGAACTCGTCGATGACGTGCGGCGTCTCCTGGCCGTAGCGGCCGGGGGACAGCGTGTAGGTGAAGTCCTGCTGGCGCACGTGGTCCAGCAGCGCGGCGGCCAGCGCCTCGGCGCGCGGGCCGGGTTCCAGGCCGGCGAAGCGCGGCTGGGCGGCCAGCTCGCGCGCCCAGGCCAGGCTGCGCGGGTTGCCGGCGGGCAGGTCGGTCAGCGTGGCCTGCTGCAGGCGGTTGAGCTTGAGGCCGGCGCGCCAGTCCAGCCCGGCCGTGGCCGCCAGCCGCAGCCGTTCGGTGATGGGGCGGGGCGCCGCCCACTGCAGCTCGGGCCCGCGGGTCAGCGTCAGGTCGGGCAGCGGCAGCTCGGTGCCGGGGCCGCCGGGCGCCATCTCCAGCAGCGGCAGCACGGGGATGCGCAGCGGCTCCATCGTGACCTCGTAGCGCAGCACGGGGCCGTCGACGGCCAGGTCGTCCCGGCCGCGCAGCCAGCTCTGGCTGGTGCGGGTGTCGGGGGCGCGCCAGGTCTTGCCGTCGAAGCGGGTCAGCACCGGGCCGCGGAAGTAGCGTTGGTCCGGCGGCGGCATGGCGCCGTCGAACTTCAGCCGCATCGCGATGCCGTCGTCGTTGGCGATCTCGCTCATCGCGCCGAAGTCCAGCTGGTTGGACAGCCCGGTCTTGCCGATGGTCTCGGTGGGCACGCCCCACAGCGGCGCGATGCGCGGGAACAGCACGAACAGCAGCACCATGACCGGCAGGCCCAGCGCCGTGGTGCTGGCCGCGCGGCGCGCCGCGATGGCGATGCTGGGCACGCCCGTGGGCATCTGCGCCAGCACGACGGCCGCCAGCAGCCCCCACAGCGACAGCAGCGCGCCCGCGGCCGTCAGCAGCGACTGCGAGTACAGGAACTGCGTCAGCACCAGGAAAAAGCCGAGGAAGAACACGACGAAGGCATCGCGGCGTGCGCGCAGCTCCAGCGTCTTCAGCGCCATCAGCACGGTCAGCAGCGTGATGCCGGCCTCGCGGCCCACCAGCGTGCGGAAGGTCAGCCAGGTCAGCGCCGCGTACAGGGCGGCGATGCCCACCAGCCACCAGCGGCTGGGCAGCGGCCGCTGGCGCCAGGCGATCTGTGCACGCCACAGCAGCACCAGGCCGGTCAGCCCCGTGGCCCACGGCGGCAGGTGGCTGGCGTGCGGCGCCATGACGGCGGTGATGACGGCGAGCAGGAACAGGCTGTCGCGCGTGTCCCGCGGCAGCCGGGCCCACCAGGCCTGGAAGGCGCTCATGTGCCGAACCCCGCCAGCAGCTGCAGGCAGGCCACGCGGTGCGCCGCGCCGAGCGACGGCGCCAGCTCGCGGCCGGCCAGCCGCAGGCCATAGGGCTGGCCCAGCCGCTCGGCGGCCAGCACCCAGGCGGCCAGGCGGGACAGCCTCGCCTCGACGTCGCGGCCGGCGGTGTCGCGCCAGTCCAGCCACAGGTCGCGCGCCAGCGGCGCCTCGGTCTCGCGCACCCACAGCGGCAGGCCCTGGTCCAGCGCCAGCGCGGACTTGCGCCACAGGATCTGCTTCATCGAGTCGCCGCGGCGGTAGGTGCGCACGCCGGAGAAGTCCGTGCCGCCGGCGGAGGCATGCGCCGCCGCGGCCTCGGCAGCACCGGCCTCGGCCTGGGCGGGGAAGGGCGCCGGCACGGCCTCGGCACGCGGGTACACCCAGACCTGGCTGGCGGGCCGCCAGTAGCTCCAGGCGCGAAAGAACCCCAGCGGGAAGCGCGTGGCGATGACGAGCCGCGGCAGCGCGCGCAGGCCGCGCTGCGGCGCCGGCAGGCGCAGCGTCAGCACCGCATGCCCCAGCGCCGGCACGTCCACCCACGCGGGTTCGGTCAAGCCGGTGTCCAGCTGGGCGCTGACGGCGATGCCGAAGCGGTCCTTGCCCGGGTTGTGCAGCCGCAGTTCCAGCGCGTAGTCGTCGCCGGCGTGCACGCCATCGGGCGCGCGCAGGTCCATCTGCAGGCCGCGCAGGTTGGCATGCGTCGTGTGCATGGACGCCAGGCCCGCGCCGGTCAGCGCGAACGTCAGCGCATAGCCCAGGCTCAGCTGCTCGTTGATGGACGCCAGCAGCAGCACGGCGAGCGTGCCGCAGAAGGCCAGGCCGGCCAGCGTCGGCACGATGTAGACATTGCGCTGGGTGGTGATGTGGGTGTCGGCCTGGGGCTGGCGGGCCTGCCACCAGGCCTGCCAGCGGTTGCGCAACGTGCGGGCGAGCATCGCGGGGCGCCGGGTCAGGGCAGGGGGATGGCTTCCACCATCGCCCGCACCTGTTCCCTCGCACCGCGCCCGGCGCCGGCGCGCGGCTGCAGCCGGTGCGCGATGGTCTGCGGCAGGATGGCCTGCAGGTCGTCGGGCGACACGTAGTCGCGCCCCTGCAGCAGGGCCCGGGCGCGGCCGGCGCGCAGCACGGCCAGGCCGGCGCGCGGCGACAGGCCCTCGACAAACCACTGCCCCGAGCGCGTCGCGGCGAGCAGCGCCTGCAGGTAGTCCAGCAGCGGCGGCGCGGCGTGCACCGCCTTCACGGCGGCCTGCACCTGCAGCAGGTCGGCCGGGGTCATCACCGGCTGCAGCTCGCGCAGCTGCTCGCGGCTGTCGCCGCCCATCAGCAGCTCGCGCTCGGCGGCGGCGTCCGGGTAGCCCAGCGAGATGCACATCAGGAAGCGGTCCAGCTGCGACTCCGGCAGCGGGAAGGTGCCCAGCTGCTCGCTGGGGTTCTGCGTCGCGATGACGAAGAAGGGCTGCGGCAGCGGGTGGCTGATGCCCTCGATGCTGACCTGGTGCTCCTCCATCGCCTCCAGCAGCGCGCTCTGCGTCTTGGGGCCGGCGCGGTTGATCTCGTCGGCCAGCAGCACCTGCGCGAACACCGGGCCGGGGTGGAAGACGAAGCCGTTCTTCTCGCGCTCGTAGACGCTGACGCCCAGCAGGTCGCTGGGCAGCAGGTCGGCCGTGAACTGCAGCCGCGAGAACTTCAGGCCCAGCGAAATGGCCAGCGCATGCGCCAGCGTCGTCTTGCCGACGCCGGGCACGTCCTCGATCAGCAGGTGGCCGCCGGCCATCAGGCAGGCCAGTGAATCGGCGATCTGCGCGGGTTTGCCCTTGATGACCGTGCTAATCTGGTTTTGCAGAGCCTGCAGTTGGCCTGCCAGCGTTCGTGATGGCGTCATGGCGCAGACCATAGCAAGAGACAACGGCAAATGCCCACCGCGTATTTCAATCCCCCCGAATGCCGCCGCCACGACATGGGCGACGGCCACCCCGAGTGCCCGGAGCGGCTGGCCGCCATCGACGACTGGCTGATCGCCTCGGGCGTGGACCAGGCGCTGGAGCACTTCGATGCCAGCCCCGTCGACCTGAAGGCCGTGGAGCGCGCCCACACGCATGGCTACGTGGCCGAGATCGGCGAGCTGCTGCGCGGCTGCGCCGAACGCGGCGAGCGCTGCGCGGTGGACCCCGACACCTCCGCCAACGCCCACACCTGGGCCGCCGTGCAGATGGCCGCGGGCGCGGCGGTGCAGGCCACCGACCTCGTCATCGACGGCCGGGCCGACAACGCCTTCTGCGCCGTGCGCCCGCCGGGCCACCACGCGACGCGTGACCAGAGCATGGGCTTCTGCTTCTTCAACAACGTGGCCATCGCGGCGCGCCATGCGCTGGACGAGCGCGGCCTGCAGCGCGTGGCCATCGTGGACTTCGACGTCCACCACGGCAACGGCACCGAGGACATCATCGCGGGCGACGACCGCGTGCTGATGGTCAGCCTGTTCCAGCATCCGCTGTACCCGTACAGCGGTGCCGTGCCCAAGGGCACCAACATGGTCAACGTGCCGCTGCCGGCCTACACGCGCGGCGGCGAGGTGCGCGAGATCATCGAGGCGATGTGGCTGCCGGCGCTGGAGCGCTTCAAGCCGCAGATGATCTTCATCTCCGCCGGCTTCGACGCCCACCGCGAGGACGACCTGGGCCAGCTGGGCCTGGTGGAAGCCGACTACGAGTGGATCACGCTGCGGCTGAAGGACGTGGCCGCGCGCCACGCCAAGGGTCGCATCGTGTCGGTGCTGGAGGGCGGCTACCACCTCGGCGCGCTGGCGCGCAGCGTGGGCGTGCACCTGCGGGTGCTGGCCGATCTCTGACCTTCTCTCCCGACCTTTGGGGCCGCGCCGTGCGGCCCGCGTCCTGACATGAATTCAATGCATCAACCGCTGAGCCTGAACGAACTGCAGGCCCTGCTGGGCCGTGTGTTCAGCACCGACGCACTGGCCGAGTGGGCGCTGCTGCTGGGCTGCCTGGCGGCGGCCGGGCTGCTGAGCTGGGCCGCGGCGCGCGCCGCCACCCGGCGCGAGCACAGCGTGCTGTTCGGCGACCGCGTCATCGACGGCGCGCTGTTCCCGCTGCTGGCGCTGGCGCTGGCCTTCGGCGCCCGCCGCCTGCTGCCGCTGTGGGGGCTGGCGCCGGCGCTGTTCAAGCTGGCGCTGCCGGTGCTGGTGTCGCTCGCCGTCATCCGCGTCATCGCACGCGTGCTGCGCGCGGCGTGGCCGGACTCGGCGCCCATCCGCCTCGTGGAGCGCATCGGCTCGTGGCTCATGTGGCTGGGTGCGGTGCTGTGGATCACGGGCCTGCTGCCGGTCATCCTGGACGAGCTGGACGACATCGGCTGGAAGTTCGGCACGGTGCGGCTGACGCTGCGCAACCTCATCGAGGGCGGCTTCACGGCGGCGCTGGTGCTGGTGGTGGCGTTGTGGATCTCGGCGGCCATCGAGTCGCGGCTGCTGCAGCGCGAGTCCATGGACCTGTCCATGCGCAAGATCGCCGCCAGCGCCATCCGCGCGCTGCTGCTGTTCGTGGGCCTGCTGTTCGCACTGTCGGCGGCCGGCATCGACCTCACGGCGCTGGGCGTGCTGGGGGGCGCGTTGGGCGTGGGCCTGGGCTTCGGCCTGCAGAAGCTCGCGGCCAACTACGTGTCGGGCTTCGTCATCCTGGCCGAGCGGAGCTTGCGCATCGGCGACATGGTGAAGGTGGACGGCTTCGAGGGCCGCGTGACCGACATCAAGACGCGCTACACCGTGATCCGCTCGCTGGCGGGACGGGAAGCCATCGTGCCCAACGAGGTGCTGATCACGCAGCGCGTCGAGAACGCGTCGCTGGCCGACCCGCGGGTGCTGCTGTCCACCGTCGTGCAGGTGGACTACGACTGCGACGTGGACGCGGTCATGAAGGAACTGGCCGCCGCGCTGCTGGTGGTGCCGCGAGTGCTGGGCAGCCCCGGGCCGTCCGTGCAGCTGAGCCGGTTTGCGGACAGCGGCCTGGAGCTGACGGTCTACTTCTGGATCGCCGACCCGGAAAACGGCAGTGGCGGCGTGCGCTCGGACGTGAACCTGGCGATCTGGCACACGCTCAAGCGGCTGGGCGTGGACATCCCCTACCCGCAGCAGGTGCAGCGCCAGCCCAAGGCGCCGCCGGTGGCGCCCTGAAGGCTCAGAAATCCGCGTCCAGCACGACGCGGTAGCGGGCCTTACCGCTGCGCAGGTGGTCCAGCGCGTCGTTGACGCGGCTCATCGGGAAGCGCTCCACCTGCGGCAGGATCTGGTGCCGCGCCGAGAACTCCAGCATCGTCGCCAGCACCGACGGCGGCGGCGTGGGCGAGGCCGACAGGCCCTTCTGCCAGCTCAGCAGGCCGCCACTCCTGACGCTGAGCGCGTCGGTCACGACGCCCACCAGGTGCATACGGCCCTTGGGCGCCAGCGTGGCGATCAGCGCATCCCAGTTCAACGCGGCGCCCACGGTGATGAGCAGGAAGTCCAGGCTGCCGGCGGCGGCCTTCAGCTCGGCCTTGTCGACGCTGGACACGGTCTTGTGCGCACCGAGCGCGAGCGCCTCGTCGCGCTTGGACGGCGACGACGTGAACGCCGTCACCTCGCAGCCCCAGGCGCGCGCGAACTTGACGGCCAGGTGGCCCAGCCCGCCGATGCCGACGACGCCGACGCGGTCGGTCGGCTTGACGGCGTGCAGCACGAACGGCAGGAACACCGTGCCGCCGCCGCACATCAGCGGGCCGGCGGCGGCCGGGTCCAGCGCGTCGGGCAGCGGGATGGCCCAGGCCCAGTGCGCGCGCAGCCGGTCGGCAAAGCCGCCGTGCCGGCCGATCAGCGTCGGCTGGCGCTGGCCGCACAGGTGCTGTTCGCCGCCGATGCAGAAGCCGCAGTGCATGCAGCTGCCGGCGTGCCAGCCCACGCCGACGCGCTGGCCCAGCTGCCGCCCCTTGGCGCGCGGGCCCAGCGCGGTGATGCGGCCGACCACCTCGTGGCCCGGCACGACGGGGTAGCTCGCCGGGAACCACTCGCTGTCGATCATCGCCAGGTCGGAGTGGCAGATGCCGCAATGCTCGACGGTGATCTCGACGTCCTCGTCACCCAGCGGGCCGGGGTCGAAGTCCAAGCGTTGCAGCGGGCCGCCGGCGGTGTGGGCGGCGTAGGCGCGAAAAGAGGACATGGGCGGGCTCCTGGCACGGGCCGACGTCGGCCGTCTCGCCCCCATTGTGGGGCGTTGCCAGGTGCCCGGCCGGTCAGCGTGCGTCGCCGCCGGTCAGGCCCAGCAGGCCTTCGCGCGTCGTGTCGCGCACCTTGGGGCCGATCCAGACCTTCATCATCATCGGGAAGAAGGCCTCGCCCTGGATGGTCTCGCCGATCTTCTGGCCGTTCAGCGTGAACTCGGTGCCGGCCGTGGCGGGCAGGTAGTCGATGACGACCTTGTCGCCCTTGTTGATGCGCGGGATGGTGCTGAACACCGTGCCGAGCTGCGCCGTCGAGATGATGTTGGCGCGGAATTCCTCGGTGCTGACGTTCTGGCGGATGCGGTCCAGCAGCGCGTTGGACAGGTCGCGGGCACTGACGGTGCGCACCATGTAGAACTGGATGCGCTTGGCGCCCTTGACCGTGGTCGCGGCCTCGGTCGTCTTCTGCTTGCTGGGCAGGTAGAAGGCGACGATGGACGAGCGCGTGGACAGGATGCTGGAAGACGCGACGCCGTTGAGCACCAGGTTCTGGCTGGCGACCGTCGCGGTTTCCGGGAAGCTGTAGCCGTCCACCTGCACGTCGGAAGCGGCCGCGAGGCCGGCAGGCAGCGCCAGCGCGGACATGGCGGAGCCGGCCAGCAGCATGCGGCGGGAGAGGCGGGGGAACGAGTGCGGCATGGTCATCCTTCTTGCTTGGGTGATGCGCGGCGGGCTTGTGGAATGACGAGCGATCGCCGGGTCGTCTCGGGGCGGCAGTGTCTCCCGTCAGGCCGCTCCAGGCATGCGCCCCCGGACGCGAAACCGGAAGTAGTTCAGGGTTTACCCGATTTTGTGAACGGTCGTGCGGAAATGGCAGCCATGCCCGCTGGCAACATGCCGGCCACTGTCGCCCGGGGCCTGCGCCACCGGCGCCGACGCCTGCATTCACTACGAAAGACTCCATGAACAAGCGCATTTCCGCGATGCTGGCCGCCGTGGCCTGCCTGTCTGCCGGCGGGGCCTCGGCCACCGAGAACGGCCAGCTCCGTGCCCTGCTGGGCGCGCCGAGCTACGAGCTGACGACGCCCCAGTTCCCGGGCGCCTACGGCCAGATCTGGCTGCAGCACTACAGCGCCAACAAGCTGCGCGGCAATGACGGCAAGGCCCCTGTGACCGACACGACGACGCCGCTGGGCACGCTGCCGGTGCGCGCCGACGGCGAGATCGAGGCCACCGTGCTGGTGCCGCGTTTCACCTACATCACCGAGACGCTGGTGCAGGAAGGCCGGCTGGGCTTCTCCGCCACGCTGCCGCTGGTGCACCAGCGCAACGACGTGACGCTGAGCACCACGCTGCCTGCCGGCCTGCCCGCCGGCACGGTGGCGGCGGTCAACGGCCTGCTGGCCCAGGGCTCGGCCCAGCGCAGCGGCAGCAAGAGCGGCCAGGGCGACCTGGACGTCACCGCGTTCGTCGACTGGCAGGGTGACGACGGCCGCACGGCGCTGGGCGTCAGCGTCGTGGCGCCGACCGGCAGCTATGTGGCCGGCCGTGCGGTCAACCCCGGTGCCGGCAAGTTCTGGACGGTGCGCCCGCTGCTGATCGCGTCGCGCGTGTGGGACAACGGCCTGGAGCTGGGCCTGCGCGCCACCTACTCGGTCAACACCCGCAACTCCGACACCCAGGTCCGTTCGGGCCAGTACCTGCACGCCGACTGGGCCGGCATGTACCGCATCGACGACAGCTGGCGCGCCGGCCTGCAGGGCTACGTGGTGCGCCAGTTCACCGGTGACGACGGCCCGGGCGTGGCCAGCCATGGCAACAAGGCGCGCGTCTATTCCATCGGCCCGATGGTGGCCTACCAGTCGGAAAGCGGTGTCTGGGCGCTGGACCTCAAGGTCATGCAGGAATTCGGCGTGCGCAACCGCCCGCAGGGTCAACTGGCCTGGGTGCGCCTGAACCTGCGACTGGACTGAGCGTTGCCGCAGCAGCCGCCCAGGCGCTGGCGTGCGCCGGGCGGCGGCTGATCAGCCCGCCGTGACCGGAATGGCGATGCCCTTGCCGGTGGCGATGCGGGCCTTCCACTCGGCCGGGCCGGTGATGTGGGCGCTGGTGCCGGTGGCGTCCACGGCCACGGTGACGGGCATGTCCACCACGTCGAACTCGTAGATGGCTTCCATGCCCAGGTCCGCGAAGCCGACGACCTTGGCGCCCTTGATCGCCTTGCTGACGAGGTAGGCGGAGCCGCCCACCGCCATCAGGTAGGCGCTCTTGTGGTTCTTGATGGACTCGATGGCGACCGGGCCGCGCTCGGCCTTGCCCACCATCGCGATGAGGCCGGTCTTGGCCAGCATCATGTCGGTGAACTTGTCCATGCGGGTGGCGGTGGTCGGGCCGGCCGGGCCGACGACTTCGTCACGCACCGGGTCGACCGGGCCCACGTAGTAGATGACGCGGTTCGTGAAGTCCACGGGCAGTTGCTCGCCCTTGGCCAGCATGTCCTGGATGCGCTTGTGCGCGGCGTCGCGGCCGGTCAGCATCTTGCCGTTCAGCAGCAGCGTCTGGCCCGGCGTCCAGCTGGCCACCTCGGCCGGTGTCAGCGCGTTCAGGTCGACGCGCTTGCTCTTGTTGTAGTCGGGCGCCCAGTTCACGTCGGGCCACAGGTCCAGGCTGGGCGGCTCGATGTAGCTGGGGCCGCTGCCGTCCAGCACGAAGTGCGCGTGGCGGGTGGCCGCGCAGTTCGGGATCATCGCGATGGGCTTGCTGGCGGCGTGCGTCGGGAAGGTCTTGATCTTCACGTCGAGCACGGTGGTGAGGCCGCCCAGGCCCTGGGCGCCGATGCCCAGGGCATTGACCTTCTCGTACAGCTCGATGCGCAGCTCCTCGAGCTTGTTCTGCGGGCCGCGCTGCAGCAGCTCGTACATGTCGATGTCTTCCATCAGCGCCTGCTTGGCCAGCAACGCCGCCTTCTCGGCCGTGCCGCCGACGCCGATGCCCAGCATGCCCGGCGGGCACCAGCCGGCGCCCATCGTGGGCACGGTCTTCAGCACCCAGTCGACGATGTCGTCGCTGGGGTTGAGCATGTAGACCTTGCTCTTGTTCTCGGAGCCGCCGCCCTTGGCCGCGACGATGACGTCCACCGTGTTGCCGGGCACCACCTCCATCTGCACGACGGCCGGCGTGTTGTCCTTGGTGTTCTTGCGCGCAAAGATGGGGTCGTCCAGCACGGACGCGCGCAGCTTGTTGTCGGGGTTGAGGTAGCCCTGGCGCACGCCTTCGTTGATGGCGTCCTCGATGCTGCCGGCAAAGCCTTCCCAGCGCACGTCCATGCCGATCTTCAGGAAGACATTGACGATGCCGGTGTCCTGGCAGATGGGGCGGCGCCCTTCCGCGCACATGCGGCTGTTGGTCAGGATCTGCGCGATGGCGTCCTTGGCCGCCGGGCTCTGCTCGCTCTCGTAGGCGCGGGCCAGGTGGGCGATGTAGTCGGCGGGGTGGTAATAGCTGATGTACTGCAGCGCCGCGGCGATGCTGTCGATGAGGTCTTGCTGGCGGATCGTGGTCATGGCGGGCCTGGGACGGCGGGAAGGATGAGCGGAATTATCGACGGCCCTGCCGGCCGGCGGGCTTCACGGGGTGACTATGCTGACCGCATCGTCCAACGAGAAGCTGACATGAACACACGCATCGAACGCGACACCTTCGGCCCCATCGAGGTGCCGGCCGACAAGCTGTGGGGCGCGCAGACTCAGCGCTCGCTGCAGAACTTCGACATCTCCGGCGAACGCCAGGCGCCGGAGCTGATCCGCGCGCTGGCCCGCGTGAAGCGCGCGTCGGCCGTCGTCAACCAGGCGCTGGGCCTGCAGGACGCCCGTAAGACCGAGGCCATCGTGCAGGCGGCGGACGAGGTCATCGCCGGCCTGCATGCCGACGAGTTCCCGCTGGTCGTCTGGCAGACGGGCTCGGGCACGCAGACCAACATGAACGTCAACGAGGTGCTGGCCAACCGTGCCAGCGAGCTGCTGGGCGGCGAGCGGGGCGAGGGGCGCCTGGTGCACCCCAACGACGACGTGAACCGCAGCCAGAGCAGCAACGACGTGTTCCCGACCGCCATGCATGTGGCCGCCGTGCAGGCGCTGACGGAGCGGCTGCTGCCGCCGCTGCGCGCGCTGCGCACGACGCTGCAGCAGAAGGCCGAGGCGTTCGATGACATCGTCAAGATCGGCCGCACGCATCTGCAGGACGCGACGCCGCTGACGCTGGGCCAGGAGATCTCCGGCTGGGTGGCGCAGCTGGCGCATGGCGAGCGCCATGTGCTGGCCGCGCTGCCGCACCTGCACGAGCTGGCGCTGGGCGGCACGGCGGTCGGCACGGGGCTGAATGCGCCCAAGGGCTATGCGCAAGCCGTCGCGGCCGAGCTGGCGCGGCTGACAGGCCACGCGTTCGTGACCGCGCCCAACAAGTTTGAGGCGATGGCGTCGTGCGACGCGCTCGTGCATGCCCACGGCGCGCTGAAGACGCTGGCCGCCAGCATGACGAAGATCGCCAACGACGTGCGCTGGCTGGCCAGCGGCCCGCGCAGCGGCATCGGCGAGATCAGCATCCCGGAGAACGAGCCGGGCTCGTCCATCATGCCGGGCAAGGTCAACCCGACGCAGAGCGAGGCGGTGACGATGCTGGCCGCGCAGGTGATGGGCAACGACGTGGCCATCAACATCGGCGGTGCGTCGGGCAACTTCGAGCTGAACGTGTTCCGCCCGATGGTCATCCACAACTTCCTGCAGAGCGTGCGGCTGCTGGCAGACGGCATGGCCAGCTTCAACACCCACTGCGCCATGGGCATCGAGCCCAACGAGGGGCGCATCGCCGAGCTGGTGGCGCGCTCGCTGATGCTGGTGACGGCGCTGAACACGCACATCGGCTACGACAAGGCCGCACAGATCGCCAAGAAGGCGCACAAGGACGGCAGCAGCCTGCGCGAGGCCGCGCTGGCGCTGGGCCATGTGACCACCGAGCAGTTCGACGCGTGGGTGGTGCCGGGGCAGATGGTGGGGCGCTGAGCGCCCCGGCGCTCCGTCAGGCGGTCTTCATGAAGTAGACGTCACCGCGGTAGCTGTTGGCGATGACGATGCCCTTGAGTTCCGGCACGTACTGCAGCGAGTTCTGGATGCCGTTGGTACGCGCAGCGGGCAGGGACCCCGTGACGGCTGGCGCTGCCACGTGGAAGTCCGACGCGCGCACGGTCAACAGCTTGATGCTGGCACCCTGGTTGTAGGCGATGACGAAGAGATCGTTGATCTCGTCGTAGACCACGCCGGGGTAGCCGGTCACGAGCAGCGCATCAGCGCCCAGGCCACCGAACGTGACCGGCTGCTCGCCGCCGTTCAGGTCCATCACCACGGGCTTGATCGGCGAGTAGCCGCCCACCACCAGCATGCGGTTGCGTTGGGTGTCGATGGCAGACCCGGCGTACCAGGGCGCCCGGGTCGTGCCCGACAGCTTGTCCCAGCGATTGGTCGTGGACGTCCAGCGGTACCAGCCGTCGCCGTAGTTGCGCGAGTAGTAGACGTCGCCCGTCAGCGGGTGCCGCACGCACAGGCACGCGAAGAAGTCGCCGCTGCCGGGGAACTTCGCGATGTAGTCGGGCGCATCCCAGTCGCCCTTGAGCAGGTCGAAGCTGAACGACCGGCTGCCGCCGGTGTACGGATAGCCGGCCGGTGCGGCGGGGAAGTTGCCGTCCGAGCCGGGGCTGGCGAACACCACCATGCGGTTCAGCCGGTCGATGAACTGCGTGGCGTAGTAGGTGTGCGCCGGCGATGGCCGGTTGTCCAGGAAGAACTGGACGCCGTTGACGATGTCCGTGTTGGGCGACGGCGCGCGCAACTGTTCCCAGGCGGGCTTGTCTGCCAGCAGGTTCAGCGCGTCGACCTCATTGCCGGCGTAGTCGGCATGGCCGCCCGCGGCGCCCAGCATGTAGACGCTGCCCTTGCGCTTGAGCGTTGCGCCGCACCACGCATCGATCTTGGAGTTCGGGCCCGTCGAGCCCAAGGGCCTCGGGCTCGGTTCCACGCTGGACAGTGCCGTGCCGGCGATCGGGGTCCATTGCCAGGTCGACAGACCGCGAGCCCAGGCGGGCAGGGTGGCGACCGGCGGCGTCGGCGCCTGTGCGGGCGACCCGCCCGAGGCCGCCGCTGGCGGCGGCGGCGGGGGAGGCGGCGGCGGTGGGGGCGGCGGCGGCGGGGGGGGAGGTGGCGGCGGCGGTGGCGAAGCCGGCGGGGACGGTGTCGGCGTGGGCACGACGACCTGGCCGGAGGCGGACAGCGCCTTCACGCCCCATACCGGCGAGCCATTGAACGAGGCGATCAGCGAGTTCCAGTTGCTGGCGCCGGTGAGGCGCGCGTAGGCCTGCGCCGCGCCGGGCACCGCGTGCCGGACGGCATAGGAGATGGCCGGTAGCAGGTTGCCCCAGTAGCTGGTGCCGTCGGGGAAGTAGGCGCCGCGCAGGTCTCCCGTGGTGCCCGGGTTGGCCGTGCCGATGGACGCCTTGTAGAGCGCGCCCCAGTTTGCCGGCCAGGGGCCGGTGCCGCCGGCCCAGTCGGGAAAGTCGACCAGCGCGACGGCCATGGTGTAGACGGCGGCATCGCGATAGAGCCATTCGTCGCTGCCCGTGCCGCCCAGCCGGCCGATGACGCTGCGGGCCTTCCAGGCGAAGAAGGCCGACAGCTTGGACAGCGCGCTGGCGCTGACGCCGGGCTGCATCGCCAGCGCATAGCCGAAGGCGGCCGTGTAGAAGTCCTGCTGCCAGGGAGCCTCGGTCACGCGGCCGTCGCTGTTGCTGCCGTAGGCGTCGCCGTATGGCGCGACGATGCCGAAGGGGTTGTTGGGCTGGGCCACGTAGGTGGCGTGGTTGAACTCGATGTTGCTGGCCAGCGAGGCCAGGAACTCGGGGCGCAGCACGTCGTCGTCCGGCGTCGCCACGGCTGCCTGCGCGAGCGTGCGCACGCCCCAGGCGGCGCCGCGCACCGTGGCCGCGCCCGACGATGACAGGAACACGCCCTGGCTGAAGCGGCGCTGGTCGTCCACCTGACCCAGGAAGTTGTACGTGGCCGCGAACTGCACCTCCTCCATGCAGTACCACAGGCCCGTGGCCAGGTACGCGAGATAACCCACGGAGGGGTGGTGGGGGATGTCCCACGCGGGTGCGCCGGTACCGCTGGCGCCCGGGGGGAACTGCAGCCGGGTCGATGCGTTGACGCTCAGGTTGGGATAGTCGGCGAAACGCAGCGGCCGGTTGGTCTTCTCGTCGCGGAAATGCAGTGCGTAGCGACCGGCGCTGAACGCATTGCGCACGATGCCCTTGTAGGGGGCCATCGCGTCGTCGCAGGTCAGGAAGCAGACGTCCCATTCGGGCAGCAGGCCGATGGCGGCCTGGTAGCCGGTCTGGCCCATGCTGCCCGTGTAGCCTCCCTGCTGCAGCGGCGTGAAGGAGGGGGGCAGCGCCTTGTAGGCGCCGGAGGCGGTGGTGGTCTTGCCGTGATAGCTGGGCACCAGTTCGCTGGCCTGCAGCATCTGCGTGTCCTGCCGGGCGACGACGTCGACGTCATTGGCAAGCCAATAGGACAGCGCCGTGCCGTCCAGCAACGGCGTGCGGCAGCGGCTGGGCAGGTCGATGGCGCGGGAGAAGCGCTGCTTGCCGCCCAGCGTGAAGCTGTAGGTGGCGCTGCGGCTGGCCGGTGCGGCAACGAAGAGGTAGCCGTTTTCCACCCAGGGCAGCACCTCGACGGCGCCGCCGGCGTACAGGCGCACTTCCAGCCAGGCCACCAGGTGGGGATCGGTGCCGACGGGCTTGCGATAGATCCAGCTGGACATCTGGGCGCCGGCCACCCAGGCCAGGAACGGGGTGTCCCAGTCGCCGCCCGACCAACTGGCCTTGCCCCAGCTGCCGGCATCCACGGCCGCGGTCAGGCCGGTGGCCTTGAGATGACTCACGCCCAGCGCCGCGGGCGCCGGCGCGGCCGACGTGCTGGCGCTCAACACCACCTTCGTGGGCGTGCCGGCCGTCACGGCCACGCTGCCGGACACGATGGCGAACTTGATGGAGCCGTCGGGCCAGCGGTTCTTCACGACGAGCTGGATGCCGGGCGACGAGGGCACCGCCGACGAACCGGTGGGGAAACTGCCCTTGGGCACGGCCAGCCCCAGCGTGAACGGGGCCTGCGCCAGCGTCGTGGCGGAGTGCACGAGGAATTGCAGTGGCCCCGCGTTGTCACCGGTGGCGGCGGCGGCGCCGGCGGAGGTGCCGGGGGAGCCGGTGCCGGCGGCGCTGGCCGGCGAGGAGGCGGCCGGTGCTGGAGAGGAGGCGGCCGCTTCAGCGGCGGTGGCCGTTGCGCCGCTGGCGGCACCCGGCGAGCCGCCGCCGCAGCCGGGCAGCGCCACCACGCCCACGGTGGCGGCCCAGCGGCGCAGGAATTCTCGGCGGTCTTGTTCGTGCATGGTGATTGGCGGACGGGCTTGGGCGCGGCTGGATTGTGGTCGCGACCTTCGCCCCGTCCACGCGCGGCATCATCGCCGCGTGTGCGGCCCATCACGTTCGCCGCAGCGCTTACCGCCGGTAACGGCGTGCAACCGATGTATGCAGGCGGTCACGCGCCGCCAGCGCCAGGCGGCACGTCAGTGTTTTTCCTGGTGCGCCAGCAGCCGGTCGGTGTACGCGATGGCCATGGCCGACAGCAGGAAGGCGATGTGGATGAGCGTCTGCCACATCAGCGTCTTCTCGGTGTAGTTGTCGGCGTTGATGAAGGTCTTCAGCAGGTGGATGGAGCTGATGCCGATGATGGCCGTGGCCAGCTTGACCTTGAGCACCGACGCGTTCACGTGGCTCAGCCATTCCGGCTGGTCCGGGTGGCCGCCCAGGTCCATGCGCGACACGAAGGTCTCGTAGCCGCCGACGATGACCATGATCAGCAGGTTGGAGATCATCACCACGTCGATCAGCCCCAGTACCACCAGCATCAGGATGGTCTCGTTGAGCTTGGCGATGGGCTCGTAGCCGATGATGGCGCCGGCGGCGTCCTTGATGGGCACGCTCTTGTACCCAATGCTCTTGACCAGCATCTCCAGCGCGCCCTGGTTGCCGAAGGCGGCCTCGATGAGGTGCACCAGCTCGGTCCAGAACTGGAACACGTAGACGGCCTGCGCCAGGATCAGGCCCAGGTACAGCGGCAGTTGCAGCCAGCGGCTGGCAAAGATCAGGCGGGGCAGGGGGCGGAGCTGGGGATCGTTGGGCATGGGGTAGGACCGAGCAGAATTGCCGGAAATTCTAGGTGGCGTGAATGACGTCACGCCGTCAGGGCATCGTCAGACGCCCGAAGCACAGTCCGCGCCAATCAACTCAAGGAGACAGAGCGATGAGCACGCTGAACACCTACGCGCCCAGCCCCGAGTGGGTGGCCAACGCCCATGTGAAGGGCGAGGCCGGCTACGAGGCGCTGGTGGCGGAGGCCGACAAGGACTACGCCGGCTACTGGGCCCGCCTGGCCCGCGAGCTGCTGAGCTGGCAGACGCCGTTCACGAAGACACTGAACGACAGCGACGCGCCGTTCTTCAAGTGGTTCGAGGACGGCAAGCTCAACGTCTCCTACAACTGCCTGGACCGTCACGTCGAGGCCGGCAAGGGCGACAAGACGGCGCTGATCTTTGAAGCCGACGACGGCACCGTCACCCGCGTCACCTACGCCGAGCTGCTGGCCCGGACCAGCCAGCTCGCCAACGCGCTGAAGGCGCGCGGCATCCAGAAGGGCGACCGTGTCGTCATCTACATGCCGATGTCGGTCGAAGGTGTTGTGGCCATGCAGGCCTGCGCCCGCATCGGCGCGACGCACTCGGTCGTGTTCGGCGGCTTCTCGGCCCAGAGCCTGCGCGACCGCGTGCAGGACGCCGGCGCCGTGGCACTGATCTGCGCCGACGAGCAGCAGCGCGGCGGCAAGGCGCTGCCGCTGAAGGCCATCGTCGACGAGGCGCTGGCCGACAACAGCTGCCCGACGCTGAAGGACGTCATCGTCTACCAGCGCACCGGCGGCAAGATCGGCTGGGTGGCCGGCCGCGACCTGTGGCTGCACGAGCTGACGGCCGCGCAGCCGACAACCTGCGCGCCCGAGTGGGTCGAGTCCGAGCATCCGCTTTTCCTGCTCTACACCTCCGGCTCCACCGGCAAGCCCAAGGGCGTGCAGCACAGCACCGGCGGCTACCTGCTGCACG
>JAYSCT010000038.1:0-35332 GCA_041914785.1 Roseateles sp.
CTGCGCTTCTGGAAGGTCAGCTTCCAGACCGTGGCCGCGCCGGTGCTCACCGCGTGCATGTACCTGCTCGTGTTCGGCCACACGCTCGAAGACCACGTGAAGGTCTACGAGACGGTCGGCTACACGCAGTTCCTGATCCCCGGCCTCGTGATGATGAGCGTGCTGCAGAACGCGTTCGCCAACAGCTCGTCCAGCCTCATCCAGAGCAAGATCACCGGCAACCTCGTGTTCCTGCTGCTGACGCCGCTGTCGCCGGCGGCCTGGTTCGTGGCCTACGTGGGCGCGGCCATCGTGCGCGGGCTGGCGGTGGGCACGGGCGTGCTGCTGGTCACCGCGTGGTTTGCGCCGCCGGGGCTGGACAACCTGTTGTGGGTGCTGACCTTCACCGTGCTGGGCGCCGGCCTGATGGGCACGCTGGGCCTGATCGCGGGCCTGTGGGCCGAGAAGTTCGACCAGCTCGCCGCCTTCCAGAACTTCATCATCATGCCGATGACGTTCCTGTCGGGCGTCTTCTACTCGGTGCATTCGCTGCCCGGGTTCTGGCAGGGCATCAGCCACTTCAACCCGTTCTTCTACATGATCGACGGCTTCCGCCGCGGCTTCTTCGGCGTCAGCGACGTGTCGCCGTGGCTGAGCCTGGGCGTGGTGGGCATCAGCTTCGCGGTGACGGCCGGGCTGGCTTTGTCGCTGCTGAAGCGGGGCTACAAGATCCGTTCTTAGAATCTCGGGTTTTCCAGAAGGACCCGTGATGGCCGACCCGACCCCGCAAGAAGTACGCGATTTCATTGCCGCCGGCCTGCCCTGCGCGCATCTGGAAGTCGAGGGCGACGGCCGCCATTTCTTCGCCACCATCGTGTCCGCCGAGTTCACGGGCCTGACGCGCATCAAGCGCCACCAGCGTGTTTACGCCGCTTTGGGCGAGCGCATGAAGGAGCAGATCCACGCGCTGTCGATGAAGACGCTGGCACCCGAGGAGTGGGCGCAATGAGCGGATTGACGCTGGCCCTGTCCAAGGGCCGCATCTTCGAAGAGACGCTGCCGCTGCTGCGCGCCGCCGGCATCGAGGTGCTGGAAGATCCCGAGACCTCGCGCAAGCTGATCCTGCCGACCAACCGCGACGGCGTGCGCATCGTCATGGTGCGCGCCAGCGACGTGCCGACCTATGTGCAGTACGGCGGCGCCGACCTGGGCGTGGCCGGCCGCGACGTGCTGCACGAGCAGGCGCTGGCCGAGGGTGGCTCGCACGGCCTGTACCAGCCGCTGGACCTGAAGATCGCCCGCTGCCGCATGAGCGTGGCCACGCGCGCCGACTTCGACTACGCCGCCGCCGTCAAGCAGGGCTCGCGCATCCGCGTCGCCACCAAGTACACCGAGATCGCCCGCCAGCACTTCGCCGAGAAGGGCGTGCACGTGGACCTCATCAAGCTCTACGGCTCGATGGAACTCGCGCCGCTGACGGGTCTGGCCGAGGCCATCGTCGACCTCGTCTCCACCGGCGGCACGCTGCGCGCGAACAAGCTGGTGGAGGTGGAGCAGATCATGGACATCTCGTCCCGCCTCGTCGTCAACCAGGCCGCGCTCAAGCTCAAGCGCGACACGCTGCGCCCCCTCATCGACGCCTTCGCCGCCGCCATCGCATGACCCTGATCCGCCAACTCTCGACCGCTTCCGCCGATTTCGCCACCGAGTTCGAGCGCCTGCGCCATTGGTCGGCGGAGACGGATGCGGCCATCGAGGGTCGCGTGGCCGAGATCCTGGCGGATGTCCAGAAGCGTGGCGATGCCGCCGTGCTGGACTACACCGCCCGCTTCGACCGCGTGCAGGCCGCCGACATGGCCGCGCTGGAGATCACGCAGGCCGAGCTGCAGGCGGCGCTGGCCGCCATTCCCGCCGCGCAGCGCGACGCGCTGCAGGCCGCCGCCAAGCGCGTGCGGGCCTACCACGAGCGCCAGCTGGAGGCCTCGGGCCGCAGCTGGAGCTACCGCGACGAGGACGGCAACCTGCTGGGCCAGAAGGTCACGCCGCTGGACCGCGTGGGCATCTACGTGCCCGGCGGCAAGGCGGCCTACCCGAGCAGCGTGCTGATGAACGCCATCCCCGCGCATGTGGCGGGTGTGCAGGACATCATCATGGTGGTGCCCACGCCTGACGGCGTGCGCAACCCGCTGGTGCTGGCGGCTGCGGCCGTGGCCGGCGTGCACCGCGTGTTCACCATCGGCGGCGCGCAGGCTATTGCCGCGCTGGCCTACGGCACGGCGACCATCCCGCGCGTCGACAAGATCACCGGTCCGGGCAACGCCTACGTGGCCTCGGCCAAGAAGCATGTGTTCGGCCAGGTCGGCATCGACATGATCGCCGGCCCCAGCGAGATCCTCGTCATCGCCGACGGCACGACGCCGCCAGACTGGGTGGCGATGGACCTGTTCAGCCAGGCCGAGCATGACGAGCTGGCGCAGAGCATCCTGCTGAGCCCGGACGCCGCCTTCCTGGCCGCCGTGCGGGCCAGCATGGAAAGGCTTGCCCCACAGCTGCCGCGCGAGGCCGTCATCCGCGCGTCGCTGCAGGGCCGGGGCGCGCTGATCCACACGCGTTCGATGGAAGAGGCCTGCGAGATCAGCAATTCGATCGCCCCCGAGCATTTGGAAATCAGCGCCGCCGAGCCGGCCCGCTGGGAGCCGCTGCTGCGCCACGCCGGCGCCATCTTCATGGGCGCGTACACCAGCGAAAGCCTGGGCGACTACTGCGCCGGCCCCAACCACGTGCTGCCCACGGCCAGCACGGCGCGCTTCTCGTCGCCGCTGGGCGTCTACGACTTCCAGAAGCGCAGCAGCCTCATCGAGGTCAGTGAGCAGGGCGCGCAGACGCTGGGCGGCATCGCCTCCGTGCTGGCGCATGGCGAGGGCCTGCAGGCCCACGCGCGCGCCGCGGAAATGAGGCTCGAAGGCTGACGCCTCGGCGCAGTCCACCCGGGTGCGGGGGTGGCCGCCAGTGGGCGTGACTTCGTCACGCGCCGGTCTGGCGGGTGTCTGAACAATCGGCACCTCTGTCCTGCCCCGGAACCCTCATGCGCCGTTTTTCCCTTGTCACTGCCTTGTTGATGGCCGCAACGGCCCATGCCGCGCCGGTCAATCTGGTCGTCAACGGCGGCTTCGAGGCCACGCCCGTGGCCGCCGGCGCCTGGGTCAACGTTTCTGCCATCCCTGGCTGGCAAGTCGTCGGCGGGCCAGGCAGTGGCTTCGAGCTCCGCCACAACGCCGTCGGCAGCGCGCATGGCGGCGACAATTTCCTCGAGCTGGACAGCAACGGAAACACGACCATCGAGCAGCTGTTCAACGGCCTGAGCGCTGGCGCCGTCTACGAACTGAGCTTCTGGTATTCGCCGCGCATCGGCCAGCCGGCGTCGACGAACGGCCTCGACGTTCGCTGGAACGGCGCCTCGCTGGCGGGCACCATCACGGCCCAGGGCGACAACAGCGTCAACCTGTGGAGCGAGTACCGTTTCGACGTGACCGCGCTGGCCGGCAAGAATTCGCTGCGATTCGCGGCCATGGGCAACAGCGACACGCTGGGCGGGAATCTCGATGATGTATCCCTGGTCGCGCATGTGCCCGAGCCCGGCACCGTGGCGCTGACGGGCCTGGCCCTCGCCATGCTGGCCTGGACGAGGCGCCGCCAAACCTGAGCGGCGGCCCGCGGCAGAACGACATCGGCGCTTCGCCGCTGGCCTGCCTGAGGACACGGGACACGGAGATTGATGACACGAAGTTCGTGCAACACGAACTTCGTGTAACCTTCGGTCCATGAAGAACGTCACCGTCTCGATGGACGACACCGTGGCCGAATGGGCCCGGCTGGAGGCGGCGCGGCGCAACACCAGCGTCTCGCGCCTGCTGGGCGAACTGCTGGCCGAGAAGATGCTGCACGACGACGCCTACGAGCGTGCGCAGCAGGACTGGCTGCACCGCGAGCGGTCCTGGTCGTCCGATGGCCAGCCTTACCCCGGCAGAACATGAAGCCCCTCGTCCAACGGGTACGTTGGCCGGTCCCCCGAGGGGACGGCGATGCATGCGGCGTTGAGCCGCAAGCACATCGCCATGACGGGCCGGCTTGGGAGCGGCCCGGCGCTCGACCCGTGAATGCATTGACATGAATTTCACCGCCCCCGTGTTCGTCGACACCTCCGTGCTGCTGTTCAGCGAGGATGGCGCTCGCCCGGCCGAGCGCGAGCGGGTGCTGGCCTGGCTGCGTGCGCTGTGGGCCACGCGCAGCGGCCGCGTGTCGGTGCAGGTGCTGAACGACTTCTACCTGCTGGCCACGCAGCGCGTGAACCCGCCCATGCCCCAGGGCGACGTGCGCGCCGAGGTGCGCCGCTACCAGCACTGGCGCCCGTGGCAGACGGACCAGGCCACCGTGGAGTCCGCCTGGTCGCTGGAAAGCCGCTTCGGCCTGCCGTTTGCCGATGCGCTGGTCGTCGCCAGCGCCAAGGCGCAGGGCTGCACGCGGCTGCTCAGCCTGGCGCTGCCGCACGAGGCCCAGTACGACAGCGTGCAAGTGCTCAACCCCCTCGTCGTTCCTGCCATCACCGCACCATGACCTCAGCACTCGACCAAGCGATCAGCCACATCCGCCCCGACGTGCGCGCGGCGCATGCCTACGTCGTGCAGCCCAGCCATGGCGTGCTGAAGATGGACGCGATGGAGAACCCCTACCGGCTGCCGCCCGCGCTGCAGCAGGCGCTGGGCGAGCGGCTGGGCGCCGTCGCGCTGAACCGCTACCCGGCCGAGCGCACCGCCGAGCTGGCGCGGGCGCTGGCGCGGCACGCCGGCGTGGGTGACGACGTGGGCGTCACGCTGGGCAACGGCTCGGACGAACTCATCGGCCTGCTCAGCATCGCCGTTGCCAAGCCCGGCGCCTCGGTACTGGCGCCGGTGCCCGGCTTCGTCATGTACGAGGCCTTTGCGAAGCAGCAGCGGCTGGACTTCATCGGCGTGCCGCTGCGCGCCGACGACTTCCAGCTCGACGAGGCCGCGATGCTGGCCGCCATCCGTGAGCACCAGCCGGCGCTGATCTACCTGGCCTACCCCAACAACCCCACCGCCACGCTGTGGGACGCGGTCGTCATCGAGCGCATCGCGCGGGCCGCGCCGGGGCTGGTCGTCATGGACGAGGCCTACCAGCCCTTCGCCAGCGCCGACAGCCTCGCGCTGATGGCCCGCCAGAAGAACGTGCTGGTCATGCGGACGATGAGCAAGTTCGGCCTGGCCGGCGTGCGCATCGGCTACTTGCTGGGCGCGGCCGAGCTGGTCGACCAGGTCGAGAAGCTGCGCCCGCCGTACAACATCAGCGTGCTGAATGCCGAAGCCGCGCTGTTCGCGCTGGAACACGCCGACGTCTACGCCGCGCAGGCGGCCGAGCTGCGCCAGCAGCGCGAGCGGCTGTTCAAGGCGTTGCAGGCGCTGCCCGGTGTGCGCCCCTGGCCCAGTGAGGGCAATATGATCCTTGCGCGAGTGCCGGACGCGGCGGCCACCTTCGCGGCGCTGAAGGCGCGCGGCGTGCTGATCAAGAACGTCTCGGCCATGCACCCGCTGCTCGCGAACTGCCTGCGCTTCACGGTCGGGACGCCCGACGAAAACACCCGCCTCCTCGCCGAACTCACGAGCTGCCTGTCATGAGCACCCCCCGCACCGCCGAAGTCACCCGCAACACCCGCGAGACGCGCATCACGGTGCGCATCAACCTCGACGGCACGGGCCAGTCCAAGCTGCAGACCGGCATCGGCTTCTTCGACCACATGCTGGACCAGATCGCCCGCCACGGCCTCGTCGACCTGGACATCCACTGCGAAGGCGACCTGCACATCGACGGCCACCACACGGTGGAAGACGTCGGCATCACGCTGGGCATGGCCATCGCGAAGGCCGTGGGCGACAAGGCCGGCCTGACGCGCTACGGCCACAGCTACGTGCCGCTGGACGAGGCGCTGTCGCGCGTCGTCATCGACCTGTCCGGCCGCCCCGGCCTGCACATGGACGTCAAGTTCACGGCCGGCAGCATCGGCGCCTTCGACACGCAGCTGACGTTCGAGTTCTTCCAGGGGTTCGCCAACGCGGCGCTGGCCACCGTGCACATCGACAACCTGAAGGGCCACAACGCCCACCACCAGGCCGAGACCATGTTCAAGGCCTTCGGCCGCGCGCTGCGCATGGCCACGACGCTGGACCCGCGCTCGGCCGGCGTGATCCCGTCGACGAAGGGCACGCTGTGAGCAGGACCGTGGCCGTGGTGGACTACGGCATGGGCAACCTGCGCTCCGTGTCGCAGGCCGTCATCCATGCCGCCGAGGGGCAGGGCCTGGACGTGGCCATCACCTGCGACCCCGACGTGATCCGCGCCGCCGAGCGCGTCGTGCTGCCGGGGCAGGGCGCCATGCGCGACTGCATGGCCGAGCTGGCCGCGTCGGGCGCCAAGGACGCCGTGCTGGAGGCCGCCGCCACCAAGCCGCTGCTGGGCGTGTGCGTGGGCATGCAGATGCTGCTGGACCACAGCGAGGAGCAGGACACGCCGGGCCTCGGGCTCATCCCGGGCCGCGTGCAGCGCTTCCGCCTGGAAGGCCGGCTGCAGGAAGACGGCAGCCGCTTCAAGGTGCCGCAGATGGGCTGGAACCGCGTGCACCAGCCGCGTGCGCATCCGGTGTGGGATGGCATTCCGGACGACAGCTGGTTCTACTTCGTGCACAGCTTCTACGCGACGACGGCGTTGCCCGAACACAGCGCCGGCGAGACCGACTACGGCCTGCGCTTTACCTGTGCAGTGGCCCGGGATAATATTTTTGCCACCCAATTCCACCCCGAGAAAAGTGCCGCGCTGGGCCTCGCGCTCTACCGCAATTTCCTGCATTGGAAACCCTGACCGGCGCTCGCCGGTCCGCACCTTCTCGTCCCCCCCCTTCCCCTCCAGCCCCACCGCCACCGGCCATGCTGCTGATCCCTGCCATCGACCTGAAAGACGGTCGCTGCGTCCGCCTCAAGCAAGGCGACATGAACGACTCCACCACCTTCGGCGAGGACCCCGCCGCGATGGCGCGCCGCTGGGTGGATGCCGGCGCGCGCCGCCTGCACCTGGTGGACCTGAACGGCGCCTTCGCGGGCAAGCCGGTCAACGAGCCGGCCATCAAGGCCATCATCAAGGAGGTGGGCGACGAGATCCCCATCCAGCTCGGCGGCGGCATCCGTGACCTGGACACCATCGAGCGCTACCTGGACGACGGCCTCAGCTACGTCATCATCGGCACGGCCGCGGTGAAGAACCCCGGCTTCCTGAAGGACGCCTGCAGCGCCTTTGGCGGCCACATCATCGTGGGCCTGGACGCCAAGGATGGCAAGGTCGCCACCGACGGCTGGAGCAAGCTCACCGGCCACGAGGTCGTCGACCTGGCGAAGAAGTTCGAGGACTACGGTGTCGAAGGCGTCATCTACACCGACATCGGCCGCGACGGCATGCTGTCCGGCATCAACATCGAGGCCACCGTCAAGCTGGCGCAGTCGCTGACCATCCCCGTCATCGCATCGGGCGGCCTGTCCAACATCGGCGACATCGAGCGCCTGTGCGCGGTGTTCGGCGACGGCGTCGAAGGTGTCATCTGCGGCCGCTCCATCTACACCGGCGACCTCGACTTCGCGGCCGGCCAGGCGCGCGCCGATGAGCTGATGGCCGCGCTGGGCTGACATGCTGCCCCCACGCTCACTTCGCTCGCTGCCCCCCGAGGGGGCGCGTCAGCGGCTCTGGACGGCCACGCGCCGCTGACATGCTCGCCAAACGCATCATTCCCTGCCTCGACGTCACGGCTGGCCGTGTCGTCAAAGGCGTCAACTTCGTCGGCCTGCGTGACGCGGGCGACCCGGTGGACATCGCCGCCCGCTACAACGAGCAGGGCGCCGACGAACTCACCTTCCTCGACATCACCGCGACGAGCGACGGCCGCGACCTGATCCTGCACATCATCGAGGACGTGGCCTCCAAGGTCTTCATCCCGCTGACCGTGGGCGGCGGCGTGCGCGCCGTGGCCGACGTGCGCCGGCTGCTGAACGCGGGCGCCGACAAGGTGTCGTTCAACTCCGCCGCCGTGGCCGACCCCGAGCTCATCCGTGCCGCCAGCGACAAGTACGGCGCGCAGTGCATCGTCGTCGCCATCGACGCCAAGCGCCGTGCCGATGGTTCCGGCTGGGACGTCTACACCCACGGCGGCCGCAAGAACGTGGGCCTGGACGCCGTGGCGTGGGCGAAGCAGATGGCCGAGTACGGCGCCGGCGAGATCCTGCTGACCAGCATGGACCGCGACGGCACCAAGAGCGGCTTCGACTTGGAGCTGACCCGTGCCGTCAGCGACGCCGTGCCCGTGCCCGTCATCGCGTCCGGCGGCGTCGGCGGGCTGGACGACCTGGCCGACGGCATCACGAAGGGCGGCGCCGACGCGGTGCTGGCCGCCAGCATCTTCCACTTCGGCCAGCACACGGTGGGCGAGGCCAAGGCGCTGATGGCGGCGCGGGGCATCCCGGTTCGGCTTTGACGCGCCGCCGCCGCGGACAATGCGGCCATGGGTGAGATCCGAATCATTGGCGGGCAGTGGAAGCGCTCCAAGCTGCCCGTGCCCGACGCACCGGGCCTGCGGCCGACGTCCGACCGCATCCGCGAGACGCTGTTCAACTGGCTGGGCCAGACGCTGACCGGCTGGCGCGTGCTGGATGCGTTCGCGGGCAGCGGCGCCCTGGGCTTCGAGGCCGCGTCGCGCGATGCGGCCGAGGTCGTGCTCGTCGAGCGTGATGCCAAGCTGGCCGCCGGCCTGCGAGCCAGCGTGCAGCGCCTCAAGGCCACGACGATGAAGGTCCATGCCGCCGACGCGCTGGCCTGGATGCGTGCCGCGCCGCGCGGCGGCTTCGACCTCGTGCTGCTGGACCCGCCCTTTGCCGCCGACCTGTTCGACGCGGCCCTGGCCGCCGCGCTGCCGCTGCTGGCCGAGGGCGGGCTGATCTACGTGGAAGCCCCGCACGACATCGCCCCGCCGGCCGGTTTCACCGTGTGGCGCCAGGGGCGTGCGGGCGCGGTGCACTACCACCTGCTGCGCCGCGAGGACAATCCCACCCCATGACCACCCGCACGACCATCACCGCCGTCTACCCCGGCACCTTCGACCCCATCACGCTGGGCCACGAAGACCTGATGCGCCGCGCCGCCGGCATGTTCGAGCGTCTGGTGCTGGCGGTGGCCGTGGGCCACCACAAGAAAACCATGTTCACGCTCGACGAGCGACTGGCCATGGCGCAGGAGGTGGCGGCCCAGTGCTGCCCGCAGGGCAACGTGGAGGTCATCGCGTTCGATGGCCTGCTGCGCGACTTCGTGCGGGCGCATGCCGGCCGCGTCGTCGTGCGCGGCCTGCGCACGGGCGGCGACTTCGAATACGAGTTCCAGATGGCCGGCATGAACCGCAAGCTGATGCCCGAGGTCGAGACCATCTTCCTGACGCCCGGCGAGCGCCACCAGTACACGTCCAGCACCTTCGTGCGCGAGATCGCGACGCTGGGCGGCGAGGTGGCCGAGTTCGTGTCGCCCGGCGTGCTGGCGCGCCTGAACGACAAGTTCAAGGGGGACTGACGATGGCACTGATGATCACTGATGAGTGCATCAACTGCGATGTCTGCGAACCCGCCTGCCCGAACAACGCGATCTCGATGGGCGAGGAGTTCTACAAGATCGAGCCGTCCAAGTGCACCGAATGCGTGGGCCATTTCGACGAGCCGCAGTGCGTGATGCTGTGCCCCGTGGCCTGCATCCCCGTCAACCCGGCCCACATCGAGAGCCGTGAGACGCTGCTGCAGA
Organism: Roseateles sp.; assembly: GCA_041914785.1. Classification (GTDB taxonomy): domain Bacteria; phylum Pseudomonadota; class Gammaproteobacteria; order Burkholderiales; family Burkholderiaceae_C; genus Pelomonas. The sequence goes on from JAYSCT010000038.1 coordinate 9,874, forward strand.
AGTACCAGCGCCTGACCGCCGCGACCTGACGAGCCTCGCGCTGCGCGCCTGGCTCAGGGCGGTGCGATGTCGGGCTGGCCGGCGAGCAGTTCGGCCACCCAGTCGATGAAGCAGCGCAGCTTGGCGCTCACATGCCGGTGCGGCGGGAACGCGATGTACAGCTGCATCGGCGCCGCCCGCCAGTCCTCCAGCAGGGGCACCAGCTCGCCCCGCGCGACGTGCGGCGCGGCCATGTAGCGCGGCGTGCACAGCACGCCCAGGCCGGCCACGCCGGCCGCCAGGTAGGCGTTGCCGTCGTCCACCGCCAGCGCATGGCGGCCCAGCACTGCCGCGGCTTCGCCATCGCGGTGCAGCGTGACGGGCGCGATGCGGCCGCTGCGCCAGCGCAGATAGCCCACGAGGCGGTGCTCCTCGCCGGCCAGCTCGCGCGGATGCGCCGGCCGGCCGGCGCGCTGCAGGTAGGCGGGTGCCGCGTACAGGCCCAGGGCCAGCGAGCCGACGCGCCGGGCCATCAGCGAGGAGTCCTCCAGGTCGCCGCCCCGGATCACGCAGTCGACGTGGTCGCCGATGACGTCGACCATGCGGTCGCTGACGCCGAGGTGCAGCTCGATGTCGGGGTGGCGCGCCTGGAAGTCCGGCAGCGCCGGCACCAGCACCAGCCGCGCGAGCGGGCTGGGCACGTCCACGCGCAGCCGGCCGCGCGGCGCGGCGGCGGCGCTGGACAGCCCGGTATCGGCGTCCTCCAGGTCGGCCAGCACGCGCACCACGCGGTCGTAGTAGGCCGCGCCGTCTTCGGTGACGCGCACCTGCCGCGTCGTGCGGTGCAGCAGTTTCACGCGCAGGCGAGCCTCCAGCTGCTGCACCAGCTGCGTGACGGTGGTGTTGCTCACATCCAGCGCGCGGGCAGCCTTGGTGAAGCTGCCGGTCTCCACGACACGGGCAAAGGCCTGCAGCGCATCGAAACGGTCCATGGGGTGTCGGGCTCCCGATTGTTTGGCGACGGCAAAAACTGATTGTGGGGCGGGCCGGTTTATCGACGCGCGGGCGCTGCCTAGAGTGGCCGGGTGTTTTTCCCACCGAGAAAGTCCCCGATGTCTTCCGCACGCGACGCCGTCTTCCCCGCCGGCCGCCAGGCGCTGTACGAGCGCAACCGCTACTCACCGGCCATCCGCTCCAACGGCTTTCTGTTCGTCTCCGGCCAGGTGGGCAGCCGGCCCGATGGCTCGCCTGAACCTGATCTGCTCGCGCAGGTGCACCTGGCTTTCGAGAACCTGGACGCCGTGCTCGCGGCCGCGGGCTGCACCTTCCGTGACGTCGTGGACGTGACGGTGTTCATGGTGGACCCGCAGCAGCACTTCGAGCGCGTCTGGCCCGTCGTCATGGCGCACTGGGGCGAGGCGCCCCACCCGACGCTGACGGGCATCGGCGTGACCTGGCTCTACGGCTTCCAGTTCGAGATCAAGGTCATCGCCAAACTGCCGCAGGCCGCCGCCGCCTGAGCGCCCGCGGCAACATTCGTCACCATTGCTCACGCTGGCAACCGGCGTGCCTGCCTACAGTCGCGCCGCGACGCTGGAGGCGGCATGGATGACGATCTCGACACGCTGGCGCCAGGGCAGGCCGAGCCGCCAACCCTGAGCACGGAAACCGCCGTGGCTGCGCTGGCCGCCGCTGCGCTGCTGGCCGCCTGCGGTGGTGGCGGCGGTGGCGCTGACGCGGGCGGCACGGCCACGCCGGCCGGCAGCGACCCGACGCCAGGCACGCCCGCCGCGCCGCCGCCCACGCGCCGCGATGCGGCCCGCTTCCTCAGCCAGGCGACCTTTGGCGCCACCGGCCCGGCCCAGATCGACGCGCTCGTGACGCAGGGCTTCGACGGCTGGCTGGCCGCGCAGTTCGCCCGGCCGGCCGCGCTGCACCTGGACTACCTGAACAGCCAGCGCGGCCGCGACCAGAAGGCCGGCGAGAAGCCCTACCTGGCCGAGGAGACCAGCTACGAGGCGATGTGGCAGCAGTGGCTGGCCGGCGAGGACCAGCTGCGCGCCCGCGTCAGCTGGGCGCTGCTGCAGATCTTCGTCATCAGCAACATCGCGCCCGACATCCGCCCGGTGGCCATGAGCAGCTACGTGGACATGCTCAACCGCAACGCCTTCGGTAACTGGCGCACGCTGCTGCAGGACGTGGCGCTGCATCCGGCGATGGGCTACTACCTGAACCTGCTGGAGAGCGAGAAGGAGAACCCCAGCAAAGGCACGCACCCCAACGAGAACTTCGCGCGCGAGGTGCTGCAGCTGTTCTCCATCGGCCTCATCCAGCTCAACGCCGACGGCACGCCCAGGCTGGGCGGCGACGGCAAGACCCAGCCCACCTACGACGAGGCCGTCGTCAAGGGCTTTGCCAAGGCCTTCAGCGGCTGGAGCTACGGCGCGCTGGACAACACGAAGTCATCTCAATTCCACAACCACGACGAAAACGACGAGTCGCTGTGGGTGGTGCCGATGAAGGCCTGGGCCGGCTATCACTCGCCCGGCGAGAAGCTGCTGCTGGATGGCAAGACGCTGCCTGCCGGCCAGACGCCCGAGAAGGACATGGCCGATGCGCTGGACACCATCTTCCAGCACCCCAACGTGCCGCCGTTCTTTGCCAAGCAGCTCATCCAGCGGCTGGTGACGAGCAACCCCAGCCCCGCGTTCGTCGCCCGCGTGGCTGCCGTGTTCGCCAACGACGGCGCCGGCGTGCGCGGCAACCTGAAGGCCGTCGTGCGCGCCGTGCTGATGGATGCCGAGGCGCGCGGCGACAGCCCGGCCGCGAACGTCGCCAAGCAGCGCGAGCCGGTCATCCGCTTCGCCAACTTCCTGCGCGGCCTGGGGGCCAAGAGCGCCAGCGGCCTGAACCGCATCCAGTACCTGGACAGCAGCGACGACGCGCTGGGCCAGAGCCCGCTGCTGGCGCCGTCGGTCTTCAACTTCTACGCGCCCGGCTACCGCCCGGCCGGCCCCATCGCCGCGCAGGGCTGGGTGGCGCCCGAGTTCCAGATCAGCGGCGAAACGGCCGTGGCCGGCTCGCTGAACTTCTTCGCCGAGCTGGTCAACGGTGGCGGCTATGGCTGGCCCGAGCAGCACCGGCTGAAGCTCGATCTCGCCAGCCTCGCAGCCCTCGACGCGACCGCGCTCGTCGACCGCCTGGACCTGCTGTTCTTCAACCTCGGCATGAGTGCCTCGACCCGCGAGCGCCTCACGACGCTCATCGGCGCCGTCAAGGGCAAGACCGACAAGGTCAAGGCAGCCCTCATCGTCACCGCCTTCAGCCCGGACCACGTCATCCAGCGATGAAACGCCGCCACCTGCTCCAACTGGGCGCCGCCGCGGCGCTCAACCCCTGGGCCCAGATGCGCGCGCTGGCGCAGACCGCGCCCGCCGCGAACGACTACCGCGCGCTGGTCTGCGTCTTCATGTTCGGCGGCAACGACGGCAACAACCTGCTGGTGCCCACCGATGCGCGCTACGCCGCCTACCAGCGCGCCCGGCCCAACCTCGCGCTGGCCAGCAACACGCTGCTGCCGCTGACACTCTCCAACGCGACCGGCCTGGCGCTGCACCCGGCGTTCACGGGCCTGCAGGGGCTGGTCAACAGCGGCCAGGCCAGCGTCATCGCCAACATCGGCCCGCTGCTGCAGCCCACCACGAAGGCGCAGTACGACGCGCGCAGCGTGCCGCTGCCCTACAACCTGTTCTCGCACAGCGACCAGCAGGGCGCCTGGCAGAGCGGCGTCGTCGAGGCGCCGCCGCGCAACGGCTGGGGCGGCCGGCTGCTGGAGCGCGCCGTCGCCGAGGGCCAGGCCCACCGCGGCTATGCGGCCATCAGCCTGTCCGGCGGCAACGTCTGGGAAGCGGGCGACAAGAGCCTCACGCCCTACCGCGTGTCCGCGTCGGGCCGCTTCGGTTTCGACTTCTACAACCCCAACGGCGCGGACCCGCTGTCCGCCGCCGTCGCCGCCACGCTGGCCGAGACGCGCAGCCACCCGTTCGAGCAGACCTGGCTGAACATGATGGGCCGCAGCATCGAGGTGCAGCGCGTGCTGGCCGGCGCGCTGGCCAGCAGCAGCGTCGGCACCGCGTTCCCCGACACCGGCCTGGGCCGCCAGCTCGGCATGGCGGCCAGGCTCATCGCCGCGCGCGGGTCGCTGGGCCTGTCGCGCCAGTGCTTCTTCACGTCCCTGGGCGGCTTCGACACGCATGGGGACGACCAGCTGCAGCGCCAGGCGGAGCTGTTCGCCGAGATCGACGGCGCCGTGACCGCGTTCAACGCGGCCATGACGGCCCTGGGCCTGGCCGACAGCGTGACGCTGTTCAGCGCCAGCGACTTCGGCCGCAACCTGACCAGCAACGGCGCCGGCACCGACCATGGCTGGGGCAGCCACCATTTCGCCGTGGGCGGTGCGGCGCGTGGCACCAATGGCGGCAGGCTGCTGGGCCGCATGCCCGACCTGACGCTCGGCGGGCCCGACGACATCGGGCAGGGCGTGTGGCTGCCGACGACGGCGACCGACCAGCTCGGGACGGAACTGGCGCGCTGGTTCGGCGCGGATGCGGCGACGCTGGCGGCGGTGTGGCCGCATGGGGCCGGGTTCGACCGGCTCGCGGGCTGGGGCTGACGGCGCCCGCTCAGCGCCGCTCGACGTACCCCTCGCCATCCAGCCACAGCGCACCGCCCGGCTTGTCCGGGTCGGTGATCAGCACCCGCTGCTCCTGCGAGCCATCGTCGTAGTCGATGCGCAGCAGCAGTCCGTCCACGCGGTAGCGGCCTGAGCGCTCGCCCGGGCCGCCGCGGGTGACGACCGTGGTGTCGCCCGCCGCCGCCGTGCTGCCCACCGCGCCGCTGCGCACCACGCGGCCATCGGCGCTGAAGCGGTATTCGTCCACCACGGTCACCGACTGCGCACCGCCCACGGCGACGTTGCCGGTGCCGCCGACGCTGCGAAAGCGCCCGGCCAGGCGCAGGTCGGCCGGCAGCGTGGCGTAGGTCTGCTTGAACGGCAGGTTGGCCCACTGGCCCGCCTTCAGCTGTTGCAGCTGGCCGCCGTCGCGGCGCCAGCGGGTCCAGGCGCCGGGCTGTGCCGCACGGTGCGCGTCCAGCCCGCCGGCAAAGCGCAGGCCGCGCACGTCGGTCAGCAGCTCGCCGTTCCTAAACAGCACGACCGGGTAGATGTCCAGCGCGATGAAGCCACCCAGGCCCATCTTCGGGCGGGTGGCGAACGCGAAGCTGTCGATCTGCTGCAGCGTCGCCGCGGGCACCGGCGCGGGCGCTGCCGCGGTGGGCTCGCGTGGCGGCGGCGGCGCGGGCGCCGTGGTGCGGGTCAGCGCGAGCCGACCGAATTGCGCGTCCGGCAGCTTCGTCAGCGAGGCTGCGGCCGCGCAGTCGCTGGCGCCCTTGCTGCGGGCGACCTGCACGATCTGCTGCGCGGAGCGGTCCAGCCTGGCCGCCAGCGCCGCATCGGCGCGCAGCGCGGGCAGTTGGGCCCGCAGCGTGTCGACATCGTTGGCGGCCTGCCAACGCTGCAGCTGTTCGCGCTGCTCGTCGCTGTAGCGAGCGGCGCAGCCGCCGTCCAGCCGGTCGAAGACGTTGAGGATGACGGCCGCCTGGATCAGCGTGTTCGGCGTGTCATCGGCGGCCGCGGCCAGCGGCAGCAGCAGGGTGGGCAGGGCCATCAGCCAGGGGCGCATCGTCGGGCGGCATCGTTCGCAACAAGGCCGCCAGTGAATCGCCGCGACGGCGCCGCGGCAAGCCCTAGTTCGGGAACACCGCCCTCAGCACGAAGGCCAGCCGCGCGCCGGCCTGCGTGAGCTGCTGGCGCTTGATGGCATCGGCCTTGGCGCTGTAGCCGCTCGGCAGCACGACGGTCCAGTGGCTGCCCTGCTTGGGGCCGAACTTCAGCCCGTCGAACACGGGGCCGCGCGCCAGCTCCAGCGACTGCGTGGCCCAGCGGGCCGGCCAGTCGAGCGGGTCGCCCTGGTTGGTGTGCACCTTGCGCGCCTCGGCCAGCCAGGCGGCGTTGACGCGCTCAGGCTTGAACTTGTCGGGCACGCCGTCCCAGACGGTGTGCAGCTTCACGGGGCCAAAGCCGGCCGTCACGGGCTCGCCCGCGCCGCCGGCGGGCGCGGTGACTGGCGCCGGTGCGGGCGCTGGCGGCTTGGGCGCGCCCACCACCCACAGGCTGTTGCCGCCGACGGTGAAGGTGGCGGGGTCGAAGCCTTTCTTGTCGGGGTCCACGCGCTGGCCCTGCGCATCGAGGTAGGGCGCGGCGACGTGCAGCGGTTGGTGGATGTCGCCCACCAGGTGCGTCAGCACGATGAGCGCCTCGCGCGGGCTCTTGAAATGCGGCGGCCCGTCGGCGGGCTTGCCCTGCAGCACCAGGATGGCGGTGCGCAGCGCGCCGACGACGTCGTCATCGCGCGTGCCGACGAAGCCGCGCAGGTAGCGGCTGCGCTGCGGCGCGATGTCGGCGTAGTGCGTCTGGCGGTGGCAGCTGTCCTCGTCCTCGCCGATCTCGCACTGGCGGTCGTTGCGCTTCACGTAGTCGGCCATCTCGGCGATGCGCGCGGGCGTTTCCAGCGGCGCGCATTCGGCGTACTTGCCGGGCGATGGGTAGGTGTAGCCCTTGCTCGGCACGATGCCCTTGGCGCAGTCGGCCCACAGCGCCGCCTGCGCCAGTGTCATGTCGCCCAGCAGTGCGGCCACGCGGGCCTCGGCGGGCGTGCCCTTGATGAGGCCGGCGGCAATCGTGGCGACGGTCTGGTGGCCGTCGGCACCCCAGGCGTGGGCGGCCACGGGCAGCGCGGTCAACGCGGCGATGAGCAGTCTGCGCATGGCAGTTCCTTCAGGCGATCAATGCCGCGATCTTGCCCGGTTGGAAGTGCAGGTCAATGAAATCCGCGAGGCCGTCGAACACCGCGTCCAGCGGCCGGCCCGTCTCGCCGAACAGCGCCTGCAGCACGGCCGGCTGCTCGAACAGGCCGTGCGCGTACACGCCCAGCACGCGGCCGGCCTGCCAGCCGATGGCGTCACCGGCGGCGTTGCGCAGCGCCACCTGCGGCGCCGGCAGGCCCGGGTGCGGCTGCGTGCGGCCGTGGCGAATCTCGTAGCCCTCGGTGCGCACGCCGGCCAGCGCGGCCCACGGGCCATCGACGGTGTCGAAGCGCAGCGCCGTGTTGCTGAGCAGCTTCTCGGGCTCGAACACGGTGACCAGCGGCAGCAGCCCCAGGCCCGGCGCGTTACCGTCTACGCCGTGCGTGTCGATCAACGCCTCGCCCAGCATCTGCAGCCCGCCGCAGATGCCCAGCACGCGGCCGCGGTGGGCGCTGATGGCCAGGTCCAGCTTCTGCGCGCGCAGCCAGGCCAGGTCGGCCGCGGTGGCCTTGCTGCCGGGCAGGATGATCCAGTCGGCGCCGGCCAGATCGCGCGGTTCGCGCGCCCAGCTCAGCCGCACGCCGGGCAGCTGGCGCAGCGGCTGGAACTCGTCGAGGTTGGACAGCCGCGGGTAGGCGATGACGGCGATGTGCAGCCCGCCGCCGCTGCCGGTGCTGGCGTCGTCGAAGACGCCGTCCTCCTCGGGCAGCCCGTGGCCGCGCCACATCGGCAGCGTGGCGATGGTGGGCACGCCGGTCAGCCGCTCCAGCTGCTCGGGGCCTGGGGCCAGCAGGCCGGCATCGCCGCGGAAGCGGTTCAGCACGAAGCCCTTGACCTGCGCGCGCACGTCCTCGGGCATCAGCTGGTGCGTGCCGTACAGGTGGGCGAACGCGCCGCCGCGGTCGATGTCCGTCACCAGCAGGCAGGCCGCGTGGGCGTCGCGCGCGGTGCCCAGGTTCACGTAGTCGCTGGGCGCCAGGTTGATCTCGGCCGGCGAGCCCGCACCCTCGATGACGACGACGTCGTTCTCGCTCATCAGCTCGTGCAGCGCGGCGCGGGCGCGGGGTTTCAGCAGCGCGCTGCGCTCGCGCCACGGCATGCGGGAGAGCTGCGCATCCACCTCGCCCAGCACGACCACCTGGCTCTGCGTGTCGGCCTCGGGCTTGAGCAGCACGGGGTTCATGCGCACCTCGGGCACACGCTTGGCGGCCAGCGCCTGGAAGTACTGCGCGCTGCCGATCTCGCCCATCAGGCCGTTCAGCCCAGGGACGACACGCGCGTTGTTGCTCATGTTCTGCGCCTTGAACGGCGCCACCTTCAGGCCTTGCCGCGCGTACCAGCGGCACAGCGCCGTGGCCAGCCAGCTCTTGCCCGCGCCGCTGGTGGTGCCCAGCACCATCACCGCTTTGCCTCGGCTCATGGATACCCCCTTCGGCCTGCGCCCTGTCGCCCCAAGGGGCAGTGAGCTTGCTTGGGACGGCCCGGCGCTGCGCTCATGCGTCTTCTCCCTCGATTTCAAGCACGGCCTGCTGCAGCGCCTGCTGCGCGGCGGGGGGCTGGGCCGACACGCGCACCCAGCCGGGCAGGCCGAAGCTGGTGGCATCGCGCACGCGCAATCCGCGCTCGCGCAGCCGCAGCGCGATGTCGGGCCGCGGCGGACGGGCCAGCCAGAAGTTCGTGCGGCTGGGCTGTTGCTGCCAGTCCAGCTCGGCCAGCAGCGCGCGCTGCGCGGCGGTCCAGTCGCGCAGCGTGGCGCGGGCCTGGGCCAGCCAGGCCTGCGTGTCGTCGTCCAGCCAGTGCGTCAGCATCGCGACGCCTTCGGCCGACAGCACCCAGCTGGGCGCCAGCGACAGCGCGTGGCGCCACATGTCGTCGGCCGCCGGCGCCACCGCGTAGCCGGCGCGGATGCCGGTCAGCCCCAGCGCCTTGTTGGGGCACAGCAGCTGCCACGCGCCGGGCGGCAGCGCGTGCGTGTCGCCCTGCAGCCGCAGCGGCTCGTAGGCGCGGTCGACGATGACGAGGTGCCCGCCCAGGTCGGGCCACGCGGCCACGCTCGCGCCGGTCGGGTTGCAGGGCTCGCAGATCCACACGAGCGCTGGTGTCGTCGGCGCGATGTCCGCGGGCTGCGCGTAGGGCTTCACGGCCAGGCCCAGCGCCTGCGCGGCCAGCGCGTAGTCGCCGAAGCCCGGTTGCGGCACCCACACCTCGCGGCGGCCGGCCAGCAGCGCGGCCAGCGTCAGCCGGCGTATGCCCTCGGCGCCGCCGGCCGTGGGCAGCACCAGCTCGTCATGGCCCAGCCGGCGCCGCAGCGCGCGGTAGGCCGGGTCGGGGTAGGCGCGCCGCTCGGCGGCCTGCACGGCGGCCAGCAGCGCGGGCGGCGGGCCCAGCGGGCTGGCGTTGGTGGAGAAGTCGAAGATCGCCGCCGGCCCGTCGTCGGGGCCGCCGTGTTCGGGCAGCAGGGGAGGGTTCATGACCGCAATGTCCAGGCGAGCAGGGCGATCAATGCGGCGCCCAGGGCGACAGCGTGCCACGCCGCCGTGCGCGCGGCGTGCAGGTCATCGGGCGCGGGCTGCCGGCCGTCGGCGTTCAGCGTGTAGACGCCCGGCTTGCCCAGGCGCAGGCCCAGCCGCAGCGCCATCGCGGCCATGGGCCAGCCGCTGTTGGGCGACGGCGTGCGGCGCGCTTCGCGCAGCAGCCGCAGCGAGGGCGGCGTGATGACCAGCGCGGTCAGCCGCGCGGGGATCCACGACAGCACATCGTCCGCCCGCGCCGCCCACTTGCCGCTCCACTCGCGCTCGTCGCGGTAGCCCCACATCGCGTCCGCCGTGTTCGCGAAGCGGTAGATCGCCGCGCCGGGCAGGCCCAGCACGGCGAACCAGAACAGCGGCGCGATGACCGAGTCGTTGAGGTTCTCGGCCAGCGTCTCGATGGCCGCCTCGCGCACCTCGGTGGCGGTCAGCGCCGATGTGTCGCGGCTGACGAGGCGCGACAGCCGCGTGCGGCCGGCGTCCAGCGACTCGGCCAGCGCCGTCTCCACGGCCATCGCTTCGTCGGCCAGCATGCGCCAGGCGAGCAACGGCTTCAGCAGCAGGCCCAGCAGCACCGCGGCGCCGAGCAGGCGCGCCCACGATGCCGAGGGCTGCAGCGCGATCAGCACCCAGCCCGCCAGCCAGAGCGCGATGAAGCCCACCAACGCGGCGCCCACCAGCCACACCAGCGCGCCGGCGATGAACGCGAGCGCCGGCGGCAGCTTCGTCAGCTTGAACGCGCCGAGGTAGCGGCCCATGCCGACGACCGGATGCATCCACGCCGGCGGCTCGCCGAGGCGGTCCACCAGCAGCGCGACGAGGATGGCCAGCGGCAGCAGCAGGCTGATCACAGCGGCGGCAACCGGGCGATGAGGCCGGTCTTCAGGCAGGCGGGCCGGCGGCTCCAGGCGAGCAGCCCGTCACCCGGCTCGGCATGCTGGCCGGCCACGTCCAGCAGCGCGTCCACGCTGGCCGCGTCGGGCGCGAGCTGCCCGAACACGTAGCTGTGCTTGCCTGCGCCCATCAGCGCCGCCGTGCAGCTCTGCTTGCAGGCCGCCAGGCAGGCCTGGCCGCGGATGGCCAGCGGCAGGTCGCGCGCCAGCGCCTCGTTCTCCACGGCCTCCAGCAGTTGCTGGCCGCGGCCGTCGGCGCAGGTGATGCAGATGGTGAGGTGGCTCAATCTTCGATGCCCCGCTGCGCCGGCACGCCGGCCTTGTAGTGGTGCTTCACCAGCGTCATCTCGGTCACCGTGTCGGCCAGTTCGATCAGCTCGGCCGGCGCGCCGCGGCCGGTCAGCACCACGTGCACATGGGAGGGGCGTTCGCGCAGGCACGCGAGCACGCCGTCCAGCGGCACCCAGCCGTAGCGCAGCGGGTACATGATCTCGTCCAGCACGACGAGGAAGTGGTCGCCGCTGCGGATGGTGGCCTCGGCGCGGGCCCAGCCCTCGCGGGCCAGCTCGGCGCTGTGCTCGAGGTCCTTGCTCTTCCAAGAGAAGCCGTCGCCCAGGCCGATGATGGGCACGCCCAGCTTCTCGAAGATGCGGTGCTCGCCGAAGCGCGCGCTGGGCACCTTCATGAACTGGTAGATCAGCACCGGCTTGCCGCGGCCGTGCGCGCGCAGCGCGAGGCCGAAGGCGGCCGTGCTCTTGCCCTTGCCGTCGCCGGTGTGCACCAGCACCAGGCCGCGGCGCTCGCCGGTGGGAATGACGCGCTCGCGGTCGACGGGTGGTTTCTCAATGTCCATGGGGGCTCTCTCTCCAGAAGTCCTGCATCACCACGTCGGCCAGCGGCCGGCCCTGGCGCCATTGCTGCTGTTCCAGCAGCGGGGTGTCGTAGAAGCGCTCCACCGGGCCCAGGCACAGCAGCCCCAGCGGCTGCGCGCCCGCGGGCAGGCGCAGCAGATCGGCCAGCGACGCGGGCTCGATCATCGAGACCCAGCCCAGGCCCAGATTCTCCGCACGCGCGGCCAGCCACAGGTTCTGCACCGCGCAGCCGGCCGAGCACAGCGCCATCTCGCGCGGCAGCGTGCGGCGGCCGAACACGGTGCCGTCGTCCGGCGGCAGCACCAGCGCCAGCAGCTCGGCGCAGTCGCGCAGGCCTTCTACCTTCAGGCGCAGGAACTCGGCGCTGCGCTCACCCAAAGCGGCCGCGGTGGCCTGGCGTTCGGCTTCCACCCACGCGGCGATCTGCTCGCGCCGCGCGGCGGCGGTGATGCGGATGACGCGCCAAGGCTGCATCAGCCCCACCGACGGGCCCTGGTGCAGCGCCTGCAGCAGCCGCTGCAGCTGCGCCTCGGGCACCGTCTGGCCGGGCTGGAAGTGGCGCGTGTCGCGGCGCAGCGCGATGGCGCGGTAGACCGCGTCGCGCTCGGCGTCGTCGAAGTGGTGCTGCGCGTCGAAGGTGGTCATGCCGGGGCGGGGGCGTTGTGCGGGGCGCGGCGGTGTTGCCAGGCGGCGCCCAGGCTCATCAGCAGCGCCATCGCCACCCAGGCGAGCGCCTGCGACAGGTAGTCGGCCAGCGGCGTGGCGGGCGGTGGCGGTGGTGCCTGGCGCTCCAGCAGCAGGCCGCGCGTGGGCGGCGGCTCGGCGGGGGGGGCGGCCTGGGGCTTGGCCTGCGGGGCGGCTCGGGGCGTGGCGCGGGCCGGTTCGATCACGGGCGCCAGCGTCTGGTCAGCGGCCCACTGGCGCACGCCGTGCAGTTCCTGATGCAGCGGCGCATCCTTTGTCAGCGTGCGGTAGGTGGCGGCGAGCTGCTCTCTCGTGACCTGATCGGGCTGCCAGTAGCCCAGCCGCTCGGCCTGGATCATGCGCTCCAGCGCCTGCGCATAAGCCTGCTTGTTCTGCTGCAGCCACTGCGGCAGGCCGAGGTTCTGTTTGTCGCGCACGAGGTTGTCGAACAGGCTCTGCCAGTGGTCGGGCCGCACCGTCTCCGGGGCGATAGCCTGCCAGCCGAAGGTGTACTGCACGGCCTTCAGCACTTGCAGCGTGCCGGCCCAGCCCTCGGCCTGCTGGGCCTTCAGCCAGCCGGGGTGCAGGGTGCGCGCCTGCATCTCCAGCGCGATGCCGCGGGATGCGCTCTCGGTGTGCGTGTCGCTCGCGTCCTGCAGCTGGCTGACGTGCAGCGACAGGCCCTCCTTGCGGCCGGCCGCGCGCGCCGCGGCGGACAGGCCGCCGAGGTACTGGAAGGGGTCGTCCGAGCTGAGCATGGCGTACAGGTGCGAGCTGCGTGACATCAGCGCGGCGTCGCTGCGCTTGAGGTGCGCGCCCAGCGCCTGCGCGGCCGCGGCGGGGCGGCTCAGCTTCAGCGGCTCGCCGTTCACATAAGGCTGGCTCATGCGCTGCAGGAACAGCTGGCCCAGTCGCGCATCGCCGGCCTTCAGGCCGTCGGCCTGCGCGGCCTCGGCGATGCCGGTGCCGTAGTCGCCCGTGGCGTTGCCGAACACGCGGGCGCGGCCCAGTGCCTGCGCGTCGGCGGTGGGCACGCCTTGCTTGCGCAGCTCGGCCTCGACGGCGGCGCTGTGCCTGGCGACTGTGCCATCGGGCTCGGCGGTGGCCACGGCCGCGACGGCCTGTTCCAGCAGGGCCATCAGCGCGGGGAACTGGTCGCGGTAGGAGCCGGTGATGCTGAGCAACACGTCCACGCGCGGGCGGCCGCCCTTCAGCTCCGCGGCGGGCAGCAGCTTCACGCCGGTCGGCCGGCCGCTGTCGTCCCACACCGGCGCCACGCCTAAAGCGACGAAGGCCTGTGCCTCCATCAGCCCCTGGTGGCGCAGCGTCTCGCCAGCCCACAGGCTGAGCGCGAGGCGGCTCGGCGCGTGGCCTTGGCTGGCCTGTTCGGCATACCAGGCCTCGAACAGCGACTTGGCCACTTCGTAGGCCTGCCTGGTCGGCAGGCGGTTCGGGTCCAGCCCGGCGAGGTTGCGGCCGGTGGGCAGGCTGTCGGGGTTGCGCAGCGGGTCGCCGCCGTAGGCCGCGGGCAGGAAGCGCCCGTCCAGCGCCGCCAGCAGGCCGGGCATCTCGCCCTCGGTGGCCAGGCGCCGCTCCAGTTCCTGCGCGCGCTCGGCGAGCTTCAGCAGCGCGGGCGTGGCTATGGGTTTGCGGGCGGCGCGGTTGGGCACGTAGCCGTCGGGCTCGGGCGGTCTCAGGTCGAGCACGCTGGCGGCCTGCGCATCCTTCAACGCCACCTCCAGCCAGCGGCCGGGCCGTGAACCGGCCACGCGTTCGTGGTCGATGAGGAAGGCCTCGTCGATGTCCTCGCCCAGCGCGTCGATGAGCGGCTGGCGCAGCATCTGCAGGAGGGTGGTGCGGCGCGCGGCCACGTCGGGCACCTGGCCGAACACCGCCAGCCCCTTGGGCTGCGAGCTTTGCGCCAAACGGTCCAGCCAGGGGTGCAGCAGCTCCAGGAAGCCGGCGAAGTTGGCGGCGATCTGCTCGGCCGTCCAGCCCAGGTCGCGGTGCAGCTGGTGCTCGACGAACTGCGCCACCATCTGCCGCTCCAGCGCCTGGCGCGTGGGGCCGGCGTCCACCGTCTCCCATTCGTGCATCAGCTCGTGCATGTGGGCCATGCGCGCGTTGAAGCCGGCCGGCGCGAAGCTGGGCGTGCGGTGGCTCACCATGAGCGCGCGGCCGCGGCGCTTGGCGGTGAGGCCCTCGCCGAGGTTGTCGACGATGTAGGGGTAGATGACCGGCACGTCGCCCAGCGGCAGCAGCGCCTCGTCCATCACGTCCAGCGCGCGCAGCTTGCCCGGCGCCCATTCCTGCGTGCCGTGCGTGCCGAAGTGGATCAGCGCGTCGGCCTGGCGGGCCCACAGGTAGGTGGCCAGGTAGTGGTGCGACAGCGGCGTCCTGCTCTTGTGCATGAACGGGTCCTGCCCGCGCTTGAGCGTCTCCTCGCGCGGCGGCTGCGGCAGCACGCTCAGGTGGCCACGCTGCAGGCGCGGGATGACGAAGACCTTGCGACCCTCGTGCTCCACCACGTAGCGGCTGCTGGCCGGCGCGCCCCACTGGGCCTGGATGCGCTGGCGGAGCGGCACTGGCAACGTGGCGAACCAGGCTTCGTAGTCGGCCACCGGCAGCGCGGCGGCCTGGTCGGCGGCCAGCAGTGCGCGCAGGTCGGCGTTCGGGTAGTAGGCGGCGATCAGCGGCTTCAGGCTGCTGATCCACTGTTCTTCGGCCAGCGGCTGCACGCGGTAGCCGGCGTTCAGCAGGCCTTGCGACACGTTCTCCAGGCTGCGCGGCACGTTCAGGAAGCTGGCGCCGAAATGATCGCCGCCGGGCGGGTAGTTGTAGACGAAGGCCACCAGCCGCTTGTCGGCCGCGGGCTTGCGCTGCAGCGCGATGAGGTGGCGTGCCTTGCCGATGACGGCGTCGGCCTGGCGTTCGATGAGACGCGGCTCGCGGCCGCGTTCGCCGTGAGCCACGACGAGCAGCGGGTCGATGGCGCCGGCACCCTCGGGCTGCGCGAAATAGAAAGGCAGGTCGCTCATGCCCATGCCGGTCTCGCTGGCCTCCCAGTCGGCGGCCGGGCCGGCGCGGTAGGGCAGCGTCTGCAGCACGGGCACGCGCCAGCGCTCGAACAGCGGCTGCAGCGCGCCGGCCTGCGGCAGCAGCGCGTGGTTGACGATGACGCGTGCCAGCGGCTTGCCGCCGGGCTGCTCGAGGAGCGGCGCGAGCGCGTCGCCCGCGAGGTGGGACGAGAACACCGCGTAGGCGAACAGGCCCTGGCGCTCGAAGCGGCGCAGCCAGTCGTCCACCCAGCCGGTGGCGCCCTGCACGAAGTGGTAGCGGTGCAGCAGCAGCGCGACGGCGGGGCGGTCGCCGGCCAGCCGGGTCAGCGCCGCGGTGCTGGCGGCCAGGTGCTGCGGGCCGGGCAGGTCGGGGTGGTAGAGGCCGCGTTGTGGCAGCAGCGCCGGCGCGGGCAGGCTGTCGGGCGTGGTGCCCTTCAGCATCGCGAACGCAGCGCGCGTGTTGGCCACGCCGCCGGCCTGCAGGTAGGCGCGCAGGCTGCGGTCGCCGGCCGCGGGTTCGCCGGCCGGCACCCACGTGGTGGGCTTGCCGGCGCGCGTGACGGCGTCGCCGACCAGTGCCTGCAGCTTGGCCTCCACGCTGGCATGTGGCGCGTCTATCCACACGACGTTCGCGGCCTTCAGCGCGCGTTGCAGCTCGCGGGCCTGTGCGTCATCCAGCGCCGTGGTGCGCAGCGGGTAGTCCAGCGACTCGACCTTGATGCCCGCCGCCGCGGCCTCGCGTTCGATCAGCGCGTGGCGGGCTTGCGGCGTCACGTCCAGCGTGATCCACAGCAGGTTCGTCGCGGCATGCGCAGCAGCCGCCAACGCGAGCACAGCGCCCAGCAGGAATCGCTTCAAGGCTGGCTGGCGCCGGACTTCTCTTCCGGCACGTAGATGATGTTGCCGTCCTTCAGCTTGTAGGCCACGCCGGCGCGCACGCCCTGGCCTTCGCTGCTGCCGCCATTGCCCTTGTAGCGGATCTCCTGGCCCTTCTCGCGCACGACGATCTCCATGTCGGGCTCGCCGGGGCGCTTGATGAGGGTGACGTTCTCGTCGGCGGCCTGCTGCTGTTGCAGCGCCACGGCCGTCAGCAGCGCGACGACCAGCACGAGGAACACGTCCACCAGGTTGACGGCCGACAGCATCGGGTCGTCGTCTTCCTCGGCAAGGATGGAGAGGTGCTTCATACGGCGTCGCGGGTTGCGCGGATGGCGACGAGCTCGGCCATCAGCCAGCGACGCTTGAACGAATAGGCCACCAGGCCGATGGCCGCAGCGGCCAGCGCCAGCACGACGCCGGCGAACGCGCTGCTGAACACGGCCAGCGCCTGCTGGCCCTGGCCGGCGGCCACGCTCTGCAGCGCCGGGCCCAGCGGCACCATCGTCGCGATCAGGCCCAGCAGCGGGCTCACGCGGCCCAGCAGCCGCAGCGGCTCCAGCTGGTGCAGCACCGCCAGCTCGATCTCCTCGAACGGCTTGTCGGCGTGCCGGGCCAGCGCGCGGTAGCCGGGCCGGCGCCGCTGCAGGCTTTCCATCAGCGTGCCGCCGGCCACCCACAGCGCGTAGACGAAGCTGCAGGCCACGAGGATGAGCACCGGCCACAGCAGGGCCTGGGCGATCTGGGCGAATCCTTGTTCGAGCATGACGGTCAGGCCTTGGCGTTCAGGAAGAAGGCCGCGATGGCCTCGGGGTTGGACGGGAAGTAGTGGTGCACATAGCTCGCGCGCAGCGAACCCTGCTGGTACAGCGCCTCGGCGGCGCGGCCGGCGTTGGGGTTGGTGGCGCGGGCCAGCGGCGCGAGCGGCGTGTCCAGCGTGGAGTAGTGGAAGGTGTGGCCGCGCAGCGGGCCTTCCGGCCAGTCAATGGCCTGCAGGCCCAGCGCGGCCAGGCGCTGCTGCACATGGGCGCGGCCGGGCATGAGTCCGGCCATGCGGTAGGTGTCGCCGGCGGCGTCGGTCAGCGTGTCCAGCAGCGCCAGCATGCCGCCGCATTCGGCCAGCAGCGGCTTGCCTGCCGCCACGTGGGCGGCCAGCGCGGTGGCCCATGTCGGGTGCGCGCCCAGCGCGGCGGCATGCAGCTCGGGGTAGCCGCCCGGCAGCCACAGCGCATCGCAGTCCGGCAGCGCCTCGTGCGCCAGCGGCGAGAAGAAGCACAGCTCGGCGCCCAGCGCGCGCAGCATGTCCACGTTGGCGGGGTAGATGAAGCCGAAGGCCGCGTCGCGTGCGATGGCGATGCGCCGGCCCTGCAGCAGCGGTGGCAGCGGCGGCGGCAGCGGCGGCTCGGGCTCGGCGTGGAAGTCCACCGGGGCGAAGTCCAGGCCCGGGCGCAGCGCGGCCTCCCACGCGTCGGCCCAGGCGTCCAGCTGCGCGTCCAGCGCCGGCTGCTCCAGCGCCTGCACCAGCCCCAGGTGGCGCTCCGGCAGGCTCAGTTGCGGCTGACGGGGCAGTGCCGCGATCAGCGGCAGGTCCGCAGGCAGGCCTTCCAGCAGCATGCGGCCGTGGGCCGGGCTGCCCACGCGGTTGGCGATGACGCCGCCATGCCGCACGTCGGCGCGGAAGCGCTGCAGCCCCGTGGCCAGCGCCGCGAAGGTCTGAGCCATGGCCGACGCGTCGATGACGCACACCACCGGCAGGCCGAACGAGGCGGCCAGGTCGGCGCTGCTGGGGTTGCCGTCGAACAAGCCCATGACGCCCTCGACGAGGATGAGGTCGGCCTCGCGCGCCGCCTCGGCCAGCAGTGCCTGGCAGTGCGCGACCCCGCCCATGAACAGGTCCAGCTGATAGGCCGGGCGGCCACTGGCAAGTGCCAGGATGCCGGGGTCGAGGAAGTCCGGCCCGGTCTTGAAGACGCGCACATGCTGGCCGCGGCGCGCATGCGAGCGCGCAATGGCGGCGGTCACGCTGGTCTTGCCGGAGCCCGACGATGGCGCGCTGATGAAGAGGGCGGGGCAACGGGCCATGGAGGTCATGCGTTCAGGGCGATCCAGCGGTTCTGGACTTGCAGGATGGAGAGCCGGTGCTGGAACACCTGCTGCAGGGCGGCGTGCGTGGCCGCCTCGTGCGGCGCGCCCTGGTGGACGATGTGGCCGGCGTCCATGACGACGAGGTGGTCGGCCTGCAGCGCGATGTTCAGCTCGTGCAGCACCGACACGACGGTGCCGCCGTCGTCGGCGATGCGGCTGCGCACGATCTGCACCCAGTCGCTCTGGTGTGGCGGGTCCAGGTGTGCCAGCGGCTCGTCCATCAGCAGCAGCGGCGACTCGACGGCCAGCGCGCGGGCCAGCAGCACGCGCTGGCGCTCGCCGCCGGACAGCTGCGCCAGCGGCCGCGCCCGCCAGTCCCAGCTCTGCGTCTGGCGCATCGCGCGCTCCACGGCGGCGTGGTCCGTGGCGCTCGCCGGCGCCAGCCAGGCCTGGTGCGGCAGCCGGCCCAGCAGCACGACGTCCAGCGCCGAGAGGTCGTCGGCGCTGGCCTCGTTCTGGCCCAGCCAGGCGACCAGCCGCGCGCGTTCGCGGGCCGGCCATTGGGCCCACGCGCGGCCTTGCAGCGTCAGCGTGCCGTCGAACGGCAGCAGGCCCGACAGCGCGCGCAGCATCGTCGACTTGCCGGCGCCGTTGGGGCCGACGACGGCCGTCCACGCGCGCGCCGGCGGCGTGAGCTGGAGCGACTGCAGGATGGGCGTGCCGCCCAGGCGCAGCGCCTGCAGATCCAGCGTCAGCAGCGCAGCGCTCACCGGGCGCCTCCGCGGGCCTGGCGCCGGTGCATCAGGACCAGCAGATAGCTGCCGCCCAGCAGCGCCGTGACAATGCCCACCGGCAGCTCCTGCGGCGCGATGACCCAGCGCGCGCCGATGTCCGCCGCCAGCAGCAGCATGCCGCCGGCCAGCGGGCTGAGCAGCAGCAGGCCGCGGTGCGTGATGGCGCCCCAGCTGCGCACGAGGTGAGGCGCGACGAGGCCGACGAAGGCCACCAGCCCGCATTGCGCGACGGCCGCACCCGTGGCCAGCGCCAGCGTGCCGATCAGCAGCAGCCGCACAGTTGCCAGCCGCACACCCAGCGAGCGCGCCGTCGCTTCGCCCAGGCTCAAAGCGTCCAGCGTGCGGCTGCAGCCCAGCGCCACGCCCATGCACAGCACGAGGACGGCGGCCATGATCTGCACGGCGCTCCAGCCCACGTAGCCGGTGCTGCCCAGCATGAAGGCCTGCATGGCCCGCAGGATGTCGGGGTTCATCAGCGTCAGCAGCGCCGAGCCGGAGCCCAGCACGACGCCGACGACGACGCCGGCCAGCAGCAGCCGCAGCGTCTGCTCCACGCCGCGCGCCAGCAGCAGCGTCAGCAGCACGGCGCCCACCGCGCCGGCAAAGGCCGCGCCGGTCATGCCGATGCGCAGCGCCAGCGCCGTCGCCGCGGGCGACAGGCCCATCGCGAACAGCAGCGTGGCCACACCCAGCGACGCGCCGGCCGAGCAGCCCAGCAGGTAGGGGTCGGCCAGCGGGTTGCGGAACAGGCCTTGCGCCACCGCGCCGGCCAGCGCCAGCAGCGCGCCGGCCAGCCACGCGCCCGCCGAGCGTGGCGCGCGGATGTCCCACAGGATCAGCGACATCGTCGGGTCGCTGTTCAGCCAGGGGCTCCAGCCGGTGCTGCCGATGGCCAGCCCCAGCGCCAGCAGCGCGGCGCTGCCGAGCAGCAGCGCAACCAGCCAGAGGTGGTGGCGGGATGTCATCAGCGCATGCCTCCGGCGGGCGCGTTGAACGGCGTCGTCGGCAGCGGCACGGGGCCGGCCGCGGCCTGGCGCAGGCAGCGCGCCATCAGCGCGGCGGCCTCGCCCATGCGCGGGCCGGGGCGCACCAGCACGTCCGACTCGGCGGGCACCCAGACGCAGATCTTCCTGTCCTTGACCGCGCGGATGCCGGCCCAGCCGGGGCGCTGCGGCAGACCGCCGGCGCTGCGCTGGCCCACCATGATGAGCTGCGGGTCGGCGCGCACGACGAACTCGGGGTTGAGCTTGGGGAACGGGCCCAGCTCGGGCGGCACGATGTTCTTGGCGCCCAGCCGGTCCAGGATCTCGCCGATGAAGCTGGCCCGGCCGGCCGCGTAGGGCGCGGCGTCGACCTCGTAGTACACGCTCAGCGCGCGCGCCGCCGGCGGCAGCTGCTGGGCGCTGAACGAGATGGCGCCGTCGATGCGGTTCCAGATGCGGCGCGCGTCGTCCGGCTTGCCCAGCACCTGCGCCACCTTGCCCAGCACGCGCTGCACGTCGGCCATGCTCCTGGGCTCCAGCGCGATGACCTTGACGCCCAGCGCCTCCAGCCGGTCGATGACGCGGGCCGACACGCCCAGCAGCACGACGTCGGGCTTCAGCGCCACGAGCGCCTCGATGCCGGTGTCGTCCAGCCCGCCCAGCTTGGGCAGCGCGCGCACGGGGGCGGGGTAGTCCGAGAAGCGGTCCACGCCGACGAGCTTGGCGCAGTCGCCCAGCTCGCAGACGGTCTCGGTCAGCGACGGCAGCAGGCTGACGATGCGCCGGGGCGTGCCGGGCAGCGTGACGGTCGCGCCGCGGTCGTCCTTGATCGTGATCGGCGCGGCCGAGGCCCAGCCCGCCCAGGCCAGCAGCGCTGCCGCCAGGAGTCGTCGCGTCATCGTCATTCCTCTTCCTTCTCCACCGCCCGGGTCCAGGGCTGGCCGGCCACCATCAGCGTCAGCTGCCGGCAGCGGCTGGCCACGGCCTGGTTCAGCCGGCCCAGCTCGTCCACGTAGAAGCGCGCCTCGCGCGACATCGGGCTCACGCCCCAGCCCACCTCGTTGGACACGAACACCACCGGCGACGCCAGCGCGGGCAGCGTGTCGAGCAAGGCCTGGCGCTCGGCCTGCCAGCCGGGCAGGTCGGGCGCGTCGCTCATCGGCATCAGCCAGTTGGTCAGCCACAGCGTCAGGCAGTCCACCAGCAGCAGCCGGCCCGGCGCTGCGGCCTCGCGCAGCGCCGCCGTCAGCGCCAGCGGCGCCTCGACGGTGGCGAAGCCCGCCGGCCGGTCGGCCTGGTGGCGGGCGATGCGGGCCCGCATCTCGTCGTCGAAGGCCAGCGCTGTGGCCACCACGGTGACCGTGTGGCCGGCCCCGGCGCGCAGCCAGGCCTGCGCCACGCGCTCGGCGTGGCGCGACTTGCCGCTGCGCTGGCCGCCGACGATCAGGTGATGCGAGGGGGCCATGGCGTCTTACAACGTCGGCGTGAAGCGCAGGCCGATGAAGACCTGGCGCGGTGCGGCCGCGTAGGTGCGGGCGGTCTCGTACTTGCGGTCGGCCACGTTGTCCACCTTGAACTGCAGGTTCAGCTGGCGCGTCACCGCGTACTGGGCATCCAGGTCCAGCAGCGCGTAGCCGCCCAGCTGGTTGCCGGTGGCCAGGTTGTCGGTGCGCTTGGCGCTGGCCAGCACCTGGCCGCCCAGCGTCCAGGCGCCGATGTCGGTCTCGGCGCGCACGGTGCCGTGCGTCTTGGCGCGGCGCGCCAGCAGCTTGCCGTAGTTGGCCGAGGCCTTGTCGCTGTCCTTGGGCGCCTGCAGGTCCAGCGTGCCGGACAGTCGCACCGCGCCCAGCGCCGTGGCGCCGCGCAGGCTCAGGCCCTGCAGTCGGCCTTCGCTGACGTTGTCGTAGCAGCCGTAGAGGTTGGGGCAGGGGCCGGCGACGCCGGACACGGGCTTGGACACGTAGACGATGAGGTCGCGCACCCGGTTGCGGTAGGCGGTGATGCTGAACTCGTCGCGGCCCGCCGCGTAGTGCAGGCCCAGCTCGGCGTTGCGACCCTGCTCGGGGCGCAGGCTGGCCTTGCCGCTGTCGGAGAAGCGCTGGTACAGCGACGGCGCGCGGAACGACGTGCCTGCCGACGCCTGCACGCGCCAGCCGGCGCCGAGCCGGTAGCCGCCGGCCACCGCACCGGTGCTGGTGCCGCCGAACTCGCTGTCGCGGTCGTGGCGGGCGTTGAGCTGCAGCGACAGCGGGCCGCTGGCCCACGACCAGCCGGCACCGACGGCGTCCTGGTGGCGCTTGCCGTGGCCGCCGATGACGCCGGTGTTGTCGAGCTGGTCCTCGCGGCGCTCCAGCAGGCCTTGCAGCGTGCCGGCCGCGCCGAGGTTCCAGCTCGTGTTGAAGCCGTAGGTGCGCACGCGCGTCTTCGTCACGTAGGGGCTGGGCTGGGTCTCGTAGCGCTCGCTGGACTCACCCACGCTCAGCTCGCTGCGCACGTCGCTGCTCCACTGCGCGGCCCAGGCCAGCCGCATGGCGCGGGTGTCGGAGACCGTGCGGTCGTCGGTCTTGGCCGTGGCGCTGGCGTCGTAGTCGGCGTCGACGTGGCTGGTCAGCGCGCTGACCTCCAGGCGGTGCTCGGCCGCCAGCTGCACGCCCAGGCGCAGGCTGGCATTGCGGCTCTGGTAGCCGTCGTCGTCGGGCGTGAAGGTGGGCGTGGCCGGCGCCGGGCGGGCGTTGAAGCCGTTGCTGTCCTCGGCGGCGACGGACAGCGCGTAGTCCACGATGCCCGTGCGGCCGCTGACGCTGGCGTCCGCCTTCACGAGGCCGCGGTTGCCGCCACCGATGCCGAGGTCGACGACCGGCTTGCCGTCACCCTTGCGCGTGAAGATCTGCACCACGCCGCCGATGGCGTCGGAGCCGTACAGCGCGCTCGCCGGGCCGCGCACGATCTCGATGCGCTCGATCTGCGCCAGCGGGATCGCGTTCCACGACGCGCCGCTGCTGGCCTGCGAGTCCACGCGCACGCCGTCGATGAGCAGCGTGGTGTGGCGCGTGTCGGCGCCGCGCACGAACAGGCTGGTGTTGGCGCCCGGGCCGCCGTTGCGGATCATCTCGAAGCCCACCTGGCGGCGCAGCAGGTCGGCGACGCTGCCGACAGCCTGTCGCTCGATGTCGTCGCGCGTGAGGACCGTCATGTCAGACAGCACGTCGGAGAGTTTCTGGGGCGCGCGGGTGGCGGTGGTGACGACGGTGTCGAGCCGGGTCTGGGCGTGGGCGGACGCGGCCAGGGCCAGCACGGACAAGGCGAACAGCGGCCGACGGGCCGCGAAGATGGACTGGGACATGGAAGAAACGCAAACAAACCACCAGCCGTGCTGACCCCCGCAGCAAGGCTGAAAACGGCTTCCGCTGATGGCGGAGGCCCCGTCGTTGGCCGGTATCCGGGCTGGTGGACATCCGCTCGACGCCTTCCCGGTGCAGGGCACCAGTGGCTTGTGAGTCGAGCAGCGAGGCGGGCGAGCCTCGTCCACTTACCGTTGCGGGGACAGCTCAGGTTAGGCGCACCGCGTGGCGGCTTGCCCTCCTGATTCCCGTTGAACTGCGCCTGCCGTGAAGGCCGGCGCGAGCACCAACAGCGGGCATTCTATCGGCGCGCGCTGCTGGCGGCCGGCTTGGGCGGCTTGACGGGCTTCGCCGTCTTGGGCGGCTTCAGGTAGGTGACCTTCGGGGCGCTGGCCGCCTGGGCGGGCGCCACGGCCGGCTGCAGGCCGATGTGCGAGGCCTTCTCGCGGCGCGCCTCGGCCTCGCTGGCGCGCCGGGCCGAGGCCAGCGCGGCGGCCTGCCTGACGTCGGCCAGGTGGCGGTTGCGCGTGGCGCGGCTGTCCGCGTCGCTGGGTTCGTCGTAGTCGACCGTGCTGGCGCCGGTGCCGCCAGGGCAGGGCGAGTCGCGCAGGTCGCGACCGTCGGGGCCGCAGCGGTAGACCTGCGCCCGCCGGCTCTGCGTCTGCGCGAGCACGGGCAGTGCCACACACAGGGCGAGGGCCAGCAGCAGCGGTTTCATGAGGCCGGAGTTTCCGCCGGCGGCTGCGGTTTGGGGGGCTTGGGCCGCGGCGGCTTGGCGTGAATTTTGGCGAGCGCCTTGTCCATGTCGCCGCGCAGCATCAGCTCGACGGCGGCGTAGCTCTTCTCGATGCAGTCCTCCACCGCCTGGCGCTCCGCCAGCGGCGGCTTGCGCAGCACGTAGTTGGCCACCTCGGCCTTGTGGCCTGGGTGGCCGATGCCCAGCCGCAGCCGCCAGAAGTCGCCGCTGCCGAGCTGGGCGCGCATGTCGCGCAGCCCGTTGTGGCCGCCGTCGCCGCCGCCCTTCTTGAACTTCATCTCGCCGGGCGGCAGGTCCAGCTCGTCGTGCACGGCCAGGATCTCCTCCGGCGCGATCTTGAAGAAGCGCGCCAGCGCCGCCACCGACTTGCCGGAGACGTTCATGTAGGTCATGGGCTCCAGCAGCCAGATCGGGCCGCTCGCGCCCGGCGCCTGGTTCACGCGCGCCACGAGGCCGTGATAGGCCTTGTCGGGCGACAGGCTCACCTTGAGCCCGCGGGCCAGGCCGTCAATCCACCAGAAGCCGGCGTTGTGGCGGGTGTCTTCGTATTCAGTGCCGGGGTTGCCCAGGCCGACGAGCAAGCGAATCATGGGGCGGGATTATCGAGGTGAGCAGAAACGGCGAAGGGCTCCCGAGGGAGCCCTTCGCGTTGGCAGGAAGCCGGGAAGAAATTACTTCTTCTTCTTCTTCTTGCCGTCGTCGGCGGCCGGAGCGGCGGCGACGATGATTTCTTCAGTGACGGGCGGCACCGGCGTGGCGACGACCGGGTTCGGCTTGCCGTGCGTGACGACCTTGATGCCCGCGGGGATCTTGATGTCGTTGACGTGCAGCGAGTGGCCGGCGGTCAGGCCGGACAGGTCCACCTCGATGAACTCGGGCAGCTGCTGGGCCAGGCAGGTGATTTCCAGCTCGGTGATGACGTGGTTGACCGTGTTCTTGTCGGTCTTCACGGCCACGGAGTTCTCTTCGCCGATGAAGTGCAGGGGCACCTTCTTCGTGATCTTGGTCGTGCCGTCCACGCGCTGGAAGTCGATGTGCTGGACTTGCGGCTTGTAGGGGTGCATCTGGAAGTCGCGCAGCAGCACTTGCGTGACCGAGCCGTTCAGCTCCATGTCCAGCAGGGAGCTGTGGAAGGCTTCCTTCTTCAGGGCGTGGTACAGCGCGTTGTGATCGAGCTCGATCAGTGCGGGCTCACCGGCGCCGTAAACAATGCCGGGCACCTTGCCGGCCACTCGCAGGCGGCGGCTCGCTCCGGTCCCCTGCAGCTTGCGCTCAAAAGCGACGAACTTCATGGTTTATCTCCAAAAGAGAAACGGCACCCGCGACCAGGCACCGCATTGAAAAAGCCGTCTTGCGACGGCCGAGGGTTCCGATCAGAAGTTGTTGTTCTGCTCGGAGAAGAGGGAGGTGACCGACTCGCCGTCGGAGATGCGGCGGATGGTCTCGGCGAACAGGAAGGCCACCGACAGCTGGCGGATCTTCTTGCAGGCCTTGGCGGCGTCGGTCAGCGGGATCGTGTTGGTGATGACGACCTCGTCCAGCTGCGAGCTCGCGATGCGCTCGATGGCCGGGCCCGACAGGATGGGGTGGGTGCAGTAGGCGAACACGCTCTTGGCGCCGCGCGACTTCAGCACCTCGGCCGCCTTCACCAGCGTGCCGGCGGTGTCGATCATGTCGTCCATGA
>JAYSCT010000039.1:0-35181 GCA_041914785.1 Roseateles sp.
AAACCTCCTGCCTCCAGACTCGGCTTCGACGGGAACAACGTCCTGAGAAACTACACCTAGCGCACCATGGGGTTCCCCGGCTGCGGGCAGCATGCCGGCCATGACATCGCCCCCCACCACCGCCAAGCCCACCGTCTACTTCGACGGCGCCTGCCCCGTGTGCCGGCGCGAGATCGCCGTCTACCAGCGCGGCGCCGGCGCCGAGGCGGTGTGCTGGGTGGACGCCAGCGCCTGCCCGCCGAACGCGCTGGGCCGCGACCTGGACCGCAGCGCGGCCCTCGCCCGCCTGCACCTGCGCCTGCCGGACGGCCGCCTCGTGCACGGCGCCGCGGCCTTCCTGGCGATGTGGGCTGCGCTGCCCCAGCATCCGTGGCTGGGGCGGCTGGCCCGGCTGCTGGACCGCCCGCCGCTCGTGCGCCTGCTGGACCTCGCCTACGGCGGCTTCCTGCGGCTGCGCCGGCTGTGGCGCCCGGCGCGATGAGCGCCGTCTGGACGCCGGCCCCCATGCCCGCCTGGCTGGTGGCCGACCTGCGCAGCGACCAGGCCGGCGAGACCGGCGCGGTGTGGATCTACCGTGGCGTGCTGGCCGTCAGCCGCGACCCGGCGCTGCGCGCGTTTGCCCAGCGCCACGGCGCCACCGAGCGCCGCCACCTCGGCCTCATCGAGGCCTGTCTGCCCGCCGCCGACCACAGCCGCTTGCTGCCCCTTTGGCGGCTGGCCGGCTGGCTGACCGGCGCACTGCCAGCGCTGTTCGGGCCGCACGCGGTGTACGCCACCATTGCCGCGGTGGAGACCTTCGTCGACCGGCATTACCAGGCCCAGGTGGACCGCCTGGCCGGCCAGGCCGCCTGGGCGCCGCTGCGCGAGCTGCTGGGCGGCTGCCGGCGCGACGAGGTGGGCCACCGCGACGAGGCCGCCGCGCTGGCCGGCCGCCCCGGCCCGCTGCTGCGCGCCTGGTGCCGGCTCGTCGGCGCCGGCTCGGCCGCGGCCGTGACGGTGTGCCGCCATGTCTGACAGCCCCACCGTCCGCGCCGACGAGATCGCCCGCTTCGACGCCTGGAGCGCCACCTGGTGGGATGCCCGCGGCCCGATGCGGCCGCTGCACGTCACGCAGGCGCTGCGCGGGCAGTGGGTACGCGAAGCCGCCGAGCGCCACTTCGGCCGGCCGCTGGCCGCGCTGCGCGTGCTGGACGTGGGCTGCGGCGGCGGGCTGATGAGCGAAGCGCTGGCGCGCCAGGGCGCGCAGGTCGTGGGCATCGATGCCTCGGTCGGCAACATCGGCGCCGCGCGCCGCCATGCCGCGGCCGACGCCGCCCTGTCGGCCCGGCTGGACTACCGGCATGGCGACCCGGCCAGCGCGCTGCAGCCCGGCGAGCGGTTCGACGTGGTGCTGGCGCTGGAGGTGGTGGAGCATGTGGACGACGTGCCCGCCTTCCTCGCGCAGGTGGCCGCCGCCGTCGCGCCGGGCGGGCTGCTGGTGGCCTCCACGATCAACCGCACCGCGCGCAGCTGGCTGCTGGCCATCGTGGCGGCCGAGTACCTGCTGCGCGTGCTGCCGGTCGGCACGCACCGCTGGCGCCAGTTCGTCACGCCCGACGAGCTGGAAGCCGCCGCCGCCCAGGCCGGCCTGCAGCCGCTGCAGCGCCTGGGCATGCGCTACCTGCCGGTGCTGCACCGCGCCCGCTGGACGCGCGACACCTCGGTCAACTACCTGGCGAGCTTTGCCCGCCCCACCCCGGAGACCTCTGCATGACCCCCATCGCCCTCGTCACCGGCGCCCGCGGCGGCATCGGCCGCGCGCTGTGCGCACAACTGCAGGCCCAGGGCTGGCAGGTGGCCGCCGTCGGCCGCGACGCGGCCATGCTGGCCGACGTGCCGGCCGCGCTGCACATCGCCGCGGACACCACCACGCCGGAAGGCGCTGCCGCGGCAGTTGCCACCTGCCGCGAGCAGCTCGGCACGCCCACGCGGCTGGCGCACTGCGTGGGCAGCACGCTGATCGCACCCCTGCACCGCAGCAAGCCCGAGCAGGTGCGCGAGGTGCTGCGCATCAACCTCGACAGCGCGCTCTACATGCTGGGCGCCTGGGTGGAGGCGTTGCGCGAGCCGCCGCAGCCCGGCGCGGCGGTGTTCGTGAGCTCGGTGGTGGCCGGCATCGGCGTGGCCAACCACGAGGCCATCGCGGCGGCCAAGGGCGGCATCGAGGCGCTGGTGCGCAGCGCCGCGGCCAGCTACGCGGTGCAGGGCCTGCGCGTGAACGCAGTCGCCCCGGGCATGACCGACACGCCCATGACCGCGGCCATGCTCAAGCAGCCCGCCATGCGCGAGGGCGCGGCCAAGCAATACCCGCTGGGCGGCGTGCAGACCGCCGACGAGGTGGCCGGCGTGATGGCCTGGCTGCTGTCCGATGCCGCCGCGCGCCTCACCGGCCAGGTGCTGCCGGTGGACGGTGGCTTCACGAAGATCCGGCCTCTGGTTCGCTAGGCGTTTCTTCCAGCGTCTGCAGCTCCACGAGACGGCGGTACAGGCCGCCGTCCAGCGCCATCAGCACCTCGTGCGTGCCGCGCTCCTGCAGGCGGCCGTGGTTGAGCACCAGGATCTGGTCTGCCGCGCGGATGGTGGACAGCCGGTGCGCGATGGCGATGACGGTCACGCGGCCGTGCAGCGCCGCCAGTGCCTCGCCCAGCCGCGCCTCGGTCTCACTGTCGACATTGCTGGTGGCCTCGTCCAGGAACAGCAGCCGCGGCGCGCCGGCCAGCGCCCGCGCCATGGCCAGCAGCTGCTTCTGGCCGCTGGACACGCGCGCGCCGCCTTCGCCGAGCTTGGTGTCGTAGCCCTGCGGCAGGGCGGTGATGAAGTCATGCGCGCGGGCCGCCTTGGCTGCTTCTTCGACCGCCGCATCGCTGATGCCCGGCCGCCCCATCGCGATGTTCTCGCGCACGCTGGCCGCCATCAGCAGCGCCTCCTGCGGCACCAGGCCCACGGCATCGCGAAACGCCGCGTCGGGCACGGCGTGCAGCGGCTGGCCGTCGATGGTGATGCGGCCGGTCTGGGCCGTGTAGAAGCGCAGCAGCAGCGACAGCAGCGTGCTCTTGCCGCTGCCCGTGTGGCCCACGATGCCGGTGAAGCTGCCGGCCGGGATGTCCACGTCCAGCCCGTGCAGCACCGGCCGCGCGGGGTCGTAGCCGAAGCCCAGGCCCTCGATGCGGATCTCGCCACGCGTGATGGGCGCGCCGTTCTGCCTGATCGGGTTCATCCCGCGGTGCTCATCCTCCTCCAGCAGCGCCCGCACGCGCGACGCGGCCACCATGGCCTGCTGCAGCTGGCCGAACTGCATGGTGATCTGGATCAGCGGCTCGACGACGCGGGCGATGTAGGACAGGAAGGCGTAGAGCAGCCCCACCTCCAGCCCCGACAGCTCGCGCCGGCCGAAGCCGTAGATGACGGTGACGAGCAGCAGCACGTTCAACAGGTCCAGCGCCGGGCGCAGCAGCCACGCATTGGCGCGCAGCTCGGCGATGCGCGACAGCCGGTGCTCGGCGTTCACCGCCTCGAAGCGCTCGCCGAAGCGCCCCGCTGCGCCGGCCGCCTGCAGCACCGCCATGCCGGCCATGCTCTCGGCCATCTGCGCGTTGATGTCGCTGCGCAGCTGGCGCGTGCGCGCCACGGCCGGCGCGGAGAGCTTCTGGTAGCCCAGGATGATGCCCACCATGGCCGGCACCAGCGTGGCGACGATGAGCATCAACCGCCAGTCCAGGAACGCCATCGCCACCAGCGAGCCGGCAACGACGATGGACGAGTCCAGCATCACGTACAGCACCTGCCGGTAGAGCTGGTTCACCGCCTCGGTGTCGTTGGTGACGCGGCTGACGAGCTGGCCGGTGATGGCCTTGTCGAAGAAGGCCATGGGCAGCGCCAGCACATGCGCGTAGACCCGCTCGCGCAGCCGCAGCACCGAGCGCCGCGCCACGCCGGCCATGCGCGACAGCTGCGCGTAGCGCACCCAGCTCGCCGCCCAGCCGGTCAGCAGCACCGACGCCAGCAGCGCGGCCATCGCGCCGAGGTCGTAGTGGCCGGGCAGCAGGTGCTCGTCGATGTAGCGCTTGCCAAGGATGGGGCCCAGCGCCTCCAGCGCGGCCGCCAGCAGCAGCCACAGGCCGCCGCGGATCAGCTGCGGGCGCTCGGGCGCCGCCGCGTCCATCAGCAGGCCGACGCTTTGCCAGGGCTTCTCGGTCGGCTTACTCGGCTTCAAGGCTGGCCTCGATCTGTTGATAGCGCCACTGCGACGCGTACCAGCCGCCCAATTCGAGCAGCTGCACATGCGTGCCGCGCTCGATGACGTGGCCCTGCTTCAGCACGATGACCTCGTCGGCATCCATGACGGCAGACAGCCGGTGCGCGATGACGATGACGCTGCGGTCGGGCCGCGCGGCGCGCAGCTCGCGCAGGTGGTCGAGGATGGCCGTCTCGGTGCCGGTGTCGACGGCCGACAGCGCATCGTCCAGCACCAGCAGTGCCGCGTCGGGCAGCAGCGCCCGCGCGATAGCAACACGCTGGCGCTGGCCGCCCGACAGCGTCACGCCGCGCTCGCCCACCTCCGTCGCGTAGCCGTGGGACAGGCGCACGATGTCGTCGTGCACGGCGGCCAGCCGGGCGGCGGCCTCGATGTCGGCCGGCGTGGCGCCAGGTCTTGCCAGCGCGATGTTGTCGGCGACTGATGCCGAGAACAGGAAGGGCTCCTGCGGCACCCAGGCGATGTGCGCGCGCAGCGTGGCCAGCGGCAGCTCGGGCAGCGGCACCCCGCCCAGCGTCAACCGGCCCGCGTCGGGCTCCGCCTGGCGCAGCAGCAGGCGCACGAACGTGGATTTGCCGGCGCCGGTGGCGCCCACGATGCCCAGCGTGCGGCCGGGTGGCAGCGTCAGGTCCACGCCGTCCAGCGCTGGCCGCTTTGCGCCCGGGAACCGGAAGCTCAGCCCCTCGGCGGTCAGCGTCGCGCAGGGCGGCAGCGCGGCCCGGCCTTCATCGGCCAGCGTCAGCGGCGCATCCAGCACCGGCGTCAGCCGCGCCCACGCGGCGCGGCCGCGCTCCAGCAGCGACAGCACCCAGCCCGCCGCGAACATGGGCCAGATCAGCTGGCCCAGGTACATCGTGAACGCGGTCAGCTGGCCGATGGTGATCTCGCGCTGCGCCACCAGCCAGCCGCCCACGGCCAGCGCGATGGCATAGGCCGCGGCCAGCGTCATGCCCACGGCCGGCTCGTAGGCGGCCTCCCAGCGCTGCGAGCGGAAGGCCGCCTCGGCGGCGCTGTCGGCCAGCGCGCCGAAGCGCTGGCGGCTGCGGTCCACCAGGCCCAGCGCCCGCAGCGTGCGCACGCCGGCCAGGCTTTCCTGCACCTGCTGGTTGAGGTCGCCAAAGCGGTTCAGCGAGTCCTGCGCGGCCTCGTGCAGGTGTTTGCTGATCCACCAGAACGCCAGCCCCATCAGCGGGAACGGCAGCAGCGCCGCCAGGCCCAACCGCCAGTCGATGGACAGCGTCATCATCGCCAGCACCAGCAGCAGCGTCTGCGTGCCGTCGAAGCCGGCCAGCATCGCCTCGCCGGCGGCCATCTCGACGGTGTCGATGTCGTTGGTGGCCAGCGCCATCAGGTCGCCGGTGCGCTGCTGCTGGAAATAGGCCGGCCCCTGCAACGCCAGCCGCGCGAACAGCCGCGTGCGCAGCCGCGCGCCGAGCCGGTAGGCCGCCTTGAACAGCGTCAGCCGCCAGCCCACGCGCAGCAGGTAGATGGCCAGGCCGGCGGCGACGAGCCGCGACAGCGGCTCGATGAGCGCCGTGCCGTGCAGGTCGCCGGCCACCAGCGCATCGACGACATGGCCCACCTGGCGCGGAATCCAGACGGTCATCGCGGCGATGCAGCTGAGCATGGCCGCGGCTGACGCGTAGGCGCGCCAGTGCTCGCGCACGAAGGTGGCGAGCATGCGGGAAAGGCTGGGGGAAACGGGGGCGAAGATCATTCGAAGGGCAGAGTGTCGCCCGAGCACTCAGGGCAGTAGCGGCTCTTGCGGGATTCCGACTGCGGAGCCGCAATCGGCGTTCAGCGCCTTCGGATATTGCTTACCGACAACCCAAACCACGAGTTGCGTCCGACGAGTAGCACCGTCTCGCCAACCGCCGGAGCGGGGCCGGCCATGCGGCCTTCCAGACAAAGGCCGACAACTGAATCATTGATTCGAAAGTCCGCCCTTTGATCGCAGCTCTTTGCGCTCTTTGAGAAGCTGCCGACCCAAACGATCCGCGCTTCGTGCTCTGTCACGGAGCCGCCCGCAATCCACCCGAACAGCGCCGCCCACCCTGGCATCGCAAGGACGGTCAAACCTGCCAAGAAGCTCGCAGACAAGGGGACCATCAACAACCAGCGCTTTTCCCATGATCGGTAGCGAGCGCGAAGGTTCTGACGAGCGCCGTCTCGCAAAAACAGCCCAAGGCACAGGACAAGGACGGCGACGAAAAGTCCAGGCGCCATTGCCCAGTAGGGGCCGGCAAAGGCAAAAATGAAACTCTGTCCCAGCGTCAGCTCAAGAAGCGAGCCGACAGGCGAGAAGATGCCCAGACCCATGAGGAACCACTGGGGCGATGGCGGCGTCGGTGCGGGCGGGCGCGTTCGCTCGATTTCTGCGAGCTTGTCAGCAAGCTGCTTTGCGTCGTCGTCGATTGACTTTTGAATGCGAGCTTCCAATTCCGCCAGCCGATCAACGCGAATCTTGTCGTGACGACCAAGCGCGGCGAGTTCTGCGAGCAGCCTCTGTTGCTCTGACGGTGAATCGACTGGGGGTGGTGAGTTCGCCATGTGAGCGCAAGTCTAGGCGGCACCAGCTCTGCCGCGCCCCAACAGCCACAGCCCCGCCCACGTCAGCAGCCCGTTCAACAGCAGCAGCTCCAACCCGATCTGCCACCCACCCCACGGCTGCCCGAAGTCCAGCACCGCGCAAATTAGCGGCGCCGCCACGCACACCGCCACCAGCGCACGACCTGACACCACCCGCGGCGTGAACAGCGCGAACGCGAACAGCCCCAGCAGCGGGCCATAGGTGTAGCCAGCGAGCTTCAGGATCAGGAACACCATGCTCGCGTTGTCCAACGCCTTGAAGCCCAGCACGAGCAGCAGGAACAGCGCGGCGAAGCCCAGGTGTACGCGGCGGCGGGTGAGGGTGTCGTCCTGGCGCACGTGCAGCAGGTCCAGGCAGGTGCTGGCCGTCAGCGCGGTCAGCGCGCCGTCGGCGCTGGGCAGCAGGGCCGACACCAGCGCCAGCACGAACACCGCCTGCACCCAGCCCGGCAGGTGCTGCATGACGACGGTGGGGAACAGCGCGTCCCCCTTGGCGGCCAGCCCGTGTTCGCGCGCAAACAGCATCAGCAGCCCGCCCAGCAGCAGGAAGGCGCCGATGACCACCACCAGCAGCGCGGACAGCACCAGCATGTTCTTCTGCGCGTCGCGCAGCTTGGCGACCGACAGGCTCTTCTGCATCATTTCCTGGTCCAGCCCCGTCATCGCGATGGCGATGAACATGCCGGCCAGCAGCGCCTTCACGGAGAAGTCGCGGCTCAGCGGGTCGCTCACCCACACACGGCTCAGGCCCGCCGCGTCCAGCTGCGCCAGCGCGTCGGGCCGCCACAGCAGCGCGATGCAGACGACCAGGCCCGTCAGCATGCCGGCGGTCTGCAGCGTGTCGGTCCACACCAGCGCCTTCACGCCGCCCTCCACGGTGTAGAGCAGCACCATCGCCAGCACGACGGCCGCGCCCACGGCGAACGGCACGCCCAGCGGCTGCAGCAGCAGCGCGTGCAGCACCGCCACGACGAGGTACAGCCGCGCCGTGGCGCCCACGGTGCGCGACAGCACGAAGAACGCCGCGCCCAGCCGCCGCGCATCCGGCCCCAGGCGCTCGCCGAGCAGCTCGTAGATGGAGGCCACGCGCAGCCGGTGGTAGGCCGGCAGCAGCACGAAGGCGATGGCCACGTAGCCGGCCACATAGCCCAGCGTGACCTGCAGGTAGGTGAAGCCGCTGGCCGCCACCGAGCCGGGCACGCTGATGAAGGTGACGCCCGAAAGCGACGTGCCGACCATCCCGAACGCGACGACCGGCCAGGGACTTTCCCTGCCTCCCACGTAGAAACCCGCAGCACCAGCGCCGTGCGAGACGCACCTCGCCAGCACCAGCAGCCCGGCGAAATAAGTGAGAACCCCGATCAAAAGCAGTGCATGGGTCATGAAGTGGCGGCGTGCCCAACGGCACCCCCTCAAACGTGGTGGATCAAATCGTCACGAAGGCTCAATAGCATGCGCCCCGTTTTGGCCAATTTTTACTAATCAGTCATGCAACTCCGACCCCTGGTAGCTCTCCTTGCTGCAGCCTTCACGGCGCCCATGACGCTGAATGCGTCGGCAGCCGTGGTCATCAGCCAAGCCTATGGCGGGGGCGGCAACAACGGCGCCACGCTGAAGAATGACTTCATCGAGTTGTTCAACAACGGCGGGGCGGAGGTGAACCTCAGCGGCTGGTCGGTCCAATACGCGTCGGCCTCCGGAACAAACCCAACGTGGAACGTCACCGCGCTGCCCCCCGTCCGCCTGCAGCCGGGCCAGTATCTGCTGGTGCAACAGGCTGCCGGCACGGGCGGCACCACCGCGCTGCCCACGCCGGACGCCACCGGGACCGCTGCCATGAGCGGCTCCAGCGGCCGCGTGGCATTGTCGAGCTCGACCACCGCCCTCTCCGGCGGAACGCCCGCGAACGCGGTGGACTTCTACACCTACTCGGTGCCCAACAACGCCACGGCCGCACTGCGCGACGGCAACGGTTGCGGCACTGGCTTCACCAACGGCCCGGCTGCGCCGCGCAACTCGGCCTCGGCGTTCAACGTCTGCCAGGTGGCGCAGCCCATCATCACGAACTGCAAGGACGTCAACCTCGTGCTCGGCGCGTCGGGCACCCATAGCGTGTCTGCCACCGACCAGGACAGCCGCGTCAACAGCGTCGAGGCCGTGGCCCCCCTGCCCGGCGGCGTCACGCTCGGCACGCTGTCCGCTGCCACGGGCGACGGCGGCGAGGCCACGCTGCCCATCGACATCGCCGCCGGCCTGTCGGTGGGCGCGCATGCTGTCAGCCTGAAGTGGAGCAACGACGAGAACCAGACCGCCTCGTGCACGTTCAACATCAACGTCAGCGGCCTCGTCAGCATCCCGGCCATCCAGGGCTCGGGCGCCAAGAGCCCGCTGCAGGGCTCGACCGTGACGACCAGCGGCGTCGTCACCAAGCTGATGGCCAACGGCTTCTACCTGCAAGACCCGGTGGGTGACGGCGACCCGACGACGTCCGACGGCATCTTCGTCTTCACCAGCACCGCGCCGACGGTCAGCGTCGGCCAGGCCGTCCGCCTGTCCGGCACGGTCACCGAGTTCAACACCGGCGCCGCCGGCAACGCCGACACGCTGGCCCACACCGTCACCGAGCTGACCAGCGTGTCGGGCATCACGGTGACCGGCACCGGTTCCGTGACGCCCGTCGAGGTGGACCTCGCCACGCTGCCGGCCGACGGCCTGGAAGCCTTCGAGGGCATGCTGGTCACGCTGCGTGGCCCGCTGATGGCGCAGCAGAACTACTTCCTGGGCCGCTTCGGCCAGGTCACGCTGGCCGCCGGCGGCCGCGTCTACACGCCCACCAACGTGCACCCCGCAGGCCCCGACGCGCTGGCGCTGCAGGCCAGCAACGCGGCCCGCAGCATCATTCTTGACGACGGCACCACCGCGCAGAACGTGAACCCCGTGCCCTACCTCGGCGCCGACAACACGCTGCGCGCCGGCGACACCACGGGCAGCATCACCGGCGTCATCGACTACGGCCTGGCCACGGCGACGAACACCGAGTTCGGCATGTACAAGATTCACCCGCTGAACGTGGCGGCCGTGGCCTTCGACCGCACCAACCCGCGCGTCGCGACGCCGCAGGTCAGCGGCGGCAATGTGCGCATCGCCAGCGCCAATGTGCTGAACTTCTTCACCAGCCTGGTCAACGGCAGCGTGGCCGCGGGCTCCGGTGCGTCGCCCGGCTGCACGCTGGGCGGCAGCACGTCCAACGCCAACTGCCGCGGCGCCAACAACCAGGCCGAGTTCGACCGCCAGATCGCCAAGACGCTGAACGAGCTGGCCGCGCTGAACGCCGACGTCGTGGGCCTGATGGAGATCCAGAACAACGGCAACACGACGGTGGACTACCTGGTCAACCGGCTGAACGCGAAGCTGGGCGGCAACGTCTACGCCAGCGTGCCGATGCCGGCGTTCACCGGCACCGACGCCATCCGCGTGGCGATGATCTACAAGCCGGGCAAGCTGACGCTGAACGGCGCCCCGCTGTCGGATGGCGACGCCATCAACAACCGCCCGACGCTGGCCCAGGGCTTCACGCTGGCCAACGGCGAGAAGTTCGCGGTGGTTGTGAACCACCTCAAGTCCAAGGGATCCTGCCCCGGCGCGGGCGACAGCGACGCCGCCGGCAACACCGACGACGGCCTGCAGGGCTGCTGGAACGCGCTGCGCGTGGCCCAGGCCAACCGCCTGAAGGGCTTCGTCGGCACCGTGAAGTCCACCGCCGGCACCGACAACGTCGTGCTGCTGGGCGACTTCAACTCCTACGCCAAGGAAGACCCCATCCTCGCGCTGACAAACGACGGCAGCATCATCGACGCCGTCGGCACGTTCGAGCCGCTGGACTACTCCTACGTGTTCGACGGCGGCGCCGGTCGCCTGGACCACGGCCTGGTCAGCGCCGGCCTGCTGTCCAAGGTGGTGTACGCGACGTCGTGGCACATCAACGCCGACGAGCCGAGCTTCATCGACTACAACACCGAGTTCAAGGTCTACGGCACCACCACCACGGGCAGCCCGGACCTGTACACCGACAAGCCCTACCGCTCGTCGGACCATGACCCCATGGTCATGGGCCTGAACCTGGTGAAGTCCGTCGTCGGCACCGCCGGCCGCGACACCATCGTCGGCACGGCCGGTGACGACGTCATCGAAGGCGGCGGGGGCGCCGACACGCTGACCGGCGGCGGCGGCAACAACCAGTTCGTCTACGGCAGCATGGGTGACGCTGGCGACGTCATCACCGACTTCGTGCCTGGCAAGGACACGCTGGTTCTGACCAAGCTGCTGGCCGCGAACAGCATCGTCAGCGCCGACCCGCTGGCCACCGGCCACGTCACCTGCACGGCCAACGCTGCTGGCGCCATCATCAACATCGACGTCGACGGCAGCGCTGGTCCGATCAAGGCCAAGCCGCTGCTGCAGCTCAAGGGCCTGGCCTGCTCGGCTGTCACCGCATCGATCTTCAAGTTCTGAGGAAGAAAAACATGATCCGCAAAACCGCTCTCACCTTCGCCGCGCTGACGCTGGCCTGCTCCGCACAGGCGGGCACCTTCTCGCTGACTGGCAGCTTCGACGCCGCCCCTGGCGTGAATGTGCTGACGGGCACCTTCTCCTTCGACGATGTCGTGGTCGCCAACGGCGGCTTCGATGGCACGTTCAACCTGACCGCGTTGACGCTGAGCTTCCAGGGCCAGACCTACACGCTGGCCCAGGCGATGGATCCCTATGTGCAGTTCGAAGGCGGCACGCTGACGGGGCCCAACGCCCGCTTCGTGACGACCACCGGCGGTACCTTGGACCTGACCTCGTTCTTCGGCGCAAGCAATTTCAACTATGCCGCGGGTGGTCTCGATCAAGGCGGCACGTTGACCATCAGCGCTGTCCCCGAACCCGAAAGCTACGCCCTGATGCTGGGCGGTCTGGGCCTGGTGGGCTGGATGGCTCGTCGCCGCAAGGCCTGAGCGAGAGCTCGCCCCCCCTTCAACGGCCCGCCCTGCGGGCCGTTATTCATTCAGTACGTCCGGCTACCTTTGAACTGCGCATGCTGCCGCCGCTGCAGCGTCGTGCTGCGGCTCATCGCGTCGAAGGTGATGCGCGCATGGGCGTGCATGATGGCCAGGCCCAGCGCGTCGGCGGCGTCCTTCCCCGGCACGCCGGGCAGGTTCAGCAGCCGCTGCACCATGGCCTGGATCTGCTCTTTCTTGGCCTGGCCATGGCCGGCGATGGCCTTCTTCATCTGCACGGCGGTGTACTCGCTGACCGGCAGGTCGCCCGACACCAGCGCCGCCAGCGCCGCGCCGCGCGCCTGGCCCAGCAGCAGCGTGGACTGCGGGTTCACGTTGACGAACACGATCTCCACCGCGGCGCACTGCGGCTGGTAGCGGGCTGACACTTCGCGGATGCCGTCGAACAGGATCTTCAGCCGCGCCGGCAGGTCGCCCACCGCGACGCCGCTGGTCTTGATGGTGCCGCTGGCCACGTAGGCCAGGCGCGGGCCGTCCGCGTCGATGACACCGAAGCCCGTCGTCTGCAGGCCCGGGTCGATGCCGAGGATGCGCATCAGCGCGCCCCGAGGGGCAGCTGGAAGTACCAGCGCGCCGAGTGGAAGAACACCGGGGCCGCAAAGCACAGCACGGCGATGCGGTCCAGCAGGCCCACGGCGCCGGTGATGGAGCTGCGGTTGCCCCAGTAGCGCACGCCAGCGTCCTTCTTCAGCGCCTTCATAACGAGGCCGCCGAAGCCGGCCGCGCCCGCGGTGACGAAGGCCATCGCCAGCGCCTGGCCGGCCTTGAACGGCGTGATCCAGAACAGCAGCCCGCCGGCGACCATGCCGGTCAGCGTGCCTATCCACCAGGCCCGCATCGAGAAGCTGCGGCTGATGCGCCGCGCCACCGGCCGGCGGCGCAGCGTGCGCGTGGCGATCTCCTGCGCGATCTGCGACGCGGCCACCACCATGACGAGGAAGAACAGCAGGAACGCGCCGCGGCCCGTGAAGCCGGGGAAGTCCAGCAGCAGCAGCGCCGGCGCGTGCGACAGGCCGTAGACGCAGACCATCACGCCCCACTGGATCTTGGCGTTGCGCTCCAGGAAGCGGCTGGGGTCGTCGGCCAGCGCGCTGACGATGGGCAGCAGCAGGAAGCCGTAGACCGGCAGGAACACCGTGAACAGGTCGAAGAAGCGCGTGCCGCACAGCATGTACTGCACCGGCACCAGCACGAAGAACGCGACGATGAGCGTGCGGTGGTCGCTGCGCAGCGTGTGCACGAGGGTGATGAATTCGCGCAGCGCGAGGAACGAGAACAACGCGAACAACAGCGTCGCGCCCAGCGGGCCGGAGATCCACGCGACCCAGAACATGCAGCCGCCTATCCAGGCCGCGCGCAGGTCGCGGCGCACGCGGGCCCAGGTCAGCTCGGACTTGCGGCGCGCGTCCTCGTCCTCGCGCTCGCGCAGCGAGTTCAGGAACAGGCCCAGCGTCAGCAGCAGCAGGAAGCCGAACAGCACGACGAACAGCAGCGCCACCTGCTCGCTGGCATCCAGGGATTTGAGCCAGCGCATCAGTCGTCTCCCTCGATGCGCGGCACCCAGTCGGGGTCGGGGCGCTGCTCCATGACGGCTTCGCGGGCGCGGCACAGGAAGTCGGCCTTGCTCTCGCCGTCGTGCAGCTGGATGGGCTCGCCGAACGTGACGGTGCACAGGATGGGCACCGGCACGACCTCGCCCTTGGGCATGACGCGCTGCACGTTGTCGATCCAGGTGGGAATGAGCTGCACGTGCGGGAACTGCTGGGCCAGGTGGTAGATGCCGCTCTTGAACGGCTGCGGGTTGCCCTTGTTGGAGCGCGTGCCCTCCGGGAAGATGACCAGCGAATCGCCGTTGGACAGCGCCTCGACGAGGGGCTCCAGCGGGTCTTCCTCGGGGTTGGCGCGCGTGCGGCTGACGTAGATGGCGTTGAACACCTCGGTGGTCAGCCAGCGCCGGAAGGGGCTCTTCGTCCAGTAGTCACGCGCCGCGATGGCCCGTGTAGAGGCGCGCAGCTCATGCGGGAACGCGGCCCAGATGAGCACGAGGTCGAAGTGACTCTGATGGTTGGCGATGTAGATGCGCTGCTCGGCTTTTGGCGGGCAGCCCTTCCAGTGGCCTTGTGCGCCCGTGATGAGTCGGGCGATGAAGGCGAGCAACTGGCCGGTGAAGGCGGCTGGCGTCATGGGGCGGGATTATCGGGCCGCCCTCAGCGCCGGCTTCAGCGGCTACCAGTCACCGCCGCCGCCGTCGCTGCCACCGCCCGCGTCGCCACCGCCCCAGCCGTCGCCGCTGCCGAAGTCGATGTCGCGGCGGGTCAGCTCGTCGGCCGCGCCGAAGTCACCACCGCCAAAGCTGCCAGGCATGAGGCCGCCCGGCGCGCCGGCGCCGGCGCTGCTGGGCAGGCTGCGCTCGTCATGCCCGCCGTGCAGCAGCCGCTCGGCCAGCATGCCGGCCGCCACGCCGCCCGCCACGCCCAGGCCCACGCCCATCAGGCCCCGGCCATTGGAAGGTGCCTGTGGCATGCCGCCGCCGTAGCCCATGTTGGGCCCCGGGCTGAAGCCGCCGCCATACGCCGGCTGGACAGGCTGCGAGGTGCGCCCGCGCATGAAGCGCATCGCCAGGCAGATGAACAGGATGACGCCCGCCACCAGCAACCAGATAGGCACGCCGCCGAAGGAGCCGGCGCGCTCGGTGCGCTCCACCGGTGCGGCGGCCTGCGGCGGCGCCACAGGCTCAAGCGCGGTGGGCGCGGTGGGCCGGGCCTCGGCCACCTGCTCGCGCTGCAGCAACTGCTCGAAGGCGGTGAAGCGCGCCGCGTCGGTGAACTTCAGCGCCGGGTCCAGCGCGCGGGCGCGGCGGGTGTGCTCGGCGGCTTCCTTGAACTGGCGCTGGTGGGCCAGCAGTTCGGCCAGCACGTAGTGGGCGCGGGCGCTGTCGGGCTTGGCCGCGACGACCTCGCGCATCATCTTCTCGGCGCCCGCGTAGTCACCGCGCTGGGTGGCGGCCTGCACCTGGTCGACCGTGGGCAGCGCGTGGGCCGTGCCCAGCCACAGCGTGGACAGCAGCGCCAGGCACATCAGCAGCAAGCGGGTGAACTTCATCTCGGACTCCTCAAGCCAAGTTGGCAGTGTGCGTCGCGGATCTGGCGCCGGGCTGTCCGGTTTCAAGGCTTTACCTGTAGGAGGAGGCGCCGGTGCGCCCGGACATCTTGCGAGGTACGCGGGAATTGCGTGGATGCCAGGCGCCGGGGGATGCGCCGAGACGGCCGCAGCCAATGCCCGTCGGCATTGGCGAGGAGTTGAGGTGCAGCCCGCAAGCCTGGCGCCGCGCAAGCCCGCGTAGGCCCGTGAAGCCCAAGTGGATATCGCGTTGAACGGCGAGATCGCCGTGCTCATCGGTGTTGCAGGTTGGAACGGGCCGGCCTCGCGAGATGTCCGGGCTAGAACCAGTAGTCCTTCACGCAGCGCCCGTCGCGCGGCAGGTCGTCGAAGGTGTCGAAGCCGTCGAAATGGTCGATGGGGATGTCCGCCACGGCGGCCGGCTCGGCCAGCCGCAGGTTGACGGCGACGCGCCGGCGGCCTTGCTCATCCAGCCGCAGGCCGCGCCAGTGCGTCACGCAGCCGCAACTGGGGCAGAAGTGGAACTCCAGCGCCGTGCCGCGCACATAGGCCTGCGTGGGGCCGGTCACGTGGATGCCTTCGTCCACGTAGTCGTAGGCCCAGAGCGTGCCGTAGCGGCGGCAGGCGGTGCAGTTGCAGGCGGTGGCGCCGTCGGGCTGGCCGTCGAAGCGCCAGCTCACGCGGCCGCACAGGCAGGAACCTTGGATCATGGGATCTCCGTGACCGGCGTGGCATAGATGGGGTCGGCGTAGAGGCGCCCGCCGAACAGGAACTGGTCGGTGCCCACCTGCGCGAAGCCGAAGCGCCGGTAGAACTCGACGGCCCGCACGTTGCGATCGTAGACACCCAGCCACAGCGTGCGCGCGCCGCGCTGGCGCGCCCGGGCCTGCACCTCGCCCATCAACCGCGCGCCCAGGCCCTGGCCGATGAAGCCCTGGCCCAGGTACAGCCGCCACAGCTGCAGCGGCGCCGGCCCGGCCACGCAGGCCGGCGCCGGCTTGTCGCGCAGCACGGCGTAGCCGGCCAGCTGGCCGTCGATGCGGGCCAGCAGCGTCGTGCAGGTCGGGTCCTGGATGACGCCGGCCATCACGGCAGGCGTGAAGTGCTCGGCGACGTAGTCGGCAATCTCCTGCGCGTCGTCCAGGCCGCGGTAGGTGTCGGTGAAGGCCTGGGCGGCGAAGGCGGCGAGCGCGTCGGCATCGGCCGCGGTGGCCAGCGTGATGGCAGCAGGCAGGGGCATGCGGACGATTCTCGTCCGCCGCGCGGGCGCGACGCTCAGCGGGCCTTCTTGACCAGCTCGACGAACACCTTCGAATACAGCGCGTCGGGCGCCGCCTCGCAGGCCGCCGCAATGCCCGCCGCTGCCGCATTGAGTTGCTTCGCCTGCGCCACCAGCGCCTCGCCGCTCTGGCGCGGCATGCCGGCCAGCAGCAGCATGCCCGTCGTCATGCGCACCACCGGCATGTGCGACGGGTCGGTCTCGGGGAAGGTGGCCTTGAAGTAGGCCGTGTCGGTATTGAACTCGGCGCAGGTCTTGGCCGCCAGCCCTTCCACCGTGTCGCGCATGAATTCCACCGGCACGATGACGTCGGGCAGCGGCGCGCCGCTGCCGCCGGCCTTGGCGCCGAAGCGCAGGCCGCGCACGAAGGCCAGCGCCAGTTCGTCCAGCGCCGCGGAGCGCGACGACGCGTGCAGCCTGACCTCGGCCGGCGTGCCATTGGGCGCGATCTTCACGAAGACGTCAGCGGTGCCCTGCACGCCCTGCCCCGCCAGCTCGACCGGATAGACCGTGCCACCGGGGCGCAGCGACTGGGCCCGCAGCTTGGCAACACGGCCCGCGGCGGGCGCCGACGCGGCGGAGGCTGCGGGTTCGGCAGCCGCTGGCGGCTGGGCGTGAGAGAACCAGGCAACGCCGGCCAGCAGCGCCGGCACCAGGCGGGAAAGCGGCAGAGGCATCAGGCCAGT
This sequence comes from Roseateles sp., assembly GCA_041914785.1. Taxonomy (GTDB): domain Bacteria; phylum Pseudomonadota; class Gammaproteobacteria; order Burkholderiales; family Burkholderiaceae_C; genus Pelomonas. The sequence goes on from JAYSCT010000039.1 coordinate 17,032, forward strand.
ATCACGGGCTTGGCGCCCAGGCGCTGCAGCAGCCCGTGCGTCAGCCGCGTCGCCAGGCCGTAGACCGTCAGCTGCGGGTTGGCACCCAGGCTGGTGGGGAACAGCGAGCCGTCGTGTACCGACAGGTTGGCGAGCTGCCAGTGCTGGCCGTCCGGCCGCACGACGCCACGGGCCGCGTCGGCGGCCATCGTGCAGCCGCCCATCACGTGCGCGCTGCCGACGGTGGCGAAGAAGGGCTTCATCGCCAGCCCCGCGATGCCGGCCTTGGCCGCCGCCAGCGTCGTGTAGTTGGCGGCCTGCTCGTGCACGGGGCGCACGGCCTGGGCGCCGGCCGCGAACTGGATCTCGGCCATCGTCAGGTAGGCGCGGCGCACGCCGTCGAGCAGGTAGTCGGTCACTGCGTAGTCCAGGACCGGCGAGCCGTCGCTGCGCAGCTTGACGGCGCCGCCGGCGGCGTCGGCGTGGAAGCCGTCGCGCAGCAGCGCGATCATCAGCTGCGTGCGCGGCATGTCCTTGGCACGCTGGGCCAGCTCGGCGCCGATGCCGCCGCCATTGCCCATCGCGAACGTCGGGTGCACGGGCGCCACCTCCAACTTGTAGCCCACCGGGCCGTCGACCGGGCCGGTGTGCAGGAAGTGGTCACAGAACACCGACAGCGGCGCACCGGCCCAGCCGGCGACGTCGTGGTCGAACAGCGCCGAGCCGCCGGCCGTCGGGTGCAGGAAGGTGCGCTTGCCCAGCAGGCCATGCGGGTCCGGTGCATTGGAGCGCAGCAGCAGCGCGGGCGAATTGATGGCGCCACCGGCCACGACGTAGTGCTTGGCGGTGATGCGCACCGGCGCGCCGGTGACGGCGCCGTCCAGCGCGACCGGCTCGGCGATCAGCGCGCTGACGCGGTCGCCCTGCAGCTCGAACCTTGCGGCGCGCGTCTGCACCAGCAGCGTGGCGCCCTGGTCCAGCGCCACCGGCAGCGTGCTGACCAGCATGGACTGCTTGGCGTTCGTCGGGCAACCCATGCCGCAGGAGCCCAGGTTCCAGCAGCCCTTGACGTTGCGGCGCACGACCTTGGTGGGGATGCCCAGCTTCTCGGCGCCGCGGCGCAGCACGTCGTTGTTCTCGTTGGGCGCGGTCTGCCAATCGGCGATGTTCAGGCGGCGCTCGGCCTGCTCGAACCACGGCGCCATCGCCGCCTCGTTGAAGTCCGTGAGGCCAAACTTGTCGCCCCAGTAGACCAGCGCATCGGGCGGCGTGCGGAAGGAGCCGGTCCAGTTGACCGTCGTGGAGCCGCCCACGCAGCGGCCCTGCAGGATGTTGACGACCTGGTCCTTCGTCTTGCGGCCGCCGCCTTCCTGGTAGAGCTGGCCATAGGCATCGGTCTCCCGCTGCTTGAACTGGTGGCTGGAGCGCAGCGGGCCTTCCTCGACGATGACGATCTTCAGCCCCGCGCGGGCCAGCATCTCGGCCGTGATGCCGGCACCGGCGCCGCTGCCGACGATGGCGACGTCGCAGTCCAGCACAGCGGGCAGCGCCGCGTGCGGGCCGCCATGCACCTTCCAGCCGCGCTGCAGGCCGTCGACGATGGGGTCGGGAATGGAGCTCATTGGTGCACCCTTCGGCCTGCGGCCTGTCCCGCCAGGCGGGAGCGAGCTTGCTTGGAGCGGTCCGGCGCGGCGCTCATGGGATTTGCACCGGGCCGGGATAGCCCACGCTGCGCCAGTTGTCCGGCGCGTTGAAGAAGGCGACCGCGTTCAGGTCGCGCAGCGCGTGATAGATCTGCTGCCTGGTGTTGGAGGTGGACAGCCGCATCGCGTTGAGCGCCTGCTGCACATCCTGCGCGCCGGCCTCGCCCCACGACTTGGACAGGCCCACCAGCGCGAAACGGCCCGCCGCCGTGGCCAGCAGGCCCAGCGCGTCGGACAGCTCCTTGCGCGTGGGCGCGGGCAGGCCGGCGATGAAGGCGTCCAGCCGGTCCAGCTGCAGGGCCAGCGCCGCGTCGCGCGCGGCGCCCGGTGGCGGCAGCAGGTCGGACAGCACGGCCTGCGCGGCGGCGCGCATCACGTCGCGCGCGCCGGCGCCCAGCTTGCCGTCCACCAGGCCCGGCTTGATGAGCGCCACACCCGCCCCGGCCACGCCGATGACCACGGCGGCGCCCACGCCCAGCTTCAGGAATCCGCGGCGCTTCATCACACGATCTTCTTCAACAGGCCGAGCAGGCGCTCGAAGGTGGGGCCATACGGCGGCTGGAACAGCCGGGTGCCGGCGAAACGTGACTGGATGAACAGCGGCTTCTCCTTGCTGAAGGTGCGGAAGCCCCACTCGCCGTGGTACGAGCCCATGCCGCTGGCGCCAACGCCACCGAAGGGCTGGTCTTCCTGGCCCAGGTGCCACAGGCAGTCGTTGACGGTCACGCCGCCGGCATGGGTCTGGGCCATCACGTGGTCGCGCGCGGCACCGTCCTGGCCGAACCAGTACAGCGCCAGCGGCCGGTCACCGGCGTTGATGTGGGCCAGCGCGTCGTCCACCTTGTCGTAGCCGACGATGGGCAGCAGCGGGCCGAAGATCTCCTCCTGCATGACCGTGGCCTCAAGCGGCACGTCCAGCAGCAGCGCCGGCACGAGGCGGCGGTCGTCGGGCTGCTCGTCGTGCGTGCGCAGCACGCGCGCGCCGCGCTGGGCCGCATCGGCGATGAGGCCCAGCAGCCGCGCGTGATGGCGCGGCGTGGCGATGCTGGTGTAGTCGGCATTGCCGGCGATGCGCGGGTACATGCGGCGCATCTCGGCCAGGATCTGCTGGGCGAGCGGCTCGACCAGCTCGCGCGGCACCAGCAGGTAGTCGGGCGCCACGCAGGTCTGGCCGGCGTTGAACAGCTTGCCGAAGGCCAGCCGCGACGCGGTCAGCGCCAGGTCGCAACTGCGGTCGACGATGGCGGGCGACTTGCCGCCCAGCTCCAGCGTCACCGGCGTCAGGTTCTTCGCCGCGGCCTGGGCCACATGGCGGCCCACGGCGGTGGAGCCGGTGAAGAAGAGATGGTCGAACGGCAGCTGCGTGAAGGCCTTGCCGACCTCGGCGTCGCCGGTGATGACGAACATCTCCTCGGGCTTGAAGTGCTCGGCGACGAGGCGCGCCATCAGCGCGGACGTGGCCGGCGTCAGCTCCGACGGCTTGATGAGCACGCGGTTGCCAGCCGCCAGCGCGGCGACGGCGGGCTCCATGGCCAGGTAGTACGGGTAGTTCCAGGGCGCCACGACACCGACGACGCCCAGCGGCTGGCGCATGAGCACGTTGCGGCCGGGCAGGAAATGCAGCGGTGTCGCCACGCGGCGCGGCTTCATCCACGCGCGCAGGTGCTTCAGCGCGTGGCGCGCGCCGGCTTCGACGGTGAAGATGTCGGCCAGCAGCGACTCCTGGCGGGCACGGTGGCCGAAGTCCTGCGCCATCGCGGCCGCAAGCGCTTCGCCGTGCTGGCGGGTCATGTTGAGCAGCCGCTCCAGGCGGTCGCGGCGCGCCTCGTAGGACGGCATGCGCTCGGCGTCGAACGCGCGACGCTGCGCCGTCAGCGCCAGGTGCAGGCGTTCCTGCAGCGCGGTGTCCATGGGCGTGTCTCCGGTTCTGGATCGAATCCGGTGAGGCTAACCGCAAGTGGTGGGCGCCCCAACAGGGGCGGCCCTGGACTAGAGGGCTGCGTCTAGTCCCGCAGGTGACAACAAGCCCCTCGCCCGATCTCGCACCGCTGAACGCGGGCGAGCCCGGTCGGGACCACGCCGCGGCCAGTGGCAGCGGCGCTTCGGCAGGCACATCGAGCCCACTGGGCTCAATGTGTCCGGCCTCAGCCCCCGAGGGGACGGCGATGCCCGCGGCATCGAGCCGCGGGCACATCGCCAGCGCGGGCCGGCTTGGGGGCGGCCCGGCGCTCGGCCCGCCAATCCGGCACCGATCCGAATCAGTGTCGGAAGTGGCGCACGCCGGTGAGGACCATCGCGATGCCGCGCTCGTTCGCGGCGGCGATCACTTCGTCGTCGCGCATGGAGCCACCCGGCTGGATGACGCAGGTGGCGCCGGCATCGGCCAGCACGTCCAGGCCGTCGCGGAACGGGAAGAAGGCGTCGCTGGCGACGGCCGAACCCGCCAGCGTCAGGCCGGCATGGCCCGCCTTGATGGAGGCGATGCGGGCCGAGTCCAGGCGGCTCATCTGGCCGGCGCCGACGCCCAGCGTCATGCCGCCGCCGCAGAAGACGATGGCGTTGCTCTTCACGTACTGGGCCACGGTCCACGCGAACATCAGGTCGTCGAGCTGCTGCTCGGTCGGCTTCAGTGCGGTGACGACCTTGAGGTCTTCACGCTTCAGGAAATGGTTGTCGGCGGTCTGCACCAGCAGGCCCGAGCCCACGCGCTTGACGTCCTGCGCGTTGCGGCCCTGGTCCCACGGACGGGTGCCACCCGCCGGCAGCGCGATCTGCAGCAGGCGCACGTTGACCTTGCCCTTGAACACTTCCAGCGCCTCGGCGCTGAAGCTCGGCGCCATCAGCACTTCGACAAACTGCTTGACCACCAGCTGCGCCGCGGCGCCGTCCAGCTCGCGGTTGAAGGCGATGATGCCGCCGAAGGCGCTGGTCGGGTCGGTCTTGAACGCCTTGCTGTAGGCCTCGGCAGGGTTCACGCCCACGGCCACGCCGCAGGGGTTGGCGTGCTTGACGATGACGCAGGCGGGCGTGTCGAAGCTCTTCACGCATTCCCAGGCGGCGTCGGCGTCGGCGATGTTGTTGTACGAGAGCTCCTTGCCCTGCAGCTGCTTGCCCGTGACCAGCGAGCCGGGCGCGGGGAACAGGTCGCGGTAGAGCGCGGCGGTCTGGTGCGAGTTCTCGCCGTAGCGCAGGTCCTGCACCTTCACGAACGTCGAGTTCATCTGCGCGGGGTACTCCGCCTTGGCGCCGTCTTCCTGCAGCGCCGACAGGTAATTGCTGATCGCGGCGTCGTACTGCGCGATGCGGTTGAACGCGGCCACGCTGCAGGCGAAGCGCGTCTTGTCGCTGGTCTTGCCGTGAGCCTTCAGCTCTTCCAGCACGGCGGCGTACTGGGCCGCGTCGGTCAACACCGTCACGTCCTTCCAGTTCTTGGCCGCGCTGCGCACCATGGCCGGGCCGCCGATGTCGATGTTCTCGATGGCGTCTTCCAGCGTGCAGCCGGGCTTGGCGACGGTCGCCTCGAACGGGTAGAGGTTGACGGCCAGGATGTCGATGCGCGTGATGCCGTGCTGGGCCATCGCGGCCACGTGCTCGGGCAGGTCCGAGCGGGCCAGCAGGCCGCCGTGGATCTTGGGGTGCAGCGTCTTCACGCGGCCGTCCATCATTTCCGGGAAGCCGGTGTGCTCGGCCACCTCGGTGACGGGCAGGCCGGCGTCGGCCAGCAGCTTGGCGGTGCCGCCGGTGGACAGCAACTTGGTGCCCAGAGCGTGCAGCTCCTTGGCGAATTCGAGGATGCCGGTCTTGTCGGAGACGGAAAGGAGTGCGGTGAGTGCCATGGTGCTTGGTCAGTTGAGGTCGGAGCTTCTCGCTGCGTTCGAAGGTCAAACCCGCGGGGTTTAGTCAGTTGGGGTCGGAGCTTTTCGCTGCGCTCAAAGGTCCAACCCGCAAGGGGGGATCAGTTGAGGTCGGAGCTTCTCGCTTCGCTCGAAGGTCCAACCCGCAAGGTTTAAAGATTGTGATCAGTCAGTTTGCGGCGCAGCGTGTTGCGGTTGATGCCCAGCCACTCCGCCGCCTTGCTCTGGTTGCCGCCGGCCTCGCGCATGACGATCTCCAGCAGCGGCTTCTCCACCAGCTTGATCAGCATCTCGTGCATCGAGTGAGGCTCCTGGCCGTCGAGGTCACGGAAGAAGGCTTCGAGGTTGTCGCGCACGCAGGCGTCGATGGGGTTGGGCGGGGGGGTGTTCTTCTGGGCGCTCATGGCTTGTTCAGGCGGCGCAGGCTTCGTCGGCCGGCGCGTCTTCGTCGTTGGCGGCCGCGGTGGGCGGCAGCCGGTCGTGGGTCTGGCCGAGGTCGTCGAACCAGTCGCGGAGCGCCTGCACCTGCTCGTCGCAGCGCTCCAGGGTGTTCATGTGCTGGCGGAAGGCTTCCCCGCCGGGCAGGCCACGCACGGCCCAGCCGATGTGCTTGCGCGCGCTGCGCACGCCGCTGAGTTCGCCATACAGGCCGTAGTGGTCGTGCAGGTGCTCGGTCAGCACGTCGCGCGCCTCGGCGATGGTGGGCGCGGGCAGGTGTTCGCCCGTCGCCAGAAAATGCGACACCTCGCGGAAGATCCACGGCCGGCCCTGCGCCGCGCGACCGATCATCAACGCGTCGGCGCCGGTGTAGGCCAGCACGTCGCGGGCCTTCTCGGGGGAATCGATGTCGCCATTGGCGACGACGGGAATCGTCAGCGCTGTCTTCACCGCCGCGATGGTGTCGTACTCGGCCAGGCCCTTGTAGCCCTGCTCGCGGGTGCGGCCGTGGATGGTCAGCATCGCGACGCCGGCGTCCTCGGCCATGCGCGCGAGCGCCAGCGCGTTGCGGGCCTCGGCGCTCCAGCCGGTGCGCATCTTCAGCGTGACGGGCACGTCGAAGGGCCGGCAGGCCTCGACCACCGCCCGCACGATCTCCTCGGCCAGCGGCTCGTTCTGCATCAGCGCGGAGCCGGCCCACTTGTTGCAGACCTTCTTGGCCGGGCAGCCCATGTTGATGTCGATGATCTGCGCGCCGCGGTCGATGTTGTAGGCCGCGGCCTCGGCCATCATGGCGGCGTCGGTGCCGGCGATCTGCACGGCGATGGGCCCGGGCTCGCCGGTGTGGTCGGCGCGGCGCGAGGTCTTGAGGCTGCCCCACAGCTCCTTGCGCGACGTGACCATCTCGCTGACCGCGTAGCCCGCGCCGAGGCGGCGGCACAGCTGGCGGAAGGGCCGGTCCGTCACCCCCGCCATCGGCGCCACGAAGAGCCGGTTGGGGAGGGAGTGGGGGCCGATGTGCACGAAGGTCTGCTCAAAAAAGAGGCGAGATTGTAGCCATCCGGTCTTTCCGGTCCCGCTGACAATGCCGGCATGGAAGCCTGGCTCGCGCAATTCATCCACGACATGCTGGCCGCGTTGGCGCTGCCGCAGGTGGGGCTGATGGCGGTGTTCGTCATCACGTTCGTGTCGGCCACGCTGCTGCCGCTGGGGTCGGAGCCGGCGGTCTTCGTCGTCGTCAAGGCCGATCCGGCGATGTTCTGGCCGGTCATCGCGGTGGCCACCGTCGGCAACACGCTGGGCGGCGCCGTGTCGTGGTGGATGGGCTACGGCGCCGAAAAGGCCGTCGAGGCCGTGCGCCACCGCGAGCCACCCCACCCGCGCGCGCTGGCCTGGCTCAAGCGCTTCGGCGCGCGGGCCTGCGTGCTGAGCTGGCTGCCCATCGTCGGCGACCCGCTGTGCGCCGTCGCCGGCTGGCTGAAGCTGCCGTTCTGGCCCTGCGTGGGCTGGATGGCGCTGGGCAAGGGCCTGCGCTTCCTCTGCTTCACGGCCGCCCTGCTGTGGCTGATTCCCGAATCCTGGATGTCATGGATGCAATGAACACCCCCGCCTATCAAGACCTGGCCGCGCGCCAGCAACGGGCCTACCGCCTGGCCCACCTGCAGTCCATCGCCCAGTGGGACCAGGCCGCCAACATGCCCGCCCACGGCAACGAGGCCCGCAGCCTGGCGCTGGCCGAGATGGACGGCCTGCTGCACCAGCTGGCCACGGACCCGGCGCTGGCCGGCCTGCTGGATGCCGCCGCCACCGAGCCGCTGGACGACACGCAGCGCGCCAACCTGCGCGAGATCCGCCGCGCCTGGCGCGCCGCCAATGCGCTGCCGCAGGCGCTGGTGGAGGCCAAGAGCCTGGCCAACAACCGCTGCGAGCACGCATGGCGCACGCAGCGCCCGGCCAACGACTGGGCCGGCTTTGCGCCCAACCTGCGCGAGGTGCTGAAGATCGCGCGCCAGGAGGCGGAGCTGCTGTCGCAGAGCGCGGGGTTGAGCAGGTACGACGCGCTGCTCGACAACTACGAGCCCGGCATGCGCAGCGCCGACGTGGAGCAGGCCTTCGCGCCGCTGCGCCAGTGGCTGCCCGGGCTGATCCGCGACGTCACCGCCAAGCAGTCGCGCAAGACACTCATCGAGCCCGTGGGCCCCTTCCCCACCGCCGCACAGAAGGCATTGGGGCTGGACGCGATGCGGCTGATGGGCTTCGACTTCGCCGCCGGCCGGCTGGACGAAAGCACGCACCCGTTCTGCGGCGGCGTGCCCGAGGACGTGCGCATGACGACGCGCTACCGCGAGGACAACTTCCTGCCCAGCCTGATGGGCACCATCCACGAGACCGGCCACGGCCGCTACGAGCAGGGCCTGCCGCGCGAGCTGCTGGGCCAGCCCATCGCGCGTGCGCGCTCGATGGGCATCCATGAGAGCCAGAGCCTGAGCTTCGAGATGCAGCTGGGCAGCCACCCGGCGTTCGCCGGCCTGCTGGCGCCGCTGCTGGTGAAGCATTTCGGCGACCAGCCCGCGTTCGAGCCCGGCAACCTGCACAAGCTGCTGACGCGCGTGCAGCCGGGCTTCATCCGCGTGGACGCCGACGAGGTGACCTACCCCGCCCACATCCTGCTGCGCTTCGACATCGAGCGCGCGCTCATCGAGGGCGACGCCGAGGTGGACGACATCCCCGCACTGTGGGACGCCAAGATGGCCGAGCTGCTGGGCCTGGACACGCGCGGCAACTTCAAGGACGGCGCCATGCAGGACGTGCACTGGCCGGCCGGCCTGTTCGGCTACTTCCCCTGCTACACGCTGGGCGCGATGTACGCGGCGCAGTGGTTCGCGGCGATGCGCGCGCAACAGCCCGACCTGGACGCCCGCATCGCGCGCGGCGAGCTGGGCGGCGTGTTCGACTGGCTGCGCACGCAGGTGTGGCAGCAAGCCAGCCGCTGGGAGACGCCGGAACTCGTCAGGCGTGCCAGCGGCGAGGCGCTGAACCCGGCGCACTTCGAGGCCCACCTGCGCCATCGCTACCTGGGCTGAGAAAAAAATAGGGCCGCTCCACGGAGCGGCCCAAGTTCGGTTCGAACGTTCTCTCTTCCATCCATCGCGCTTCCCCGGCCCCCCGGCCATCTCCGCGCGTGGCGCCCGGCGTGTTGTTGTCTGCCGGGCTCGGCCGCCGCAACTCGTTCAGCGACCGTGATGCCATTCTGAGCACCTCGGCGCCCGCCGGCATCCCCGCAAGCCCAGGGGTGGCCCCGTCGGCGCGTGAACGGCGTCACAGCATCAGCGCGAGCCGCTCCAGGATCAGCACGGCAAAGAAGCCCAGGCCCGCCACCAGCGTCCACTTGACGATGACCACCCCCAGCCGCCGCCAGCGCGGCTGGCCGGTGGCGATGGACAGTGCGAAACAGACGATGGCCGCGAACAGCAGCAGGCCGATGACGAGGCGGGCGATCAGCATGTCGTGAACGACTTCACCACGCCGGCGCCAGCTCCGCGAACCCCTTGGGCGCGTCGCGGTCGTCCTCGAAGTGGACGATCTCGTAGGCATCCTTGTCCGCCAGCAGCGCGCGCAGCAGCTTGTTGTTCAGCGCGTGGCCGCCCTTGAACGACGTGTAGGCCGCCAGCAGCGGCATGCCGGCCACCTGCATGTCGCCGATCGCGTCCAGGATCTTGTGCTTCACGAACTCGTCGTCGTAGCGCAGGCCGTCGGCGTTCAGCACCTTGTAGTCGTCCACGACGATGGCGTTGTCCATCGAGCCGCCCAGCGTCAGGCCGCGCGAGCGCATCAGGTCGATGTCGGCCGTCATGCCGAAGGTGCGCGCGCGGGCGATGTCCTTCTTGTAGAGCCCGGAGCCCATGTCGAACACGTACTGGCTGCCGGTGGCCGCCACGGCCGGGTTGTCGAACTCGATCTCGAAGCTCAGCGTGTAGCCGTGGTGCGGCGTCAGCCGCGCCCACATCAGCTTCTTACCCTCGCCCTGGCGCACCTCGACCGGCTTCTTGACCTTCAGGAAGCGCTTGGCGGCGTCCTGCATCGCGATGCCGGCGGACTGCAGCAGGAACACGAAGCTGGCGGCCGAGCCGTCCAGCACCGGCACCTCGTCGGCGTTGATGTCGACGTAGAGGTTGTCCAGCCCCAGGCCGGCGCAGGCGGACAGCAGGTGCTCGATGGTCTGCACCTTCGGGCCGCCAGGGTCGCCGCCGGGGCTGATCGTGGTGGCCATGCGCGTGTCGCTCACCGACATGACGCTGACCGGGATGTCCACCGGCGGGCACAGGTCCACGCGGCGGAACACGATGCCCGTGTCCATGGGCGCCGGGCGCAGCGTCAGCTCGACCTTCTGGCCGCTGTGGATGCCCACGCCGACGGCGCGCGTGATGGACTTCAGGGTGCGTTGCTTGACCATGCCAGGGATTGTCCCAGCATCAGGCCCCGCCTTTGCGCTCCACGGGCAATCGCAGCGATAGCCTGGTGCCATGGCCTGGCGAGGAGTCGATGCGCAGCTTGCCGCCCAGCCGCTGGGCGCGCTTGATCTGGCTCTTCAGGCCGCGGCCGTGCTGGATGCTCTGCAGGTCGAAGCCGGCGCCGTCGTCTTCCACGCGGATCTCGACGTAGCTGCCGTGGTGGCGCGTCACCATGCGCACGCGGCTGGCGCCGGCATGCTTGAGCACGTTGTTCAGCGCCTCCTGCATCAGCCGCAGCACGTGCAGCGCGTCGGGCGGCTCCAGCCAGGCCAGCGGCGGCAGGTCCTGCACATCCCAGTCCAGCTTGAGGCCGCCGGTCTGCAGCCGCTTGCCCAGGCGGTAGCGCATTGTCGCCAGCAGCGACACGAGGTCGTGGCCCACGGGCTCCAGTGAGTCGATGACCAGCCGCAGGTCGTCCACGCATTCGCGCAGCACCTCGACGACCTTCTCGTGCGACATGCTGCCCTGCTCCACGGCCACCAGCGCCGACAGCAGCGACGAGCCCAGGCCGTCATGCATGTCGGCCATGATGCGCTGGCGCTCCAGCAGCAGCGCCTGCTGGCGCTCCACCTCGCGCAGCTGCGCGTTCTGCGCCTGCAGCACCGAGACCTGCTCGTCCAGGTCTTCCTGCAGCTGGCTGTTCTCGGCCTGCACCTGCTCGACGGTGCCGACGTAGCGGCGCTGCACGGCAAGCAGGAAGCTGAGCATGACGATCAGCGTCGCGAACGGCATCCAGAAGAAGTGCTCGGGCCAGGCCCAGCCGGCCAGCACGGCCAGGTCGTGGCCGCCGATGGCCAGCGCGACGAGCAGCGCCAGCGCCATCACGCGCAGCTCGGCACAGCGCTCGCGCCAGGCCAGCAGCGCCAGCCACAGCGTGCCGATGGCGGCGACCGCCGCCGTCACGCCGTACTGCAGCACCACCATGTCGACCTGGCGCAGCCACAGCGGCATGCTGACCACGCTGACCGCCACCACCGCGGCCAGCAGCCCGCGCTCCAGCCACGGCGCCCGCCGGCGCGCGAAGCGCAGCGCGAACAGCAGCGCCGTCACCATGACCCAGGCCATGGACGCATGCGTGGCCCACCAGAACCAGTCCTGCCCCACGGTGGACGCCGGCAGGCTGACGTAGTAGTGCAGGTTGCGCACCATCCACGCCCCCGCGGCCGCGGCGAACAGGCCGTAGATGGACTCGTCGGGCCGGCGCAGCCACAGCGTCAGCGCGAACAGGCCCAGCACGGCCAGCGTCAGGCTGACGGCCTGCGGCAGGCCGGCCTGCATGCGCACGCGCCACTGCCAGCGCTTCTCCAGCACGTCACGCGGGCCCAGCCAGATGCGCGACACCGCGTGGTAGCTGCCCGCCGGCACCGGCAGCGCGACGACCAGCTCCAGCCCCTCGGTCCCGGTGGCATGCAGCGGCAGCCACAGCGGCTGCGCCCATTGCTCGCGTTCGGCATGCTGGTTGTCCAGCAGCAGCCGCCAGCCGCCGCCGGGGTGGCGCGCCAGCACCGCGGCCGACAGCGTCACCAGCCGCGGCAGGTACAGCGCCTGGGGCTCGTCGATGCCGGCCGGCAGCTGCAGCCGGTACCAGCGCATCTCGTAGCCGCGCGCGTCGTTGACGACGGCCGCGCCGGGCCGGGGCCGCACGTCGGGCATGGCCACCGGCCGCCAGGCCGCGGCGTCCTCGGGCGGCAGCAGCTCGGCGGGCAGCGCCAGCCGGTCGCTGTCGGCCAGGGACTGGCGGCGCAGCGCGCTCCACCAGGCCTCCAGCTGGTCGCGCCGCCAGGCGGTGGTGGCCAGCTCGGCGGGTGCGGCGTCGTCGCCCGCATGCCGGGGCGTGGGCTGGGGCAGGCGCTGGGCCTGCACCAGGGCGCAGGCGCCCAGCAGCATCAGCATCAGCCCGCGGCGCAGCAGCAGCCCCACCTCAGGCATGCCTGCAAAGTCTTCTAGGCATTGACATGGGGCGCGAGCATGCCACAGGGGGTGCCCCCGCATGCGCCGCCGGGCCCCGGCGGGCGACCGTTCAGCCGCCGGCCGGCAGGTGGCGGCGCGCGGCCTCGCGCAGCTCGCGCGACAGCCCGCCATCGCCCACGGCGCGCGACAGCAGCAGCGACCCCACCAGCATGGACAGCATGGCCAGCGCCTGCTCGCGCCGGCCGGCCTCGTCGGGCGCAGGCATCTGGCCCTGCAGCGTCGCCACCAGGCCCTCGACGCCCTCGCCGAACACCGCCTTCACCGCCGGCCCGCCGCGGGCCGCGTCGCCCGCCAGCGCCGCCAGGCCGCAGCCGGCGCCGGGATGGTCGCGGTGGGCGTCGGACAGGTAAGTTTTCACCCAGGCCTGCAGGCTGCGCTCGGCCTGCCGCTTCCACTGCGCGCGGTTGTCCGCCAGCGCGCGCTGCGTGGCCTGGGCGGCCAGGTCGTCCTTGGATTCGAAGTGGCCGTAGAAACCGCCGCGCGTCAGGCCGGCGGCCTGCATCAGGTCGTTCAGGCCGATGCCGTCGAAGCCGCGTTCGCGGAACAGCTGCGCGGCGTTGTCGAGGATGCGTTCACGGTTTTCTTCGGCCTGGGCACGGGTGACCTTCATGTCGGCCTCCTTCTGGGGTCTTTCGGGTCGGGCTTGACGGATTTTATATGTTGAATGACATTTATGCCAATCATGTCAGTCGACATGAATAAACCCATCGAGAAGGATCCGCCATGCAGCTCAAGAACGCCGTCGTCTTCGTCACCGGTGCCAACCGCGGCCTGGGCCGCGCCTTTGCCGAGGCCGCGCTGGCCGCCGGCGCCGCCAAGGTCTATGCGGCCGCGCGCGACCCGGCCGCCATCGACCTCGCCGGCGTCGTGCCCGTCAGGCTGGACGTGACCGACCCCGCCCAGGTGGCTGCCGCGGCCGCGCAGTGCGGCGACGTGACGCTGCTCATCAACAACGCCGGCGTGTCGCAGGGCGCCGGCGTGCTGGCCGCCGACGCCATCGCCACGGCGCGCCATCACTTCGAGACCAACGTGTTCGGCGTCTGGGCGCTGACCCAGGCCTTCGCGCCGGTGCTGCAGGCCAACGGCGGCGGCGCGGTGCTGAACGTGCTGTCGGTGCTGAGCTGGCTGACGCTGCCGGGCCTGGCGCCGTACAGCGCCAGCAAGGCCGCGGCCTGGGCGCTCAGCAACGGCCTGCGCGCCGAGCTGAAGGCCCAGGGCACGCAGGTGACCAGCCTGCACGTGGGCTACATGGACACCGACATGACGCGCGGCCTGGACGCGCCCAAGTCCGCGCCCGCCGACGTCGCCCGCCTGGCGCTGCAGAGCGTGGAGAGCGGCGCGTTCGAGGTGCTGGCCGACGACGTGAGCCGCCAGGTCAAGCAGAGCCTGGCCAGCGCCACGCCGGCTTATGCCTGATGGCAGGGAGATGCCATGAGCCCCTTCACCGCCCCGGCCGACGCCCACCTGGCCGCCGCCCGCCATGCCTTCTCGACGCCCGAGCGCATCGCGCTCACCGCCGACGAGCTCGCCGCGCTGGCCGGCGCCGAGCAGGCGCCGCTGCGCCATGAAGGCCACAGGCTCGCGCGCTGGACGCTGGGCAGCGGGCCGCGTGTCGTGCTCGTGCACGGCTGGAACAGCCGCGGCTCGCACCTGCTGGGCTTCGCGCGCCCGCTGGTGGCGGCCGGCTTCTCGGTGACGCTGTTCGACCTGCCCGGCCACGGGGACTCCGGCGGCCACGCGGCCAGCGTCGTGCACGCCGGCCGGGCGCTGCGCGCCGTCATGGCGGACGTCGGCGAGGTGCACGGTGTCATCGGCCACTCGATGGGCTCGGCGGCGGCGCTGCTGGCCTTCGCGCACGGGCTGGCGGTGCGGCGCAGCGTGCACCTGGCCGGGCCGTCGTCGCTGACGCCCATGGTCCAGGGGCTGGCCCGCGCGCAGGCCCTGGGGCCGGCCGACACGGCCGCGTTCGCCGACTGGGTGGAGCGCTTCATCGGCACGCCCATCGCGAACGTCGATCTGCCGCGGCTGCAGCACGGCCTGCGCCACCCCGGCCTCATCGTGCACGACCCCGAGGACCGCACCGTGCCGTTCGCCGCGTCCGAAGCGCTGCACGCGGCCTGGGCCGGCTCGCGCCTCGAGCCGGTGTCGGGCCTGGGCCACCGCCGTCTGCTCACCGATGCCGGCGTCATCGCCCGCAGCGTGAGCTTCATCGCCGAAGGGGTGCAGCCATGAGCGCCGTGCCGCGCCCCTGGCTGCTGACGCTGGCCGCGCTGTCGGCGATGGGCACGCTGTCCACCAACATCCTGCTGCCGTCGCTGCAGGTCATCGCGCGGTCGCTGGCCGTCGACGAGGCGCGGCTGACGGCGGCGGCGCTGGGCATGTTCCTGGCCGTGTTCGCGCTGGCGCAGCTGGTCGTCGGGCCGCTGTCGGACCGCCTCGGCCGCCGGCCGGTCGTGCTGGGCGGGCTGGCCGTGTTCGTCGCCGGCAGTGCCGTCGGCGCGTTCGCGATGACGCTGCCGCTGCTGCTCACCGGCCGCGTGCTGCAGGCCGTGGGCGTGGCCGCCGCGTCGGTGCTGGCGCGCGCCGCTGCGCGGGACCGCTTCGAGGGGCCGCAGCTCGCCGCGCTGCTGGGCCGCATCATGGTCGTCATGGCCGCCGCGCCGGGGTTCTCACCGCTGCTGGGCGGGCTGGTGCAGGCCGCGTGGGGCTGGCGCGCGCTGTTCGGCGTGCTGGTGCTGGCCGGCCTGGCGCTGGCGCTGGCCTATGCGCGCATCGTCGGCGAAACGCTGCCCACCGAGCGCCGCCGCCGGCAGCCGGCCGGCGCGCTGGCACGTGGCTACGTGGCGCTGCTGCGCGACGCCCGCTTCATGCGGCCGGCGCTGGCCACGGCGGCCATCCTCGGCGCGCTGTTCGCGTTCTTCGGCAGCGCGCCGCTGGTGCTGGCCGGGGACTTCGGCTTCTCGGCGCTGCAGGTGGGCCTGTTCTTCGCGGCGACGGTGTTCGTCGTCTTCGCGGCCGGGCGCACGGCGCCGCGCTGGACGGCCCGCTGGGGCGCGCCCGCCGTGCTGCGGCTGGGCGCCGCGCTGGCCATGGCCGGCGGGCTGGCCATGCTGGCGAGCACGGGCGCTGGACTGTCGGGTTTTGCCGCGGCAGGCTGCGTGTTCCTGTTCGGCATGGGCCTGGTGTCGCCCACCGGCACGGCGCTGGTGCTGACGCCCTTTGCGGCCCAGGCCGGTCAGGCGTCGGCGCTGCTGGGCTTTCTGCAGATGGCCGCCGCGGCGCTTTTGACGACGGTGGCCGCCACGCTGCCGATGGCCCGCCTGGACGCTCTGGCCGCCGTGCTGGCCGGCGGCGGCCTGCTGGCGCTGCTGTCGGGCTGGGGCAGGCCCACGGCCGCCGCTCGCGCCTCCTGAAAACAAAAAAGGGCGGGCCCGTCGGCCCGCCCTGGCTGGTTCCAGCTCGCGATCTCAGTCGGCCTGCTTGCGCAGGAAGGCCGGGATCTCGATCTCGTCCATGCCATTGGACGACAGCGCCTCGACCTTGGCGGCGGCGCTGCCCGAGCGGCCGTGGCGCCACACGCTGGGCACGTTGGCATTCGCGAAGTCGCCCAGGCCCAGGCCGACGTTGGCCTGCGCCGCGGTGGGCGTGGCGGCCTGCATCGCGACGGCCTGCGTCAGCACCGGCATGGCCATGCCGTCGGTGCCGTTGCGCACGACCTGCTGGGTCTGCACGACCTGCAGCGGCGCCTGCTGGCGCGCGCGGCCGGCGGTCAGGCCCGTGGCGATGACGGTCACGCGCAGCGCGTCGCCCAGGCTCTCGTCGTAGGCGGTGCCGTAGATGATGTGGGCGTCGTCGGACGCGTAACGCTTGATGGCGTTCATCGCGTTCTTGGACTCGCTGAGCTTGAAGTTGCTGCGGCCGGCGGCGATCAGCACCAGCACGCCGCGCGCGCCGGACAGATCGATGCCCTCCAGCAGCGGGCAGGCGACGGCGGCTTCGGCGGCCTTGGCGGCGCGGTCCGGGCCAGTGGCCTGCGCCGTGCCCATCATGGCCTTGCCGGGTTCGCTCATCACCGTCTTGACGTCCTCGAAGTCGACGTTGACCAGGCCGGGGATGTGGATGATGTCGGAAATGCCGCCAACGGCGTTCTTCAGCACGTCATTGGCGTGCGCGAAGGCCTGATCCTGCGTGACGTCGTCACCCAGCACGTCGAGCAGCTTGTCGTTCAGCACGACGATCAGCGAGTCGACATTGGCTTCCAGCTCGGCCAGGCCGGCGTCGGCGGCCTTCAGGCGGCGGCCGCCTTCGAATTCGAACGGCTTGGTGACGACGCCCACCGTCAGGATGCCCATTTCCTTGGCGATGCGCGCAATCACCGGCGCCGCGCCCGTGCCGGTCCCGCCGCCCATGCCGGCGGTGATGAACAGCATATTGGCGCCGGCGATGGATTCGCGAATGCGGGATTCGGCCTCCTCGGCCGCCGACTTGCCCATTTCGGGTTTGGCGCCGGCGCCCAGGCCGGTGGAGCCGAGTTGCAGCAATTGGTCGGCCTTGGAGCGGTTCAATGCCTGTGCATCGGTATTGGCGCAGATGAATTCGACGCCCTGGACGCCCTGGGCGATCATGTGGTCCACGGCGTTGCCGCCGCCACCACCAACCCCGATCACCTTGATTTGGGTGCCTTGGTCAAACTCTTCGATCATCTCGATGGGCATATGAAACCTCCTAACTGGTGCAATTGTGCCGCGGCACAGAATGAATGACTAGTTGCTGAAACAACTTTTTCGTGGCAGACCGTGGTTTTGGGGGGTCAAAAATTCCCCATGAACCAATCCTTGATGCGGCCGAGCAGGGTTTGCACGGAGCCCGCCTGCTGTGCCGCCTTGAAACCTCGGCTGCGCGACAGCCGCGCCTCCTCCAACAACCCCATGACGGTGGCGGAACGGGGGTTGGCCACCATGTCGTACAACGCGCCGGAATAGGTCGGCAGGCCGCGACGGACAGGTTTCAGAAAAATATCCTCGGCCAGTTCCACCATGCCGGGCATGACCGCCGATCCGCCGGTCAGCACAATCCCGGAGGACAGCAATTCCTCATACCCGCTCTCGCGGATGACCTGGTGCACCAGGGAAAAGATTTCCTCGACGCGCGGCTCGATGACGCCGGCCAGCGCCTGCTTGGACAGCATGCGGGGGCTGCGGTCCCCCAGGCCGGGCACTTCCACCTGGTCGGACGGGTCGGCCAGCAGCTGCTTGGCGACGCCATATTCGACCTTGATTTCCTCGGCATCCTTGGTCGGCGTGCGCAGCGCCATCGCGATATCGGAGGTGATCAGGTCGCCCGCGATCGGGATCACGGCGGTATGGCGGATGGAGCCGCCGGTAAATATTGCAACGTCCGTCGTGCCGGCGCCGATATCCACCAGCGCCACGCCCAGGTCGCGTTCGTCGGCAGTCAGTGCGGCATGGCTGGAGGCGCTCGGGTTCAAAACCAGCTGGTCCACCTCCAAACCGCAGCGCCGCACGCACTTGACGATGTTTTCGGCAGCACTTTGGGCGCCGGTCACGATATGGACCTTGACCTCCAGCCGGCCGCCGCTCATGCCGATCGGTTCCTTGACCTCGTGGCCGTCGATGACAAATTCCTGCGGCTCGACCAGCAGCAGGCGCTGGTCGTTGGGAATATTGATGGCCT
>JAYSCT010000040.1:0-35150 GCA_041914785.1 Roseateles sp.
CCAGAGCCCGCTGATCCTGAAGGAGGCGCTGCTGGTGGGCTTCTTCCTGGCCGGCCTCGTGGTGCTGGGCGGCCTGCAGGCCTGGTGGCTGCAGCCCATCGTCTCCAGCCTCAAGCCGCTGGCGCTGTTCTTCGGCGCGCTGGGCCTGACCGCCGTCACCGACAACGCCGCGCTGACCTACCTCGGCTCGCTGATCGCCGGCATCTCCGACGACGCGAAGTACATGCTGGTGGCCGGCGCCGTGGCCGGCGGCGGCCTGACCGTCATCGCCAACGCGCCCAACCCGGCCGGCGTCGCGCTGCTCAAGCGCGGCTTCGAGGACGAGTCCATCGGCGCCGGCGGCCTGCTGCTGGGGGCGCTGCTGCCCACCGCGCTGGCGGCGGCCGCGTTCCTGCTGCTGTGAGCGCCGCCATGCCTGCCCGCCGCGTGCTGTTCATCTGCATGGGCAACATCTGCCGCAGCCCGACGGCCGACGGCGTCATGCGCGCCAAGCTGGCCGCGGCGGGGCTGGACGTCGAGGTCGACTCCGCCGGCACGCACGGCTACCACGTCGGCGCGCCGCCCGACGAGCGCAGCCAGGAACATGCGCTCAAGCGCGGCTACGACCTGAGCCCGCTGCGCGCCCGCCAGCTGGTGGCGCAAGACTTCGAGCGCTTCGACCTGGTGCTCGCCATGGACGAGGACAACCTCGCCAACGCGCGCCGCCTCTGCCCGCCGGGGCAGCGGCACCGCCTGAAGCTGCTGCTGGACTACGCACCGCAGCTGGGCAGGCGCGAGGTGCCCGACCCCTACTACGGCGGCGACACCGGGTTCGAGGACGTGCTGGACCTCGTCGAAGCGGCCTGCGACGGGCTCATCGGCGCGCTGCGCCGCGGCTGAGCCTCCCGCGCGTCAGGCGCGGGCCGACACGGCCACGCCGTGCGGTGCCAGGGGGTTGTTGCCCCAGCACTGCTCGTACTTCCAGCCGGTCAGCTCCTCCGCCACGGCGCGGGCCTCGGGCGGCGCGTCGGCGATGCGGCCGCCGGCCTTGATGCGGTCGATCTCCGCCAGCAGCACCGCGTGGTTCTGGCGGTCCAGCTTCATCTGGTAGGTGTAGTAGATGCCGCCCAGGCCCAGGCCGATCACGCCCAGCGAGAACACGCCGACGATGGCACTGACCGCGCTCTCCGGCTGCGCGGCCTGGCCGGACAGGAAGCCGAACTCGCCCAGCACCCAGCCCATCGCGAACACGATGACCGAGCGCGTGATCTTGCCGGCAAACGTCATCGCGCCAGCGTAGATGCCCTCCCGGCGGCGGCCCGTCAGCACCTCGTCCACGTCGGCCAGGAAGGTGTAGACCGTCCAGGGGATGTAGTACACGCCGCCCGTGCCCAGGCCGAACACGGCCGTGATGGCGAACAGCGCGATGGCGGTGGTCTGCCTGGACCAGCCCAGGAAGTGCAGCGCGGTGTAAGCCAGCACGCTGCCGCAGACCACCAGCAGCGCGATGCGGTAGGGCCGCGCAAAACCGAACTTGATGCACAGGCCGATGAACACCATCGTCGAGATCAGCTGCATCACCGAGCTGAAGCTGTTCAGGTAGCCGACGACCGACTTGTCCTGCCCCATCACGAACACGATGAAGTAGGTGAAGATCGACGCGAACAGCCATTCCGCACCGAACCCCAGCAGGTACATGCCCAGGTGCTTGCGGAAGATCTTCAGGTGGAAGGTGGACAGCATGTCCGCGCCGAGCTTCTTCAGCGCCTGCCACAGGCTGCCGGCGCGCTCCTGCACCACCTCGTGGGCCGGGCGCTCCCAGGAATTGAAGTACAGCGCCGCCATCGCGGCGCACATGATGGCGGCGTAGATGATGCCCATCAGCAGGAAGGGCGTGGCCGACTCCTTGCTGTAGACGAGGAACAGTTGCGCCGGGATGAAGGCCGCCAGGAAGTTGGCCGCCTTGCCGAACATCGCCTTGGCGCCGGTGAGCTTGGAGCGCACCGCGAAGTCCGTCGTCATCTCGGTGGCCAGCGTCTCGTACGGCACCATGATGGACGTGTAGACCAGCTCGAACAGCGCGTACATGCCGAGGTAGTACCAGAACCCGAACCCCTCCACCCACATCAGCGGATACAGCAGCACCAGCGGAATGCCGATCAGGATGAAGAAACGCCGCCGACCGAACCGCCGGCCCAGCCGGGTGTTGTAGAAGTTGTCGCTGATGTACCCCATCACGGGGTTGCTGATCGCGTCCAGGATGCTGGCCACCGAGAAGATCGTGGCGGCCTCCACCACGGTCAGCCCGCAGAACGTCGTGTAGAAATACAGCAGCCAGGCCCCGGCGATGGCCAGCGCGCCACTGCCCAGCAGATTCGCGCTGCCGTAGCTCAGCGTGTGCTTCAACGAGATCGGGTGGCTCATGGGTGCTGTCTCCTCGCAAATGGAATGCCATTCCATTTTTTGCGGCCTATCGTTCCAGCAAGTATCCCATGTCCCGCCGACGACCGACCTGCCGGGAACCCTGGCCCGGCGCCTGTCCGCCGCCGCCGCCCGTTCCTCCGGGTAAACCGTATTTGTTCGACACGCGAACAAATGGACGATGCCGGCACTTGAACAAGAAGACGCTGGAGACATGAACCCCTTCAAACCCTTGCTGGGCGCGCTGCTGGGCGCCCAGCTCGCACTGGCCGCCACCGCGCCGGCCGGGCCGCCGCCCGACGCGGTCTACGCCTGGAAGCCCGTCGCCATCGTCGGCGGCGGTTTCGTCAGCGGCTTCGCGCTGCACCCGGCCGTGCCGGGCCTGATGTACGCCCGCACCGACATGGGCGGCGCCTACCGCCGCGACACCGCCACCGGCACCTGGACGCCGCTGCTGGACGGGCTGGCGCTGCAGGACGTGAACCTGATGGGCGTGGAGAGCCTGGCGGTGGACCCGAACGACCCCGACGTGCTGCTCCTCGCCTGCGGCACCTACACGGTCGCCGGCGTGCCCAACGGCGCGCTGCTGCGCTCGGCCGACCGCGGCAAGACCTTCCAGCGCACCGCGCTGCCCTTCCCGCTGGGCGGCAACGAAGGCGGCCGCGGCAACGGCGAGCGGCTGGCCGTGGACCCCAACGACGGCCGCGTGCTCTACCTGGCCAGCCGCACCGCGGGCCTGTGGCGCAGCACCGACGCCGGCCGCAGATTGCAGCGCGTCGACAGCTTCCCCGACGCCGCCTGGCAGCGCGACGCCAGCGACGGCCCGCGCCCCGGCTGGGGCGGCAGCGACGGCAAGGCGACGATCAACTTCGTGCTGTTCGACCCGGCCAGCGGCGTGCGCGGCCGGCCCAGCCGCACGGTCTACGCCGGCGTGTCCGTCGCCGGCCGGCCCGGGCTGTGGCGCAGCACGGACGCCGGCGCGAGCTGGCAGCCCGTGCCCGGCGCGCCCACGCGGCACCGCCCCATGCGCGCCGCGCTGGCGGGCGACGGCCGGCTCTACCTCGCCTTTGCCAGCGAGCCGGGCCCGCACCGCATGAAGGACGGCAGCGTCTGGCGGCTGGACCCGCGCACCGACACCTGGGCCGACATCACGCCCGCCCGCCCCGGCGCCACCGACCCCTTCGGCTACGCCACCGTGGCCGTGGACCCGGCGCACCCGCAGCGCCTGCTCGCCAGCACCGCCGGCCGCGGCGCGGGCGACCAGCTGTTCCGCAGCACCGACGCCGGCGCCACCTGGACCGAGCTGTTCAAGACCGCGCGCTTCGACGCGTCCGCCGCGCCCTACGTGGCCGACACCCATCTGCACTGGCTCTACGACGTCCCCATCAACCCCGCCAACCCCGACCACGCGCTGTTCACCACCGGCTACGGCGGCTGGGAGACGCTGAACCTGACCGACGCCGACCAGGGCCGCCCCACGCGCTGGCAGGTCATGTCCCGCGGCATCGAGGAGACGGTCGCGCTGGCGCTGCACAGCCCGACGCAGGGCGTGCCGCTGGTGACGGCCATCGGCGACTACTCGGGCTTCGTGCACGCCGACCTGGACAGGCCCGCCGCCGGCAACCCCAAGCCGCCCTTCTTCGGCAACACGCACGACGTGACCGGCGCCGAGGCGGCGCCCGAGGTGATCGTGCGCATCGGCAACGCCCGCGACGGCGGCACGAAGAACCTGGGCTACTCGCTCGACGGCGGCGCCAGCTGGCGCGAACCCGCCACGGTGCCCGCCGGCAAGCTGCCCGGTGACGGCTTCATCGCCGTATCCGCCGACGGCCGCGCCTGGATCTGGACGCCCAAGGGCGGCACGCCCCACGTCACCCATGACCGCGGTGCGACCTGGACGCCGGTGCAAGGCCTGCCGGCCGGCACCCGCGTCATTGCCGACCGCGTGAACTCGCGGCGCTTCCACGCGATGGCGCTGTTCGACGACCGCCTGTTCAGCAGCCGCGACGCCGGCTTCACATTCACGGCCCGCCCGCTGGCGCTGCCGGACGGCCCCGTCGCGCGCACCGCGCCGGGCAGCCACAACCAGAGCAACCGCGGCGACGACCGCGGCGGCCAGGACCGGCTCTATGCCGAACCCGGCCGCGAGGGCGCGCTGTGGCTGGCCGCGTTCCACGGCCTGTACCGTGCCGGTGACGGCGGTGCGTTCAAGCGCCTGCCCGGCGTCAGCGAGATCCACGCCTTCGGTTTCGGCCGCGCGGCGCCGCGCAGCCAGGCCCCGGCGCTTTACCTCGTCGGCACCGTGGCCGGCCGCTACGGCCTGTTCCGCTCCACCGACGCGGCCGCCAGCTGGCTGCGCATCAACGACGACGCGCACCAGTGGGGCCTGATCCTGCAGGTCAGCGGCGACCCGAAAGTGTTTGGCCGCGTCTACGTCGGCACGCACGGGCGCGGCGTGCTGTACGGCGATCCGCAGCCTCGTTGACACGGCCCAACTGGCATTCAAGTGACGTTCGCATCGGCTGTATGGGGGACCTCGCCACTGGCCCATCGGAACCGAAAGCCGCAAGCCCTGAGCACGGTCACGGCCAAGGCGAGCCCCACGAGCCACCACAGCCAAAGCAAGACGCCAAGCATGGACAAGGCGAAGGCTGCATCAGCCATGAACGACTCCGCCGGCTGGCGGGCCGGCAGCATCTTGAACAGATACGGCAGCCACTCCAACGTAAACCAGGCCAGAAACGGACCGCCAAAAACGACGGCCGCCCCCAAGGTCAGCAGTGGGGCGTTCCGAGCCGAGGCCTTTGTCACACCGACCCACCTGGCCAGCAGCGCAACGATCAACAAGGCGGCGCACGACAGTGCTAGCCAGGTCGTGGCGGCAGCGGCAGCCTGGCCGCCCCAGGCAGCAAGGCGGGGCTGATCCAGCCAGAGCCGCAACGCGTACTCGGTGGCGAGCCCACTGAACAGCGGGGCAGCCTGCGGCGACCGCCCGACCAGCACCTTCAGCACCAGCGCCAGCACCAACAGCCCAAGGCAAACCCACATCAGCCCACGCCTGGCGCGCCGCCTGTTCACTCCGAGCAGCAACGCGCAGGCTGCTGCCAGCCCCGCCAGCGACAGCACGAGTGCCGCCACCCCCTGGAACTGCAGGACACCCCGTCCCACGCTCAGAGGCATGTGCCCAGTGGCGATGCCGACACCCGCCCACGCCGCCAGCAGGAGCGCCGTGGGTACGACAACCCACGGCCTCGAATCAAACGCTCCCCTCAACCCATCACCTCAAAAGGCGGCGGCATCAACCGGCCGTAGCCGCGAACGCGTCCCGCGTCAGGTTCTCGGGCGCCTCGCCGCCGGCACGGCAGGCCACGTCGTCCTCGATGCGGATGCCGCCGTAGCGCGACAGCCGCTCCACGGCCGCCCAGTCCACGTGGGCCGCCTGGGGCGACTCGCGCAGCCGCCGCAGCAGCGTCGGGATGAAGTACAGCCCCGGCTCGATGGTGACCACCATGCCGGCCTGCAGCGGCCTCGTCAGGCGCAGGTAGCGGTGGCCTTCGGGCTTGTCCGCCACGCCGCCTTCCTCGCTGGCCATGAAGCCACCCACGTCGTGCACCTGCAGGCCCAGCAGGTGGCCGATGCCATGCGGGAAGAACGGCTTGGTGACGCCCTCGGCCACCATGGCCTCGTCGCTCATGCGCACGAGGCCCGCCTCGCGCAGCACGCGCGCCACGCGGCGGTGCGTGCTGAGGTGGATGTCGCGGTAGTCCACGCCCTCGCGCACTTCGTCCACCAGCGCCAGCTGCTCGCGCTCCATCGCGGCCAACAGCGCGGCGAACTCGTCGTGGCCCGCGACATCTGTATTGACCCAGGTGCGCGTGATGTCGCTGGCATAGCCGTTGACCTGCGCGCCGGCGTCGATGAGGAAGCTGCGCGGCTCGGCCGGCGGGCGCTCGTCCTGGTACTGGTAGTGCAGCACCGCGGCATGCTCGTTGAGGCCGATGATGTTGGTGTACGGCAGGTCGCGGTCGGTGTGGCCGGTGGCGACGAGGTAGGCGCGGTGGATGCCCGCCTCGCTGTCGCCACGCAGGAAGGCAGCGCGCGCGGCCAGGTGGCCCGGCACCGCCCGGCGCTGCGCGGCGCGCATCTGCGCCAGCTCGTAGGGCGTCTTCACGCCGCGCGCCCAGTGCAGCAGGTTCAGCAGCGGCTCGGGGTTGTTGGGCACGAGGCTGGGCAGGCCGGCATCCGCCTCGCCGATGACGGCCGTGTGCGACGTGACGAGGTCGGCCAGCGCCTTCGCAGCCTCCTCGGGCTCGCGGATGACGACCAGCTCGACCGCGTCCACCCACTCGCCGCTGGGCGCCTCGGGCGGCACATGCCAGTAGTCGTCGGGCTGGTAGTAGACGACCCGCGGCTTCTTGCCCGGCCGCACCGCGATCCACGAATGCGGATGGTTGGTCAGCGGCAGCCAGTGTTTGAAGTGCGGGTTGGGCTGGAACAGGTAGGGCCGGTCGTCGAGGAAGGCGTACTTCTCGATGCCCGACGCGATCAGCAGCGCGTCGAAGCCGGTGCGCGCCAGCGCGCTTTCGGCCTGGCGCTGCAGCGTGGCGAGGTGGTCGCGGTACAGGCTCATGGCCACCGGCTCACTTGCGCACGTAGGTCAGCTTCCTGGTGCCGCCGTCGCAGCTGCCGATGACCTTGGCATCACCCACCTTGTCGTTGTCGACGGCGGCGATCTCATAGCCCTTCACGCCCTTCTCGTCGAGCTTGGCCGCGATCTCGGCCTTCAGTTCCTCGCAGGGCTTGGGGGCGGCCTGGGCGGTGGAGGCCAGCAGGGCGGCGGTGGCGGCGATCAGCAGCAGGGCAGGCTTGGTCATGGCGGTGGCGCAGAAGGCGGATGAAGCCGCCATTCTGCGCGACCGCGGCCGCTCAGGCGGCGTCCAGCATCTGGCTGAAGAACTTGTCGCCGTGCACGCGCGGCTTGTAGGCCGACACGGCCTTGGCGATGGCCGCGATGTGGTCGGGCGTCGTGCCGCAGCAGCCGCCGGCGATGTTCAGGAAGCCGGCCTGCGCGAACTCGCCCACCAGCCGCGCGGTGACGTCGGGCGTCTCGTCGAAGCCGGTGTCACTCATCGGGTTGGGCAGGCCGGCGTTGGGGTAGCAGCTGACCGCCACGTCGCCCGCCACCTTGGCCAGCTCCTCGATGTAGGGCCGCATCAGCGTGGCGCCCAGGGCGCAGTTCAGGCCGATGGCGATGGGCCGCGCGTGGCGTACCGAATGCCAGAAGGCCGTCACGGTCTGGCCCGACAGGATGCGTCCGGACGCGTCCGTCACCGTGCCCGAGATGATGACGGGCAGGCGCTCGCCGGTGTCTTCCATCAGCTGGTCCACCGCGAAGATGGCGGCCTTGGCGTTCAGCGTGTCGAAGATGGTTTCGATGAGGAACACGTCAGCGCCGCCATCCAGCAGCCCCTTGGCCTGCTCGTAGTAGGCGTCGCGCAGCGTGTCGAAGTCGATGTTGCGGGCGCCGGGGTCGTTCACGTCCGGGCTGATGGACGCGGTGCGCGGCGTGGGGCCCAGCGCGCCGGCCACATAGCGCGGTTTGTCCGGCGTCGCGTACTTGTCGCAGGCGGCGCGGGCGATCTGCGCGGCGACGACGTTCATCTCGTAGGCCAGCTCGGGCAGGTCGTAGTCCTCCTGCGCGACGGACGTGGCGCCGAAGGTGTTGGTCTCGATGAGGTCGGCGCCGGCCGCGAGGTACTGCTCGTGGATCTCGCGGATGACGTCGGGCCGCGTGAACAGCAGCAGCTCGTTGTTGCCCTTGAGGTCCTTGCCGTGGTCCTTGAAGCGCTCGCCGCGGTAGTCGGCCTCGGTCAGCTTGTAGCGCTGGATCATGGTGCCCATCGCGCCGTCGAGGACGGCGATGCGTTGCTGCAGCGTGGCGGGCAGGTCTTTGGCGCGGGTGTAGGCGATGGGCTTCATGGTGACGGCATTTTCGCAGTCAATCGGCGCCCAGGAAGTCTGCGGCTTCGGCCAGCACCGCGTCGGGCGCCTCCTCGGCGATGTAGTGGCCGCTGGCAACCGCGCGGCCGCTGACGTTCTCGGCCGCGGCCTGCCACAGCGCCAGCGGGGCGAAGCAGCGCCCCACCACGCCCTGCGCGCCCCACAGCACGCGCAGCGGCTGTGTGACGCGGCGGCCGGCCGTGCGGTCGGCGCGGTCATGGTCGAGATCGATGCCGGCGCCGGCGCGGTAGTCGGCGCAGATGCCGGCGGCGGAGCCCGGGCGGGCGATGCAGCGCTCGTACTCGGCCCAGGCTTCGGGCGCGAAGAACGCGCCGCCGCGGCGGCCCATGCCGTCGCGCAGGTAGGCCAGCGGGTCGGCCTCGATGAGGCGCTCGGGCAGCGGCGCGGGCTGGACGAGGAAGAACCAGTGCCAGTACGCCCGTGCGAAGGCCTCCGTCGTGCCCTCGTACATGGCCAGCGTGGGCGCGATGTCGAGCAGCATCAGCTTTGTCACGGCCTGCGGATGGTCCAGCGCCAGCCGGTGCGCGACACGCGCGCCGCGGTCGTGCGCCAGCACCGCGAAGCGCTCATGGCCCAGCGAGCGCATCAGCGCGACGGCATCCTGCGCCATCTCGCGCTTGGCGTAGGCCGCGCTTCCCTCGCAGGCCGGCGGACGATCGCTGTCGCCATAGCCGCGCAGGTCCATCAGCACGACGCGATGGGTCCGCGCCAGCACCGGCGCCACGCGGTGCCACATGGCCATGGTCTGCGGGTGCCCGTGCAGCAGCAGCAGCGGCGGCCGGCCGGAGACCGAGGCCCCTCCCTGCCGGGCGAACAGCGCGACGCCGTCGCGCCGGAAGGTCAGGGGTTGGAAGCCGGTCCACATGCGGCGATTGTGGGCGGCCGCGCGAGAACCCACGCGGTATAAGCTTTTGTTATGCCCCTGCCCCAAGCCTGCGCTTGCGCCCGGCAGGGTGCGCCGAACAATCGCCGCTGGCCCGCACCTCCCCCGCCGTCATGAAGACTTTGCTGTTGTCCGCCACCCTCGCGCTGCTGGCCCCACCGGCCGCCCTCGCGCAGGGCAAGCCCCTGATCTACTGCGCCGATGCCAGCCCCGAGGGCTTCGACCCCGGCCTGTGGGACAGCGCCAGCACCAACATCGTCAGCAGCCAGATGTTCGACGGGCTGCTGGGCTTCAAGCGGCCCACGACGGAGCTGACGCCCAGGCTGGCCACAAGCTGGGAGATCTCGCCCGACGCCAAGAGCTTCACCTTCAAGCTGCGCCCGGGCGTGAAGTTCCACAGCACGCCGTGGTTCAAGCCCACACGCAGCCTCAACGCGGACGACGTGGTGTTCACGTTCTCGCGCTTCATCGACCCCAACCACCCGTTCAACAAGGCCTTTCCGGCCAACTTCATCTACCCGCAGAACCTGGGCCTGGCCAAGCTCATCGCCGGCATCGACAGGGTCGACGACATGACGGTGCGCTTCCGCCTGAAGCAGCCCAACGTGACCTTCGTCGCCAACTTCGCGTTCGCCTGGGCCGGCATCCACTCCGCCGAGTACGCCGCGCAACTGCTGAAGGCGGGCAAGGCCAGCCAGATCAACGTGCAGCCGGTGGGCGCCGGTCCGTTCATGTTCAAGAGCTACGCCAAGGACGACGTGCTGCGCATGACGGCACACCCCGACTACTGGGGCGGCAAGCAGCCCACGCCCACGCTGGTGTTCAGCATCAGCCGCGAGCCCAATGTGCGCGTGCAGAAGGTGGCGCTTGGCGAGTGCCACGTGACGGCGCCCCTGCGCGACGTCGACATCTCGACGCTGGCCGGCAACGCCAACGTCAGCATCGAGAAGATCCAGGCGCTGAACATCTCCTACCTGAGCTTCAACCTGAAGAAGCCGCCCACCGACCGCCGCGAGGTGCGCGAGGCGCTGGACATCGCCATCGACCGCAACGCCATCTTCAAGGCGCTGTTCCCGCGCGGCGACGCGATGCAGGCCGTCAGCGCCTTCCCGCCCGCCATCCCCGGCTACAACAAGACCCTGAAGAACGAGTTCGACCCGGCCAGGGCCCGCGCGCTGCTGGCCAAGGCCGGCTTCCCCAACGGCTTCGAGATCGACCTGTGGGCGCTGCCGGTGCAGCGCCCCACCAACCCCAACGGCCAGCTGATGGCGCAGCTCATCCAGCAGGACTGGGCGAAGATCGGCGTCAAGGCCCACATCAAGACCTACGAGTGGGGCGAGTACCTCAAGCGCGCCAACAACGGCGAGCACAACGTCTACATGAGCGGCTGGAGCGGCCAGAGCGGCGACGCCGATGACTTCCTGACGCCCAACCTCAGCTGCGCGACCAGCAAGGGCGGCATCAAGTTCTGCAACGCCGAGTTCGAGAAGCTCATCGACGAAGCCCGCGCCACCACCGACACGCCCAAGCGCCTCGCGATGATCGAGAAGGCGCAGGAGATCTTCAAGCGCGAACGGCCGTGGATCACGATGGCGCACTCCACCGTCTACATCCCGATCCGCAAGGACGTGGTGGGCTTCAAGATGGCGCCCAACGGCTCCGTCGATTTCGAAGGCGTTTACAGGAAATGATCGTCAGGGCCGTCGTGAATTCATGGGCCGAGCGCCAGGCGCGCCTGAGCCGGCCCTCACGGCTGGCGGCCGGGCTCCTGGCCCGGCAGTCGGCCAGCCCCCTCGGGGGGCGGACCAGCGTTTGCGCTGGGCCGGGGGCACCATGAGGCTCCGACATATCGAGGTCTTCCACGCCATCATGCAGGCCGGCACCATCAGCGGCGCCGCGCAGCTGCTGCACATCTCGCAGCCGGCCGTCACCAAGGTGCTGCAGCACTGCGAGCTGCAGCTGGGCATGGCGCTGTTCGACCGCGTGCGCGGCAAGCTCTACCCCACGCCCGAGGCGCAGCGGTTGTTCGTCGAGATCGACAAGCTCAACCGCGACCTCGTCGGCATCCGCCGCCTCGCCGCCAACCTGAAGAGCGGCGAGACCGAGCAGGTGCGGCTGGTGGCCACGCCGGCGCTGGCCACCGCCATCGTGCCGGCCGCGATGACGCCCTGGTGCAAGGCCTTCCCGCAGGCCAACTGCTCGCTGGCCACGCACCACACGCGCGAGATCGTGTCGGCGCTGCTGCTGGGCGAGGCCGACCTGGCGCTGTCGCTGCAGGACCCGCGCCACCCCGGCATCAAGGCCGAGGTCATCGCCAGCGGCGCGATGGTGGCGCTGTGCCCGCTGGCCAGCCCCGAGGCGCGCGGCGACGGGCCGCTGGACCTGGCCGACATCCGCACCGAGATCGTCGGCCTGCACAGCGACGACCCGCTCGCCGGCCTGCTGCACCATGCCGGCGAGGCGCTGGGCCAGACGCTGGCCAGCCGCATCACCGTGCAGACCTACCAGCTCGCCCGCGCGCTGGTGGAGGCCGGCGTGGGCATGACGCTGGTGGACCCGTTCACCGCCGCCAGCGCCGACACCGCCAAGGTGCGCGTGCGGCCGCTGGCACCGCAGGTCGGCGTCCACCTCTACCTGCTCAGCGCCGCCAGCGCGCCGCTGGGCCAGGCCTCGCGCCGGCTGGTGAAGTTCATCACCGCGGCCGCCCACGAACACCTCTCACGACTGCCCTGATGGCCGACCCCGTTCGCATCGAAGACATCGCCCGCCACCCGCATTTCCGCCGGCTGGACACGCTGCGCCACGGCATCGCCGTGGACCTGCGCTACGCCACGGCCGACAACTTCGTCGGCCACGCCGTCTACGCCGGCATCGACTGCCACTGGCTGCGCCGCGAGGCCGCCGACGCGCTGGAGCATGCCGCCGCGTGGCTGCACGCGCGCCGCCCCGGCTGGCGGCTGCTGGTGCTCGATGCGCTGCGCCCGCAGCGCGTGCAGCAGCGCCTGTGGGACGAGCTGCAGGGCACGCCGCTGACGATGTACCTGGCCCCGCCCGAGCGCGGCTCCATCCACAGCTTCGGCATGGCGGTGGACCTGACGCTGCTGGACCCGCAGGGCCGCGAGGTCGACATGGGGTCGGGCTTCGACGAGATGACGCTCGCCTCCCACCCCGACCACGAGGCCGAGCACCTGGCGCTGGGGCTGCTGGCCGCGCAGCAGCTCGTCGAGCGCGGCTGGCTGCGCGCGGCGATGCGCGAGGCCGGCTTCCACGGCATTGCCACCGAGTGGTGGCATTTCGACTACGGCGACCGCGTGGCGGTCAGGCGCGACCTGCCGCGGGTGCTGTGAGCAGCCGCTTCTGCATGAAGACGCTCAGCGGGTCGTCCGCGTAGCCGCCGAAGGGGCCGCAGCGCTCGAAGCCGCAGGCGGCGTACAGGCCCAGCGCCTCGGGCTGGTAAGGCCCCGTCTCCAGCCGCAGCACGGCACAGCCGCGCTGGCGGGCCTGCTGCTCCAGCAGCGTCAGCAGCCGCTGCGCCACGCGCTGCCCCCGGGCCGCCGGGCTGACGAACATGCGCTTGAGCTCACCGGCGCCCGCCTCCAGCACGACGGCGCCGCAGCCCACCGCCTGCCCGCCCGCGTCGCGCGCGACGGCGAACAGCACATGCGGCTGCACCAGCACGCTCAGGTCCAGCGCATGGCGGGCCTCGGGCGGGTACAGCGAGTCCTGGTAGGCGTCCAGCGCGGTGATCAGGGCGATGACGTCAGGCTGGTCGGGCGATTCGAGGGCGATGTGCATGGCAGGACTATGCCCGCTGCGGCCGTGCCTGCCAGGGCCTGTCAACACGACGGTGGCAGGCCCTACCGGGCGCGCTGCTGCTCCGCCAGCCGCCCCAGCACCGGCTCGATGCCCGCGCCCATGCTGATCTGCGGGTTGGAGTAGCCGTCCTTCTTGCCGGCGTCCTTCTCGCGCTGGTCGATGACGAGGCGCGCGGCGGCATGCGCCTCGGTGAAGGACCAGGTCTTGCGCAGTTCTTCGTCGTACATCGCGCGGCCGAAGAAGGTCAGCTCGGAGCGCTTGCCGCAGCCGTAGGACGTGTGCTCGGCGTCGGCCGCCGTCATCACCAGCGTGCCGTCGCCGGCCAGCGGCGCAATCCAGCTGCCCGAGTAGCAGGCCGACACCGAGATCACGCGCCAGCGCACGCCGGCCTCGTCCAGCCAGCGCTTGAGCACCCCGGGCGTCATCTCCTCGGTCTTCAGCGGCCAGGTGTCGGTGGCGAGCCTGCCGTCGGCGCCGCCGTGGGACGTGAGATGCAGGAACAGCACGTCGCGGTCGCGGTCCATCACGGCGGCCAGCCGGGCGATGGCGGCCCGCAGGTTGGCCGGCGTGCCCCAGGGCAGCGTGTCGCTGGTGGCGCGGTTGGCCACCAGCTCCACCAGCCGGCCCTCGGCGCCGAACCGCTCGCGCATCGTCCTTGCCACCACGGCGCTCTCGCGCATGAAGACGTCCTCCGACGCGTTAGGCGCGTAGGTGGCGGCATACACGTTGACGCGCCCCGGCTGCGGCGGCCGCACCGCCTGCAACGCGTCGTCCAGCAGGCGGGCCTGCCGGGCGATGCTGTCGTCGGTCAACGGCAGGCCGGTCTCGGGTTCGGCGTCCGCTGCCGCCTCGGCGCCGGCGGCGGGCGGCGTCCACCAGAACACCGGCGGCGCCAGCCAGCCGTTCAGCAGCAGCGGCACCGGCACCAGCAGCACGGCGGCCGCACGCGCCAGCGCCGAACCGGCGGCCCGCCACAGCAGCACGAGCTGGGCCAGGCCCATCCAGCACAACGGCAGCAGCCAGACGATCATCTGCAGGCCCAGCGCCCAGCTATCGAACGGCCCCATGACGGCCTGCAGGGCCGCGATCAAGCCGATGCTGATGGGCAGCATGACCAGCCCGGCGCTGGCCCCCAGCGCGAACAGCGTCGACGCGGCGACCGCGCCGGACCGCGCCACCACCCAGCACAGCCAGGCAGTGACGGCGATGCCGGCCCACCCCGCCAGGAAACCCCGCCAGACCAGCAGCGGCGCCCCCTCCATCAGCGCCCACTGGGCGCCGAAGTGCAGCAAATAGCCGGCCACCACCAGCACGGCCACCGTCGCCGGCCCCGCCGGCTGCGACGGCCAGCGCGGCGCACGGAAGGCCAGCACCCGCGCGCCGTCACCCCACCAGGCCCGGACCGCGCCGCCCGCCGCGGCCATCACATCGCGCACATCGGGCGGTGCCCGCGGCGGCGCGGGCGGCTGCGGCAGGTCCGGCACGGCGGCCGGCAGCAAGGGTTCGTCAGACATGCCCGCACTATGCGGCCATTGCCCTGGGCGGCCGCGTGGCAAGAATCACCGCCCGCCGCAGGAACAGGCCGCTCAGCCCACGCGGGCGAAGCGCGGCCGCTCGACGCCGTCGACGACCACCGTGCCGGTGAACATCGCGTACGGCCGCACCCACCAGCCGCTGTCGTTGTACAGCGGCCGGTAGACCACGACGGCCTCCAGCGTCTCGCTGTGGCGGGCGGTGGCCAGCACCTCGTACTCGCCGCCCTTGTAGTGGCGGTAGCGGCCGGGGGCGATGGGGGGCAGCGGGGGCAGGTCGTCGTCATTCATGCGCGCATTGGACCAGCCCGCCGCGCACACAATGCCGCGCAAGCCCGCCCGCTTCGCGCGCCCGAGCCTGCGGGTGCCCCTTCTTCACGACCGTCCGCGAACGCCATGAACCCGTCCCGCCGCCACCTCCTGCACCTCGCTGCCGCCACGTCCGGCCTGCTGGCCGCGGCCGCCCCGGCCCGCGCCGCTGCCGCCGGCCCGCTGCTGGCGCGCCGCCTGCGCCCGGGCGACACCCTCGGCCTCGTCAGCCCCGCCAATGCGACCTTCGAGCGCGAGCCGCTGAAGATGGCCATCGAGTCGCTGCAGGCGCTGGGCTTCCAGGTCAAGCCGGGCCAGCATGTGGCCGCACGGCGCGGGCCGTTCGCCGGCACCGACGCGCAGCGTGCCGCCGACGTCAACGCGATGTTCGCGGACGACGCGGTCGCCGGCATTCTGGCGCTGACCGGCGGCTCGGGCTGCAACCGCATCGTCGACCAGCTGGATTACGACCTCATCCGCCGCAAACCCAAGTTCTTCGGCGGCTTCAGCGACCTGACCAGCCTCGTCAACGCCATCCACCGCCGCACCGGCCTCGTCACCTTCCACAGCCCGGTGGCCGGCTCGGAGTGGAACGACTACTCGGTACAGAGCTTCCGGGCCGTCGCGATGAACGCCGAGGCCGCCGTGCTGCGCAACCCGGTCGTCAAGGCCGTGGACGACGTCATCGTGCGCGACGAGCGCATCACGACGATCCGCCCGGGCAAGGCCCAGGGCCCGCTGGTGGGCGGCAACCTCACCGTGCTGGCGTCGCTGGCCGGCTCGGCCTACTTCCCCGACTGCCGCGGCGCCCTCCTGTTCCTGGAAGACATCAACGAGTACATCTACCGCATCGACCGCTGCCTCTCCACGCTGCGGCTGGCCGGCGCGTTCAACGGCCTGGCCGGCGTCGTGCTGGGCCGCTTCACGAAGTGCGAGCCGGGCGACGGCTACGGCAGCCTGACGCTGGACGAGGTGTTCGACGACTACTTCCTGCCGCTGAACATCCCGGTCTACCGCGGCGCGGCCATCGGCCACATCCGGCGCAAGCTGACCGTGCCGGTGGGCGCGCCGGCGGAGATGGATGCGGACGCCGGGACGATCCGGCTGCTGGCGCCGGCCGTCGGCTGACCGGCCGCGGCGTCAGCGCTGCGTGGCGACCCACTCCACCAGCGCGTCCAGCACCGGCCGCCCCCTGGCCGCGGCCTCGGGGTGGTTCAGCAGCGCGACGAACACCCAGGGCTTGCCAGTGGCATCCGGCACGAAGCCGGCCAGGCCCACCGCGTCGCGCAGCGTGCCGGTCTTGAGCCGCGCTCGGGCCGTGGCGGGGCCGTCCTTGAGCCGGCGCGACATCGTGCCGTCCACGCCGGCGATGGGCAGCGTGCCCAGCAGCTCGGGCGCCTGCGCGCCGCGCTGGCCCGCGCGCAGCACGTCGGCCAGCTGGGCGGGGCTGATGCGTTCGGTGCGCGACAGCCCCGAGCCGTTGTCCAGCACCAGGCCGCGGTCATCGAGCTGGTGCGCATGGAACCAGGCGCGCACGGCGCGGTCGGCAGCGGCCAGCGTCGGCTCGCCGGGCGACGCGGCCTGTGCGCCCAGCTGCAGGTAGATCAGGCGGGTCAGCGTGTTGTCGCTGCTCTTCATGACGCCGCGCAGCACCTCGGCCAGCGGCCGGCCGCGGTGCGTGGCCAGCACGACGGCGCCGGCCGGCGCGGCGGCCTCCACGTCCCCCGGCCCCAGCGTGCCGCCCAGCTCGGCCCACAGCTGGCGCACCGCGCGCACGGTCAGCCACTGGCGGTCCACCAGCTGCAGCGCGACGCGCTGCTGGCAGCCGGCGGGGAAGCCGCCCTGCAGCGCCAGCTGCCAGCCGTCGCCCGCGGGCTGCACGACGGCGGGCTGCCACACCTCGTCCCAGTCCTTGCACAGCCGCGGCGACGGCCGCATCGCGCTCGCATCCAGGCCCAGCCCGGGCAGCGCGGGCAGGCTGCGCACGCGGGCGCCGTCGGGCGTGGCCTGCAGCTCCAGCGTCAGCAGGCTGCCGTTGAAGTGCAGCGCATCGGGGATGACGTTGTAGGGGAACTCGGGCGCGTCGTCGAACGGCGGCAGGCCGACGTCCAGCCGCGCCGGGTGGAACAGCGTGCGGTCGATGACCAGGCCGCCGCGGATGTCGCGCACGCCGCTCTCGCGCAGCTGGCGCAGCAGCCACCACAGCGCCGGCCAGTCCAGGTCGGGGTCGGCGCCGCCGCGCAGGATCAGCGGGCCCTGAATGACGCCGTCAACCGGCGCCGTGGCGGCCAGCAGCTCGGTGCGGCCGCGGTGGTTGATGCCCAGGCGCTCCAGCGCGACGGTGGCCGTGACCAGCTTCATCGTCGAGCCGGGCGACATCGCGTCGTCGGCCCGGCGGCTGACTGCCGGCCGCGCGCCGTCCAGCGGCTGCAGCACATAGCCCAGGCTGTCGGCGGGCAGGCCGGCCCTGGCGAGCGCGGCCTGCACGGGGTCGGGCACGGGTGTCGTCGTCGCGCAGCCGGCCAGCAGCAGCGCAGCCGCACACAGCCAGGCCCGCCTCACAGCACCCCCAGCCGGCGCGCGACGACGCGGGCCAGCGCCACGTCTTCCAGGCCTATGCCCACGCTCTTGTAGACGGCGATGTCCTGCGGGCCGCGCGGGCGCGGGGCGGCCAGCAGCTCGCCCAGCTCCGTCCAGCGCGCGGGCGGGCAGTCGACGAGGTCGCCCGCCTCCAGCTCGGCAGCGGTGCGCCACTCGACGGCGATCAGCGCGGCGCGCGCCAGCAGCGTGTCGTCCAGCTCGCGGGCCGAACGCGTGCTGGAACCGACGGCCGCGATGAAGGCGCCGGGCTGGACGAGGCCGCCGTCGAACAGCGGCGTGGCCGAGCGCGTGGCGGTCACGAGGACATCGGCTTCGGCGGCGGCCGTGGCCGCATCGACGACCTGCGCACCGAGTTCCGCGGCGAACGCATGGGCACCCGACCGCGCGCAGACGAGCACGCGCTCGAAGCGCCGCACGCGCGTCAACGCCTCGACATGCGCGCGCGCCTGGATGCCGGCGCCGAAGACGGCCAGCGTCTGCGCGTCGGGCCGCGCGAGCAGGTCGGTGGCGACAGCCGTGGCCGCGGCCGTGCGCAGCCGCGTGAACTCGTTGGCCTCCAGCGTCGCCAGCGCCTCGCCGGTGGCGGCGGAGAACAGGCTGACGAGGAAGTGGTAGCGGCCGTTGCGCGACGAGTAGACCTTGGTGCCCAGCACGGCCGGCAGGTCGCCGTCGGCGTCGAGGATGGCGCCCATCGCGCTGATGGCCAGCGACGCGCCATCCTGCGTGGCCGTGGCGCGGTGGCGGGCCAGCACCTGGGCGTGGCCGCGGCCATGCTGCAGGAAGGCCTCGCGCAGCGCCAGGCGGGCGGTGTCGGCGTCCAGCACGGTGGCGACCTGGGCTTCGGTGATGAGCTGCATGGAGGGCAATCGACGAACAGGAAAAAGGCCCCGGGCGGGGCCTTGAGAGAGGGGCCGGGTCAGCTTACTCCATGGTCCAGCGCGCGGAGATGCCCACGGTGCGGCCACGCGGGTCGGCCACGCGCGGGTCCCAGCCGGTGCCGGCGGCGCTGTCGACGTTGTGCCAGGTGAACGGCGGCTGGATGTCGCCGATGTTGATCAGCGAGCCGGTCAGCGTGAGGCCCTTGATGCCGGTGTAGCTGCCCACGAGGTTGAACGTGCTGTAGGACGACACACGGCGCGTGTACGGCTGGGCCGTCGTGTAGTTGGCGCCGCCGGCGGCCGTGGGGCCGCGGTTCTGGTCTTCGTAGCCGTCGCGGTAGTTGCCGGACAGCGTCACGTTCCACAGATCCGTGCGGTAGCCCAGGCTGAGGTTGAGCTTCAGCGGCACGTACAGCGTGGTGTTGCTCCACTTGCCGACGTACTCGATGAACGGCGCGTTGTCACGCGTCTGCTCCTTGTTGCTGAGCATGCGCGTGCCGGTCAGCGAGGCGGTGATGCGGCCCTGCAGCGCGTCGAACTGGTAGTTGGCGCCGAAGTCCACGCCCTTGGTCTTGCTGCCGGCGGAGTTCACCCAGCCGGCCTGCAGGTACTGCACGACATTGGTGGCCGGATCGCGAACGAAGTTGTCCTTGTAGACGTCGTAGTTCGAGATCATCTCGGTGGTGCTGAGCTGGCGGATGCGGTCCGACAGCGTGACCTGCCAGTAGTCGGCGTAGGCCTGGAAGTTCGCATTCGGCGCGAACACGAGGCCGGCGCTGGCCTGGCGCGAAGTCTCGGGTTCCAGCGCCGGGTTGCCGCCGGCGCGGTAGGGCAGGCTCAGGCGCGCGCACTGCGTGGGGTCGGTGGGGTTGGCCGGGTCGGCGCACAGCACCGGGTCGCGGAACTGCCCCGTCAGCTGCGACTCGACGACCCCCTGGCGCACCTGCTGCGGCGTCGGCGCGCGGAAGCCCGTGCTGGCCGAGGCGCGCACCAGCAGCGTCTCCAGCGGCTGGTACTTGAGGCCGATCTTGGGGTTGGTGGTGCCGCCGATGACCTGGTACTTGTCGTAGCGGGCCTGCAGCGTCACTTCCAGGTCCTTGATCGGGCGGGCCACCAGCTCGCCGAACACGGCGCCGATCTTGCGCGACAGCGACGGCGACGAGGTGTTGCCCGGGCAGCCGTAGGTCAGCGTCTTGTTGTCGTAGGTGGCCAGCGTCGTCGCGGTGATGCTGTCCACGCACATGAAGCCGGTGGCGCCCGAGAACTCGTAGCTCTCCTGCCGCGCGCTGGCGCCCAGCGCGAACTCCAGCGGACCGGCCAGCCAGTTGCCCAGCGGCCCGGAGATCGTCGCGTCGACCGTCTTGACGCTGGTCTTGCCGTCGTAGATCTTGCCGCGCATCTGCATGTCCTCGAAGGCCTGCTGCACGTCGGCCGTCTGCGTCTTGCCCGGCATGATGAACGGGTTGTACTTGCCGCTGGCCAGCAGGTCGACGAGCTTCTTCGTGTTGGGGAAGCCGTTGATCAGCGTGGCCGAGCTCTTGGACTCGCCGTAGCCGGCGCCCACCGAGTAGTCCAGGCCCCAGATGGTGCCGTCCAGCGCCGTCTGCACGCGCAGGTTGTCGGTCTCGTTCTCGCGGATGCGCAGGCCCAGGTCGTTCAGGAAGTTGACGCGGTAGGCGATGGGCTTGGTGGGGTCGAACTGCGCGGCGTTCACGAGCGCGCGCATGTCCAGGTAGTAGGGGCTGGTGGTCTGCAGCAGCGTGTTGGACGTGGCCGTCACACCGTTGACGGTGGCCGTCGTGTTGCCGGCGCTGATCTGGATGGGCGAGTATTCGCCGCGGTTCTTGACCGTGGACGCCATGACCTCGACGGAGGCCTGGTGCTCGTCGTTGATCTTGAACGTGCCGCGCATCAGCCCGTTCACCGACTCCTGCGGCGACTTCAGCATGTAGTTGCGGCCATAGTCACGCGCGCAGCGATAGCGGGAGTTGGCCTGCGTGTAGCCGAACAGGTCCCAGATCTGGATGTTGGGGGCCAGCGGCACCTGGTTGGGGATGGCCTCGCACTGGCCCTGGATGGCCAGCAGGTTGAGGTTGGTGTAGCGCGTCGGGTCGCCCGTGCCCACCGTCGTGCCGGCGGACGTGAGTGCCGTGTTGGCCTGGTTGATGATGTTGGCGTGGATGGCGCTGGAGGTGTCCGGCGTCAGCAGGCGGTCGGGCTGGTAGCCGGTGGCCCAGGGGCGCTCGGTGCCGCGCAGGATCTTGCTGTCGTCGACCGTCAGCGTGGCCATCACGTTGAAGCGGTCGGTGGCCAGGTTGCCCCAGCCCACCGAGCCCGACAGCCGCGCCGTCTGGCCGCCGCCCGAGGCCTCGGGCATGAAGTAGCTGCCGCTCAGCGACGCGCCCTGGTAGCTGGTCTTGGTGATGAAGTTGATGACGCCGGCGATGGCGTCGGTGCCGTAGATGGCCGAGGCGCCGTCCTTCAGCGTCTCGACGCGCTCGATGGCGTCCATCGGGATGGTGTTCAGGTCCACCGCGCCGCCGCTCATGCCGTGCGTGGACACGCGGCGACCATTCAACAGCACCAGCGTGCCGGTGGGGCCCAGGCCGCGCAGGTTGGCGAAGTTGGCGCCGCCGAAGGTCTTCTCGCCGTCGCCGCCGAACACGGCGTTGTTGGTGACCTGGTTGATGCTGCCGGCGTTGGCGGTCAGGTTGTCGACGATCTGGTCCACGCTGGTCAGGCCAAGCTGGCGGATCTGCGTGGCGGTGATGACCTCGATGGGCATGGACTTCTCGTCCGCCAGGCGCTTGATGCTGGAGCCGGTGATGGTGACCTTCTGCAGTTGCTGCTTGGCCGGTGCATCGGCACCAGTCTGGGCCGACAGGGCACCACTGAGGCACAGCAGCGCGGCGGCGCAGGCAATTCGGGTGGGTTTCATCGTTGTTCCTGTGAAGAAATTCGCTGTCGTCATGATTGCCGTAGCGGGGCCACGGCCACCAGAGGGCCGTGCCCGGGTCGTGGCTTCCTGGCAATCACGGTTTGGGCGCGAGGCATAACCTGCGCGAATGGACGGGGCCGCCACGCCCCGTTCCGGCGTCAGCCGCCGGCCTTCAGCCAGGCATGCACGGCCGCGCCGAGCGCCGGCAGCCGCCACGTCGTCGCGGCCTGCGGATGCGGCGCGTAGCGCGAGCCCAGGCTGGTGGTCACGGCGATCAGGGAGTGCAGCCCGCCGTCGTGCACGATGCCGGCGTCGCTGGCGTAATTCTGCGTGTTGCCGGTCTTGTGCGCGAAGTGTGTCGGGATGCCCGGCACCCAGCCGGGCAGCGCGCGCAGC
Source organism: Roseateles sp. (assembly GCA_041914785.1). Lineage (GTDB taxonomy): Bacteria > Pseudomonadota > Gammaproteobacteria > Burkholderiales > Burkholderiaceae_C > Pelomonas. The sequence goes on from JAYSCT010000040.1 coordinate 21,775, forward strand.
GATTCGCTGGACAGGATCTCGTGGCGCTGCTGCGCGTCCAGCGCGCGGCGCAGCACGGCGCGGCTGGCGGGGCTGACAAGCGGCGGCTGCGCGGGTGCGTCGGCGTCCAGCCGCCACATCAGCCGCAGCGCGTCCCAGGCCGTCATCTGGATCTGGCCCACGCCCGCGCCGGCGCCGTTGCCCCAGCCGCCGTCGGGCTGCGTGTTCGCCAGGCGCAGGCCCGGCAGGCCATGTTCGGCGAACAGGTCGTGCAGCTCGTTGTGCACCTCGCGGCCGCCCTCGCGACGGATGGCGCCGCGGTCATGCAGGTGCGCCACCAGCGCCGACGTGGCCTCGTTGCTGCTGACGGTGATCATGTCGAACAGCCAGTCCGCGACGGGTCGGGTCTTGCCGGCCAAGGACAACGGCAGCGCCCAGTCGCTGCGGCCCTGGTCGACGAGGCGGGCCACGCCGACGGCCACCATCATCTTCAGCAGCGACGCCGGGTAGGGCGAGACGAAGCGGGGGCCCTGGCCGAACCACGGTGGGAACGCGATGCGCGACCAGTCCGCGCCGGGCAGCCACGCGAAGGAATCGCCGGCCGCGTTGCGCACATCGGCCTGGAAGCCGATGTTGTGGACGGCGCCGAAATCGCCGTCGAAGCGCGCCACCAGCCCCTGCGGATGCTCGCGCGAGAACAGCACGTTGGCAGCCACCGGCGCGGCGCCGCCGAACACGGCGACGGCCAGGTCGATGCTGGGCATGACGCCCAGCGGTGCCCCGCCCTGCAGCGCGTCGGCAGTCTGCTCGAAGCGCTGCGCCTGCACGGCGGCGCGCAGCGCCTGGGCGAGGTCGTCAGCGGTCACCGCGACAGGCCGTCCAGCGGCAGCGGGCTGGCACGCCCCGACACCAGCTCGGCCACGATGTCCGCCGTCGCGAACGAGAACGTGAAGCCCAGCGCGCCATGGCCCACGTTGAGCCACAGGCCGGGCACGCCGCTGGCGCCCAGGATGGGCGCGCCGCTGGGCGTGGCCGGGCGCAGGCCGGCCCAGGGCGTGGCGCGGTCGTAGTCGGCCGCGTGCGGGAAGGTGGCGCGCACCGAACGCTGCAGCGATGCGAGCCGGCGCGGGTCCAGCGTCAGGTCGTCGCCGACGAGGTCCACCATGGCCGCCACGCGCAGATCGGTGCCGATGCGGGCGTAGAGGATCTTCTTCTCGAAGTCGGTCACGCTGACCTCCGGCGCGCGGTGGCCCGGCCCGATGGGCGCCGTGAGGCTGTAGCCCTTCAGCGGGTACAGCGGCAGCGGCACGCCCACGGTGGCGGCCAGCGCGCGGCTGTGCAGGCCCGCGGCCAGCACGACGGCATCGGCCGTCACATCGCCGGCCGTCGTACGCACGCCGAACACGGTGCCGGCCCGGTCGGTCAGGAAGCTGTCGACCCGCGCGCCCAGCCGGCCGCGGAAGTGTTCGTGCGCGGCCAGCCGCTCATGCAATGCGCCGCAGAAAGCGTGGCAGTCGGCCACTGCCTCGCCGGGCGTGAAGATGCCGCCGGCCAGCGTGGCCTCGCCGTACTCGAACCGGGCCAGCGCCGGCTCCAGCGCCACGCAGTCGTCGTGCGACAGCGCCTGCTCCACGCCGCCGCTCGCGCGCGCCGCGACGCGGGCGAACTCGGCGGGCTGGCGGTAGACCACCAGCTTGCCCGGCGCGCGCAGCGCGATCACGTCGCCCAGCCGGGCCTCGTGGCACAGCCGCGCAAACGCCGCCTGACTGAAGGCGCCCAGCGCCAGCAGGCGCTCGGTCGCCAGCCGGTTGACCGGGCCGCGGCAGTTGCGCAGGAAGGCGGCCAGCCACGACCACTGCGCCCGGTCGAACTCGGGCCTGAAGCGCAGCGGGCCGTCGGGGTCCAGCAGCCAGCGCAGCGCCTTCAGCGGCACGCCGGCATCGGCCAGTGGCGACACATAGCGGTAGCTCAACTGGCCGCCGTTGGCGCGGCTGGCGCCCTGGGCCACGCCCGCCTCCTGCTCGACCAGCGTGACCGCATGGCCGCGCTGCAGCAGCGCCCAGGCCGTCGTCAGGCCGACGACGCCGCCGCCGATCACCACGCAATGCTTCATCCTGACCCTGGGCTCTTGTACTGGCCGGCAGGGTAAGGACGCCGGGAAGCCGCTGCCAATGAAACCGGCAGCGGCGGTCATCACCCGACGTTATGGCGTCAAGCGTTGGGCTGACGGTGGCCACGGGCCGAGCGCCGGGCCGCCCCAAGCCGGCCCGCACTGACGATATTGGCGGCTCAATGCCGCCAATATCGCCGTCCCCTCGGGGGACCGCCCAGACCCGCCTGCGTTCAGCAGGGCGGGCTGGGCGAGGGGCCAACAGGTCATCAGGCCAGCACGGCGGCCATGGCCTCGGCGGTGGCCTCCACGTTGCGGGTGTTCAACCCCGCCACGCACATGCGACCCGAGCGCAGGATGTAGACGCCGAACTCGGTCTTCAGCCGCTCGGCCTGGTCGGCGGTCAGGCCGGTGTAGCTGAACATGCCGCGCTGCGTCAGGAAGTAGTTGAAGTCGCGGCCGGGCAGCTTGGCGGCCAGCACGCGGTACAGCGCCTGGCGCATGGACTGGATGCGGCCGCGCATCTCCGCCACCTCGGCCTCCCACATCGCGCGCAGCTTGGGGTCGGTGAGCACCTTGGCGACGATCTGGCCGCCATGCATGGGCGGGTTGGAGTAGTTGCGGCGGATCATGAACTTCAGCTGGCCCAGCACGCGGGCGGCCTGGTCGGCGTCGGGGCAGACGACGCTGAGTGCCCCGCAGCGCTCGCCGTACAGGCTCATGCTCTTGGAGAAGCTGTTGGCGATCAGGAAGCTCAGGCCCTCGTCGGCCAGCAGGCGCACGGCGAACGCGTCTTCCTCGATGCCGTCGCCGTAGCCCTGGTAGGCCAGGTCCAGGAAGGGCAGCAGCTCACGTTCGCGGATGACGGGCACCAGCGCACGCCACTGGTCGGCCGTCAGGTCCACGCCGGTGGGGTTGTGGCAGCAGGCATGCATCAGCACGATGCTGCGCTGCGGCAGCGTCTTGAAGAACGCCAGCAGCTCGTCGAAGCGCAGGCCGCCGGTGGCGGGGTCGTAGTAGGGGTAGGTCTCGCAGACATGGCCCGAGCCCTCGAAGACGGCGCGGTGGTTGTCCCAGGTCGGGTCGGACAGGTAGACCTTGCTGTCGGGGAAGTAGCGCTTGAGCAGGTCGGCGCCCACCTTCAGGCCGCCGCTGGAGCCCACGCCCTGGATGGTGGCGATGCGGCCGGCGGCGATGGCGGGGTAGTCGGCGCCGAACAGCAGTCCCTGCACGGCGCTGCGGAAGTTGGCCGCGCCTTCCATCGGCAGGTAGGGGCGTGCACCGGCGGACTCGACGACGGCCAGTTCGGCGGCGCGCACCGACGGCAGCATGGGGATGCGGCCGTCGTTGTCGAAGTAGATGCCGATGGACAGGTTGATCTTGCCGGCGCGGGGGTCCTTCTGGAACGCCTCGTTCAGGCTCAGGATGGGATCGCCGGCGTAGGCGTCGACGTGCTGGAACATGGGTCGGTCTCCTTGGGGAGCCGGGATTATCCGAGCAGGCTCTGAATGCGGCTGTCGGACGCGCCCGAGGGACGGCGCAGGCGGGTCGCTGGCCAGGCGCAACGACGACGTGGGCTCGCGCCCACGAGGAGAAGCAACGCCGCCAGCGGTTCGCCTGGGCCGGACAGCGGGCGTGGCCGGCAGCCGAATTCAGAGCCAGAAAACCCAGCGCCCGTGCGGATGGCTCCAGGCCAGCGGGCGCTCGGCAACGTGGCGGGCCTGCGCATGCCGCAGCGTCCACAACGTCAGCGACGACGGCGCCTCGCCCGCCGGCAGCACCGGCGCCGGCGGCGGCTCGGCCTGAGCGCTCAGGGACGGCAGGTCGCCGCAGATCCAGGCCAGCCCGTGGCTCAGCGCCAGCCGGTCGACAGTCGCGCGCAGCCGCGCGAGGTCGCCGGCGTTCAGGTAGTACAGCACCCAGCTCGTCAGCAGCACCGGCTGCACGCCAGCCGGCAGGCCCCGCAGCCACGGCTCGATGGCGGTGATGCAGTCCTCGGCCCGCGTCAGCGTCACGGGCAGGTCCGCCAGCTGCGCGGCCGCGCCGGCCAGCCGCTCGCGGCGGCGCGCATCGTGCGGCCACAGGCAGGCCTGCAGCCAGCGCAGGCGGGCCGGGTCGGCGACGTCCACGGGCGCCGGGTCCAGCCCGTGGCGCAGCGCGAGGCGCCAGCCGGCCTCGGCCGGGGGCGGCGCCGCGCCCAGCCAGCGCGACTCGACCGCCACCGACGCGCCGCCGCGTTCATGCCAGGCGCCGTCCTCTGTGGCGTAGCGCAGCCGGTAGCGATCCACGCCAAGGTTGAGCCCCGCGCTGCAGCCGAAGTCCAGCAGCGCCAGATGACGCGCCCCGGTCGCCTGCGCCACCGCGCCCAGCGCCGGCCAGATCACCGCGCAGCGGCCGATCTCGTTGGTCTGCGTCGCCCCGTGGCGCAGGTGCTGCACCAGCGTGGACCATTCGCGGTCGAGGCAGCCGCGCAGCGCGGCGGCCAGGCCCGCATCGGGCGCGCGATCGCCACCGGCACTGGGGTAGTAGGCCGCCAGCTCGGGCGCCGCGCCGGCCAGCACGCGCTCGTGCAGGGCCGCCAACAGCAGGTTGGCCTTGCGCTGCTCGGGCGGCGCCTCGGCCAGCAGCGCCAGCGCGCGGTCGTCGTCCGCAGCCACGGCGCACAGCGCGACGTAAAGCGGTTCCTGGCTGCATTCCTCGGCGCCGAAGCGGCGCAGCAGCGTCTGAAGGGCGTGAAGATCCATGCGGCCAGCATAGGCAGCCATGCCCGGGGCTTGTGTCGGCCAGCCGACAATGCGCCATGCCCGACGACGACGCGCTGTGGCGGGTGTTCGCCGCCAACTTCCCCGGCCTGACGCTGCCCGCCGGCCTGGCCGCGGAATTGCCGGCGCTGGTGCCGCACCGGCGCCTGGGCGACGGGCGCAGCCTGTTCGTGCAGGGCCAGCGCCCCACCGCCTTCTACGCGGTGGCCGCCGGCGAGATCGAGACGCGCTTCACCGGCGCGGACGGCGGCGTGTCGGTCATCGAGAACGTCGCGCCGCCCCGGCTGTTCGGGCTCGCGGCGTTCGCGGCGGGGCAGCCGGCGGAGTACGAGGCCGTCGCCCGCGGCCCCACCGAAGTGCTGGTGTTCGGCCGCGTGCCGTACACCCGGCTGATGGACGAGGCGCCCGGCTTCGCCCGCGCACTGCTGGCGGAGTTCGCGCGCCGCTACGACGGCACGCTGCGGCTGCTGCAGGCGGCCCGCCACCAGACGGCGCCCGAGCGCTTCGCGCTGGCGCTGGCGCAGCTGGCGCGCGAGCGCGGCATGCCGGCGCGTGAAGGCTGGGTGACGGTGGCCGCCACGCAGGCCGAGCTGGCGCGGCTGGCCCATGTGTCGCGTCAGACGGCCAACGAACTGCTGGCGGCGGCCGAGGCGGCCGGCCAGGTCAGGCGGGGCCGCGGGCGTTGGCTCTGGCGGCCGGACGCGCGATGAAAGCCCGCCGCGGCCAGGCGCGGCGCGTCAGCCCGCGAGCGCGGCCTCGATGTCGGCGCGCAGCTTCTCCGGCGCGTCGTTCGGGGCGTAGCGCTTGATGACCTGCCCGTCGCGGCCGACGAGGAACTTCGTGAAGTTCCACTTGATGGCCTCGGTGCCCAGGAAGCCGGGCTTCTCGCTCTTCAGGAACTTCCACAGCGGGTGGGCGTCGCTGCCGTTGACCTTGATCTTGGCCATCATCGGGAAGCTGACGCCGTAGTTGAGTTCGCAGAAGCTCGCGATCTGGTCGTTGCTGCCGGGGTCCTGGCCGCCGAACTCGTTGCTGGGGAAGCCCAGGATGACCAGGCCGCGGGGGCCGTAGTCCTGCCACAGCTGCTCCAGCCCCTTGAATTGCGGCGTGAAGCCGCATTCGCTGGCGGTGTTGACGATGAGCAGCACCTTGCCGCGCTGGGAGGCCAGGTCCGCGGGCTCGCCGCGGATGGAGATGGCCTGGAAGTCGTAGACGCTTTCAGTCATGGGGCCTCCCTAGAAGAAACGCCCATGCTACCGCCGGCGATGCGTGAGGGTTTGTAGCATGGCGCCCGCCGCGCGGCAGGCTTTCCAATCGCGCGAACTTCGGAGCCGCCCTCTGGGTTGGCCCGGCCCACAACTCGTCCCCGCGGAACCCGCCCATGTTCATGGACCACCTGGCTTGCTTCACCCCCGCCGACCTGGCCGGGCGCACCCCGCCCGACCTGGCCGCGTTCCGCTGGAGGCTGCTGGCTCAGGGCGATTCCTGGTTCTCGAACTCGCGTGACAAGCTCAACGCCCACGCCAACCTGCTGCAGGAACTGGTGTTCAGGGGCCAGGCGGCCGCCGTCAACTGTGCCGGCACCGGCAACGCGCTCTCGCACATGGTGGACCTGGAGTCCAGCGCCGACTTCGTGCGACTGCTCAGCGGGCCCGACGCCCCCTTGTGGGATGGCCTGCTGCTGTCCATGGGCGGCAACGACCTCATCGCCGCCGCGCGCACGCCGGCACACGACGCCGCCGGCGCGCCCATCCCGCTGGAGCTGCGGCTGATGCGCCGCCAGACCGAATGGGGCCCGCCGTCGGCCGGCGTGGGGCGCTATTTCTCGGAGCCCGGCTGGGCCACCTATGCCGAGTACCTGCGCGCCAACGTCAAGCATCTGCTGAGCCTGCGCGACCAGGGCCCGTCGGCCGGCAAACCGGTCTTCATGCACTGCTACGCGGTGCCCATGCCGCGCCCGGCCGGCACCGAGAGCAACGACGACCTGGGCGCCGCCAGCGGCCCCTGGCTGTACCCGGCCATGAAGGCCTACGGCGTGCCCGCGGCCGACTGGGCGGCGGTGAGCCGGCTGATGGTCTTCCACCTGGCGCAGCTGCTCAAGGGCATGGCGGCCGACAAGGAAGGCTTCCCCGGCCTGTTCGTGTTCGACTCGACCACCGTGCCGCTGGCGCTGGCCGCGCCCGGCTCGACCGGCATCAGCGGCGACTGGCACAACGAGATCCACCTCAACCACAGCGGCTGCTTCAAGATCGCCCGCGCGTGGAGCGAGCACATCGAGATGGTGCTGGAAGGCAAGCACCTGCTGCCGGCCCCCACCGGCCGCAAGGGGCGCGGCGCCAGCAGCAGCCCCTGAGGGCCTGACAGGCCGGTGACGCCTGGCCGCGCCCGCCACCGAACCGGCGTGGGTCAGCGGTCCACCGGCTTCAGGTCGTCGGAGCGGGCCAGGTCCAGCAGGTGCTCGACCTCGTCCTTGTGCTGCACCAGGTTGCGCTGGTGCCAGCGGCGTATCCACCACATCGTGCCGGCCACGACGACGCCGAAGATGGTGATGGCGCCGAACGCCGACAGGCCGAAGCGCGTCATGGCCGTGTAGAACGCGCCCAGGCCCAGGATGCAGGCCTGCTCGTTGAAGTTCTGCACGGCGATGCTGCGGCCGGCGCCCATCAGGTTGTGGCCGCGGTGCTGCAGCAGCGCGTTCATCGGCACGACGAGGTAGCCGCCGATGCCGCCCAGCAGGATCAGGAACGGCGCCGCCACCCAGACGTTGCTGATCAGGTTCATGAAGATGACCAGCAGGCCCATCGCGATGCCCAGCGGGATGACGGTGGTGGCGCGGTCCAGCCGGCAGTACAGCGACGCGACGACGGCGCCCACGGCCGTGCCGATGGCCACCACGCCCACCAGCGACGACGCCTGCTGCGTGCCGTAGCCCAACGCGGCGGCGGCCCAGGCCAGCACGATGTAGCGCAGGTTGCCGCTGACGCCCCAGAACAGCGTCGTCGTGGCCAGCGAGATCTGGCCCAGCTTGTCCTGCCACAGGCGGCTGTTGCAGCCGGAGAAGTCGCGCACCAGGCCGACGAGGCTGTGCGCGATGGGCTGCAGCGGCGCCTCGGTGCGCGGGATGCGCAGGTTGAACAGCGCCGCCAGCACGTACAGGCCCACCAGGCTGGCGATGGCCGCCTCGGGGCCGGTGTCGATGCCGGTGTCGATCAGCGGCAGATCGAAGCCCAGCAGCATGCTGGAGATGCGGTCGCCGATGAGCTGGCCACCCAGCAGCACGCCCAGGATGATGGAGGCGATGGTCAGGCCCTCGATCCAGCCGTTGGCCTTGACCAACTGCGACGGCGGCAGCAGCTCGGTCAGGATGCCGTACTTGGCCGGCGAGTAGGCCGCCGCGCCCAGGCCCACGATGGCATAGGCCATCAGCGGATGGGTACCGAACAGCATCATCAGGCAGCCCACCACCTTGATGCTGTTCGAATAGAACATCACCTTGCCCTTGGGCACCGCGTCGGCGAACGCACCGACGAAGGGCGCCAGCACGACGTAGAACAGCGCGAACATGGGCACCAGCGCGGCGCGCTGCCACTCGGCGGCACCCGACGAGCGCAGCAGCTCGACCGCCGCGACGAAGAGCGCGTTATCAGCCAGCGAGCTGAAGAACTGCGCCGACATGATGGTGTAGAAGCCGCGTTTCATTGACCGGAGTTCGATCCTGGCAGGGGAGTCGTGAGCTGTAGAGGCCGACGAAGAACGGGCGGCGCGGGTTTATAGCACGGGGCCTGCGGCGGGTTTGCGCACCATTCTCGCGCGCAGAATGGCAGGTCCCTGGATGTCTCCGCGCCGCGTCCGGCCGCCACGCCCCACGAAGGCGCCCCGGCTGCACCGGCCACCGAACGCGCACCGCCATGCCCCGCCCCATCGAAGCCCTCGTCCACACCGACGCCCTCGCCCACAACCTGGCCCGCGCCCGCGCGCAGGCGCCCAACGCCCGCGTCTGGGCGGTCGTGAAGGCCAACGCCTACGGCCACGGCATCGAGCGCGCCTTCGAGGGCCTGCGCGCCGCCGACGGCTTCGCGCTGCTGGATCTGGAGGAAGCGCAGCGGCTGCGCGCGCTGGACTGGCGCGGCCCCATCCTGCTGCTGGAAGGCGTGTTCGAGCCGCGCGACCTGGAGCTGTGCTCGCGGCTCAAGCTGTGGCACGCGGTGCACTGCGAGCAGCAGATCGACTGGCTGGCCATGCACAAGACGCACGAGCCGCACCGCGTGTTCCTGAAGCTGAACTCGGGCATGAACCGGCTGGGCTTCACGCCGGCCGCGTTCCGCGCCGCCTACGCGCGGCTGGACGCGCTGCCGCAGGTCGACGAGATCGGGCTGATGACGCATTTCTCCGACGCCGACAGCCTGCGGCAAGGTCGCGACGGCATCGCCCACCAACTGGCCGCCTTCGACGCCGCCACGGAAGGCCTGGCCGGCGAGCGCACCATCGCCAACAGCGCCGCGACGCTGCGCCATGCCGGCCGCACGGCCAGCGACTGGGTGCGCGCCGGCATCATGAGCTACGGCGGCGTGCCCGACTTCCCTGAGCACGACGCCGCGCACTGGGACCTGCGGCCGGCGATGACGCTGCGCTCGCAGGTCATCGGCGTGCAGCAGCTGCAGCCCGGCGACACGGTGGGCTACGGCAGCGCCTTCACGGCCGAGCAGGCCATGCGCATCGGCATCGTGGCCTGCGGCTATGCCGACGGCTACCCGCGCCACGCCGCCACCGGCACGCCCATCCTCGTGGACGGCCACAGCACCCGCACGCTGGGCCGCGTGTCCATGGACATGCTGGCCGTGGACCTGACGGCGCTGCCCGCCAGCGGCTGGGGCAGCGAGGTGACGCTGTGGGGCGAGGGCCCGCGCGGCTCGCGCCTGCCCATCGACGAGGTCGCCCAGGCCGCCGGCACCATCGGCTACGAGCTGATGTGCGCCGTGGCCCCGCGCGTGCCGGTGCGAAGCGCAGGCAGTGCCTGACCTCCGCTGGACGCCGCGGCCGGACGAGCTGCACTTCGACGCCATCCGCGCCAGCGGCCCCGGCGGGCAGAACGTCAACAAGGTCAGCAACGCGGTCCACCTGCGCTTCGACATCCGCGCGTCCAGCCTGCCCGAGGCGGTGAAGGCGCGGCTGCTGGGCTGGGCCGATCAGCGCATCACGGCCGACGGTGTGGTCGTCATCAAGGCGCAGGACTCGCGCAGCCTGGAACGCAACCGCGCCGACGCCGTGGCCCGCCTCATCGAGCTGGTGCAGGCCGCCGCGCACGTGCCCAAGGCGCGGCGGGCGACCAAGCCGACCTACGGCTCGCAGCAGCGCCGGCTGGAAGGCAAGTCCAAGCGCAGCGACGTGAAGGCCGGGCGGCGCAGCAAGGCAGAGTTCTAGGTCGGCCGCGTCGCCACCCAGAGGCTGACCAGGCACAGCGCCATGCCGCCCGCGGCCAGCGGCGTGACCTGCCAGCCCTCGAACACCGCCGAGATCACCAGCGCGATGACGGGGATGACCACGCCCGTCAGCGCCGCATGCGCCGGGCCGCGCGCCTGGGCCAGCTTGAAATACAGCACGAAGGCGATGACCGAGCCCGCCACCGCCAGGTAGGCCAGGCTCAGCACGTAGGGCCAGCGCAGGTCGAAATGCAGGCCCTGCCCACTGACGACCGACACGCCGAGCAGGAACACCGCGCCGTAGCCCATGCTCCACGCCAGCACGGGCACCAGCGGCAGACCGCGCTTGGTGAGCGTCAGCGTCAGCACGTTGCCGATGCAGGCCACCAGCACCGCGAACAGGCCCAGCCCCAGGCCCAGCGCGGCGGTGGGCCGCGCGCCGGTGGCGGCGATCTCGGGCCAGAAGATCAGCACCACGCCCAGCACGCCGCCGCTGGCCGAGGCCAGGAAGCGCCGCGTCACCGGCTGGCCGAAGAACACGCGGCCGGACAGCGCGTTGCCGTAGACCATCAGGCAGAACAGCACCGCCACCAGGCCCGACGGGATGTGCCGCTCGGCCTGATAGACCGACAGATAGTTGCCGCTGTATTGCACGATGCCGGTGGCGAGCATCAGCAGGTGTGCGCTGCGGGGCAGCCGCAGCGACTGGCCCTGCCAACGCGCCAGCGCCGCCAGCAGCAGCGCGGCCAGCCCGAAGCGCCAGGCCACGGAGTTGAAGACCGGCACGCCCGAATCGAGCTGGTACAGGATGACGTGCCAGGTGCTGGCCCAGATCAGCGTGGGGCCCCAGAACAGCCAGCGGCTGGGTGATGCAGTGGACATGGAAGCGACCAAGAAAAACGCCGCGGACCCGCCGCGGCGTGCGGTGACGGTGGGGAGGATCAGGCGTGACGCTTGAAGCTGGCCAGCAACACGCCGGCCACGACGAACAGCGAGCCGAACACGCGGTTCATGACCTTGATGTGGTGGGCGCTCTTCAGCGCCGCCAGCACGCGGGCCGCCAGCACGGTGTAGCCGCCCATGACGACGAGGTCGGTGAAGGCCAGCGTGGCGCCGATGACGATGTACTGCGGCGCCAGCGGCGCGTGCAGGTCCAGGAACTGCGGCACCACCGCCAGCAGGAAGACCGTGCCCTTGGGGTTGACGGCATTGATGCCCCAGCCGCGCAGCACCAGCTGGCGGCGAGTGACGGGCACGCCGGCATCGCCCGCCGCGGCCAGCGGCCGGGCCGGCGCGCGCCACTGCTGCACGCCCAGCCAGATGAGGTAGGCGACGCCGGCCCACTTGATGACGGCGAACGCCGTCTCGGACGCGGCGATCAGCGCCCCCAGCCCGGCGCTGACGAACAGCACCTGCGTCAGGATGCCCAGGATGAGGCCGAAGGTCATGAAGTAGCCGCGCCTGAAGCCGTGGCTCAGGCCCGCGCTCATGGCGGCCACGGCGCCGGCACCGGGCGACAGGCTGATCGCCCAGCAGGCGGCGAAGAGGGTCAACCAGGTGGCGAATTCCATGAGGGGCTCCGGCGGGAACGGCGAGGCGGGCCAGTGTGCCCCAGCGCGGCCGGCGGCGCCGGTCGTCATGCCAAGGCCTCACGCCAGAATGGCCGGATGCGACGCGACGCCCCACCCTCCGTGCAACGCCAGATCGTCAGCACCCGCCGCTGGCTGCAGACGCACCGCTGGCTGCGCCTGCACGTGGGCCTCATCGCGCTGTGCTGCCTGGGCTGCCTGTGGCTGAGCGGCGCGCTGCTGCGCCACGCCGGCGTGGACGCGCTGTCGCTGCGCTTCGGGCTGAGCCTGGCGCTCAGCTACGCCGCCTACCTGGGCCTGCTGCGGCTGTGGGCGGCCTACCTGCTGAGCCGCGAGGAGGCGGACGTTGCCGACGCCGCCGAGATCGCCTGGGACGCCGCCGATGCCGGCAGCAGCGCCGGCGGCCACGCACTGGACGCGCTGGAGCTGGCCGCGGACGCCGACGAAGGCGCGCTGCTGTTGTTGCCCCTCGCCGCCGTCATCGCGATGGTGCTGGCAATGGCCGCGCTGCTGGGCACCGGCGTCACGCTGCTGTTCGGCGTGGAGGTGCTGATGGCGGTGTCGGTGGAAGTGGCGCTGGCCGCGTTCGCGGCCGGGCTCGCTTGGCGGCACCAGCGCCAGTTCGACCGCGGCGGCTGGCTGCGCTGCGCGCTGCGGCACACCTGGGCCGGCGCGCTGGCCTTCCTCGTCGCGGGTGTGGGCCTGGGCGCCGCGCTGGACCGCTGGATGCCCGAGGCGCAGTCGCTGCCGCATGCCGTGAAGCTCTGGCGCTCGCACTGACAATGGCCGCATGGCCACCAGCAAAAGCATCTACACCTGCACCGAGTGCGGCGGCACCAATGCCAAATGGCTGGGCAAATGCCCGCACTGCGGCGCCTGGAACACGCTGACCGAAACCGCCGCCGAAGCCCAGGGCGGCGCCAAGAACCGCTACCAGTCGCTGGCCAAGAGCCAGCCGGTGGCCACGCTCAGCGAGATCGAGGCCAGCGACTACGACCGCACGCCCACCGGCCAGGAGGAGCTGGACCGCGTGCTGGGCGGCGGCATCGTGGCCGGCGGCGTGGTGCTGATCGGCGGCGACCCGGGCATCGGCAAGTCCACGCTGCTGCTGCAGGCGGTGGAGTCGCTGTCGCAGACCGTCAAGGTCTTGTACGTGACGGGCGAGGAAAGCGGCGCCCAGGTCGCGATGCGCTCGCGCCGGCTGGGCCTGGCGGGCGACAAGGTGCGCGTGCTGGCCGAGATCGGCCTGGAAAAGATCCTCGCCACCATCGAGGCCGAGGAGCCCGACTTCTGCGTCATCGACTCCATCCAGACGCTGTACTCCGAGCAGCTGTCGTCGGCGCCCGGCTCCGTCGCCCAGGTGCGCGAATGCGCGGCCCAGCTGACGCGCACGGCCAAGGCGCGCGGCTGCGCCATCGTGCTGGTGGGCCACGTGACGAAGGAAGGCGCGCTGGCCGGCCCGCGCGTGCTGGAGCACATCGTCGACACGGTGCTGTACTTCGAGGGCGACACGCAC